>JAGVKG010000028.1 GCA_020050685.1 Candidatus Obscuribacterales bacterium | reverse complement strand
CTAATAAGCCAGATGCTAAATCAATGGTGCAGCTTTTGCTCGCAGACTTCGATTTGTTTTTTTGCATGCTCAGAAAGTGCATTCAGCCCATAGTCCATCGGTGTTGTGTGCATAATCTCAAGTACTTTTTTATAGTCTTCTCTTGCCGAAGAGTAATGTTGGTTGGCAAAACGTGCATCGGCTAAATGCGCAAGACAATAGGCCTTGGTGGCGGCAGCCGGCTTAATTGGAGAAAGCCTGGTTTTTTCGCGCTGCTCGGCTTGCTCAAGCAAGGTGCGCTCACGTTCAAAGGTCGATTCTGCCTCGGAAAAATTACCGGAGCGATAAAGCGCCAAGCCTAATTTGTGGACAATCGATACAGCTAACGGATCATTCTTGTAGCCGCCGCTATTTGTACTCTGTTGCAATGCCTGTCGATACAAGTTTGCAGCCTTGCCATAATCTTCACGGCTGTAAGCTTGATCGCCCTCCGCCATTTTCTGCACATACCCTTGCGCCCGAACACTACTTTCGCCGAGCGAGAAACCAACTAGCACCGACAGAATTACTGTAAGTCTCAGAATCACTGGCATATTCCTCTTTCTCGATAAAGGACAGAATGACTTTGCAAATTACTTACTGAGCCGATTACTGAGCTGACTGTGGATCAGGAACTTTCTTCATACAGGCAATCAACATTTTCTGCGCCTGCGCCAAACTTGTTGCAACTTCCGAGTCTTGTTCTACCGTTTTCAAAATCTTAATTGCCTGCAAGTAGTTTCTCTTTGCACTTTCATAGTCGCCCAGCGCATAACGAGCATCCGCAAGGCATTCAAGCGCAATGCCGAGAGACGCGGGCGAATCTGTTGTTGTCGGTAGATCAATTGATTCATCCATGTCGGAATATGGAAATATTCGATTGGATAAAATCTCCACTTCCTTCTGGAAGTAGGTTTCCGCCGAGGAATAATCTTGATTCTTGTAATAGGACATGGCAAGCCAATGCATGATGTCGGCACCGACTAGGTCGATTTCATGCCCGCAACCAATTGCCTGCGAATAAGACGACGAAAAAAAGTTAATCGCATCGGACCAATCACCGGTTTTGTAAGCCATCATTCCTTGAGCATAGTTTTGCGAGTAATCCTGGGCCAAGGCTGGGGACCAAGCAAAAACGCCGGCTAGAAAAGCAGCCCCAGCCAGATTCCAAATTCCTTTACCGACCGAACTTTTCATAGGCGAGCTTTGCCCTTCAAACTCATATCGTCCCCTGCGC
This sequence comes from Candidatus Obscuribacterales bacterium, assembly GCA_020050685.1. Taxonomy (GTDB): domain Bacteria; phylum Cyanobacteriota; class Vampirovibrionia; order Obscuribacterales; family Obscuribacteraceae; genus JAGVKG01. The sequence goes on along the minus strand of JAGVKG010000028.1, from coordinate 34,689 downwards.
CCTGAGCCTCCACGTCCCAAATAATATTCCCTCATATATGAAAAGTAACCAATATATGTCGGTCAATCCCCCTGCCAGGGCTGGACAAGCGTTTACTTATATTTAAAAATGCTCTTAGGAAGCTGATAATACGGGCTTGGAATCACTAGAATTAGGCCTGCATTCAATTGGAGGACGTTATGGCTCTGACACAAAGCAAGGTAACAGATTGCAAGCTGTTAATTGGTGGTAAATGGGTTGCCTCGGAGAGCAAGGAATTTGTCAACGTAACCAATCCCTCCTTAGGCGAAGTGATTGCTCGCACGCCAATGTGCGGACGTGCGGAAGTTAATCAGGCAGTCGAAGCCGCTCATCATGCATTTGCCGAATGGTCGGAAACACCGGTGGTTGAGCGGGCTCGCTTGATGTTCCGCTTCAAGAATTTGCTTGATGCAAATTACGAAGATATTGCCCGCACTGTTTCACGCGAGCATGGCAAAACATTTGCCGAAGCGAAAGCCTCCGTGCAGCGCGGTATTGAAGTTGTTGAATTTGCTTGTGGCATTCCATCCTTGATGATGGGCGAGAGCTTGGAGAACATTGCTCGCAATGTTGATTGCGAAACGCAACGCCATCCACTGGGCGTTTGCGCCGGCATCACACCATTCAATTTCCCAGCCATGGTGCCTTTGTGGATGTACCCGTTGGCATTGACTTGCGGAAATACATTCATTTTGAAGCCGTCGGAAAAAGTGCCTTTGGCTTCCATTCAAATTGCCGAGCTTTTGATTGAGGCTGGTGTTCCGAAGGGTGTATTCAATATCGTACACGGCGGCAAAGAAGCTGTCGATGCATTGCTTGAACATCCATTGGTCAAAGCAGTATCTTTCGTCGGCTCCACTCCGATTGCCAAATACATTTACGAAAAAGGAACTGCCAACGGCAAGCGCGTGCAATCCGCTGGTGGTGCCAAAAATCACATCATCATCATGCCTGATGCAGACATGAATCAAACCCGCCAGGCTCTGCAAGCCTCTGCCTTTGGTTGCGCTGGCGAGCGTTGTATGGCAGGCTCGCTTGCCATACCGGTAGGTGAAGCAGGCGACATTTTGATGCCGCAATTGGCCGAATCCACCAAGGCAATGAAAGTTGGGCGCACTGATATCGATGGCACACCGGATATGGGACCGGTAATTACCGCCGATCACATGAATCGCGTTAAGTCCTTAATCGACAAGGGCGCGAAAGAAGGCGCGGAGCTTTTAGTTGATGGACGTGACGTCAAAGTTTCTGATGCACCAAACGGTTACTTTGTCGGACCAACGATTTTCGACCATGCCAAACCACAAATGTCGATTGTGCAAGAGGAAATATTTGGACCAGTATTATCCGTGGTACGCGTCAAAACGATTGAAGACGCAATTCAGCTGGGCAAGGACTGCCCTTACGGAAATGGCGCCGTGATCTTCACCAATTCAGGACGTGCAGCCCGTGAATTCAAGCGTCACTTCAATGCCGGCATGATTGGTATCAATGTTGGCGTGCCAGCCTCAATGGCCTGGTTCCCATTCACCGGCTGGAATGCGTCGTTCTTCGGCGATTTGCACATTCAGGGACGTGAAGGAGTTCTCTTCTACACACAACAAAAGATGATCATGACACGTTGGTTCTCCGGACCAGCAAAAGACAAATTCCATGATCCCGTTTGGAAGACAAAGAGCTAACTTAAAAACGCAAACATCACCATCGTAGGGGCGGGGTTTCCCCGCCCCTACAATAATCACGATTAGCTGTGCCCGGTATGTTTTTGCGCCAGCTTGTTAGCTCTATCACTCAACTTGTCTGCTTGAATTGTGATCTTCTGCTTTTCTTTGATTGACAAGTCCGTCTTCAAAGCGACATAAAGGCGATAGTGTTGAGCAGCATCGGACAAGATAGCTTGAGTGGGCTTTGGCATTTTCTCAAGCGTTCTTGCCAAACCAAGATGTGCTTCTGCCAATCTTGGATTGGTGGCAATTGCATCTCTGTAACGCTCGGCTGCACCATCGAATTGTTTTTTCTTATTCAATTCGTCAGCAACTTTCACATCATCAAGAGCATGCTGTCTGAGTTTTGCAATTTGCGCCGTGCCTCTAGCAATACGATCAGCATTGCCACCAAGAGCTTGCGCTTTTTGATAAGCAGCTTGAGCATTGTCCAAATCATCAATCATCGTCACCAAATCAGCCACTGCCAATGCTTGTCTGGCATCCGCCAAACGGCTTACCACATCGGCAACAACTTGCGATGATTTTTCAAAATCACCTTGAGCTGTCAGCGCTTCTGCATAAGCAATCCGCTCACCATCATTTTGTGGTTGACCAACTTGAGCCAAATCAAGTTTGGTACCAGCCAAGGACATCAACTTGGCCTGCGCCAGCCTCAACTCCATATCGTTTGGATTGAGCTTGATCGCATCACCCAAAGACTTGAGTGCCGACTCGTAATCGTTGGAAGCAAGCATGGCACCAGCAGCAGCCTTTTGTGCTTTGATATAAAGCGCTTGGCTCAAACCTTTGACTGCTTGTGTATTGTTTGGACTCATGGTCATGATTGTTTGATAACTCTTGATTGCATCGTCTGCCTTTTCCAACTTAACCAACATATCGGCAATTTCCATACGCAAATCCAAGTTATAAGGCAATTGTGCCAGACCAGATCTCAACTCAGCCAAAGCTAATTCCAGATCGCCACGTGACTCACGAATTTCCGCAATGTGCAAATACGGATCTGGAGTTTCCGGCTTGATCAAAATTGATTGCTCGTATTCTTTCAAAGCCGCTGCTTCGTTACCTTGCTTTTGATAAGCCTCACCCATGGCTAAACGCACTGGAGCGCTATTGGGAAATTGATAAAGAGCAATGTTCAATTCTTTAATTGCATCATCAACCATGCCTTGCTTGAGGTAAGAAACACCCAAGCCATAGTGTGCCGATGAATTACCGGAATTGAGGTCAATGGCTTTGCGGAAATATTCACTGGCTTCAGCAACGCTGCCTTGATCGAGTTTGATTTTTCCCAAAGCTGCAAGGGCAGAAGAATGACCTGGATCCAAGTTGGTGGCAGTGCGCAATTCACTTGCCGCATCATCCATTTTCCCTTGCTCTTTCAAAACCAAACCAAGCGCATAATGACACTCTGCATCAGCTGGTGCCAATTGGCAGGCGCGGCGTGCTTCTGATTCTGCAAATTGCAAAATCGAATCGCGTTGCGAGCGGATTGTACCGGAGGACGATTGCAATCTATTCATCTGAACAATTGCGTTGCCGGCATGGGCAAGGGCGTTATTCGGATCGGCAGACAAAACGCGATTGAACATTTCATCGGCACCATCGAGCTTAAATTGTTTGGCCAGCGCCATGCCCAAGCCGACAGTCGCAGCCACATCTTGAGGATTATTTACGAGCATCTGGCGAAAGAGATCTTCGGCATCGGAGTATTTACCTTGAGCCAAGAGTTTGTCGGCAGTAAACATGTTCTGCTTAATTTGGCCAGTCAAAATATCCTTTTGGGGGACAATCGTGCCGACGCCGTTAGTTACCGGAGCTTGGGCCATCGCTTGTGAGCCAAGCAAAATACTTGACAGTCCCAAGACATTTACAAAAGACGCCAATTTACGAACGTTCGTGTCCATCCGACACCTCCAAAAATTACAAGTACTTTCAAGCTACCCTCTGAAATCCTTTTATCAAGATATGCTCCTGACAAATGGTTTGATCGAAATACATCAGATTTTGTTAATCTTTATTAGCAATCTCAGCATTAGCAATCTCAGCCTATAGCTCTTTGCAAATTGCCCCAAACGAAAGCCAAACTTGCTTGACGAACATTTCGGCAAGCCAGATCGGCAGGCACCACAGGTGGTATCACATGTGACGGGCTGTCTTATGATTGAATCTGATAATTCTTCTCAGGCGGTCTAATTACTTTTTTCGAGAGCCCTAACTTTTCCAAGATCCAAATTGTGTACCAGGTGATATCAACTTCCCACCAGGCAAAACCATGTCTGGCCGATGTGGGCATGGCGTGGTGATTGTTGTGCCAGCCTTCTCCCAAAGAAAGTAAAGCTACCCACCAAACATTGCGACTATTGTCTTTTGTCGCTTGCAATTTGTAACCAAAATTGGGCAAATGGCAAACCGAATTGACTAATTGTGGGCTCCAAAAAACTATAAGCGTGGCAAGCAAATCAGCAATCAGTGCGGTCCAACCAAAGAGCAAGAAAAGCACCACTCTGGCAACAATGTTGATAATTAGGCATAAAAGCGCCTGCCATGGAGCATGACTATCACCGAGCATGCGCATCAATGGATCTGCCATCAAGTCTTTTACTTGCGTATGCAATTCTTCCGTCGACTGGATTTTGTCCATCTGAAACATCCAGCCATAAAGGGCGTGGGTGAATCCTTCGTTAGGCGAATGTGGATCTCCTGGAACATCGGTTTTCTGGTGATGCAACCTGTGCACACCGACCCAAACAATTGGTGAGCCCATGAGTGTCAAATAACCGCCGGAAACAATTAGATACATCAGCCAACGCGGCACGGTCAGCGCCTTATGTGTGAGAAGGCGATGATAGCCTAAGGTCACACCAAGTCCGTGATATAGATATGAGCCCAAGAACCAGGCAACAAAACTGGAAATGGTCCAGGTGATAGAAACTGGATTGATAGCAGCGATGGACAATTGCGGTCTCCTGAAGGTTCAAAATTCAGCGGCACTTCTGCCTGCTGAAAAAACAACTTAGGAGTTAATTTATAGCATGGTTAGGAACTTTCACACCAATAGCCTAGAAGTCATTGATAAGATTGCATTTATCAGAAGCGGCCAAATACAAGCAAACCACCGTCACATCTGCCAAAGATCCTGTAGAATCACAAGAAGATGTATTTAAACTCTCTCAACATATCTCAATCATCTTCAGGTTACCTGCAGTAAATGTTTAGAATTTCGATGAAAAAATTATTGCTTGCCGCCTGCGTAATTTGGCAGGGCGCTCTATCCGGTTTCGTACCGGCATTAGCTCTGGAAGATTCTGAAGGGCGCATGACGGAAACCAGATTAAAGGTAGCACTTGTTCTTGGTGGTGGTGGCACTAAGGGCCTGGCACACATTGGTGTTTTGAAAGTATTTGAAAGAGAGCATATTCCCTACGATTTAATCGTTGGCACATCCATGGGCGCAGTCATGGGCGGACTATATGCGGCCGGTGTGCCGCTTTCTCGCATCGACCGAATGGTGCATGATCATTCGCTTGCCAGCGCTTACAACACCGTGCCAATTCGTCTTCGCTTGCTTTTAATGCCCGTCTTCTTTCTGCCAAGAACAGTCGGCATTCACCCTTACGAAGGACTTTACCGCGGGCACAAATTTGCTAAGTTCTTAAATGCGCAAGCACCGGAAGTCACTCAAGATTTATCCAAACTGAAAATCCCTTTTTATGCCGTTGCGTCTAATTTATTGGACGGACAAGTTTGCATCATCAAACATGGCAGCTTGGGAAAAGCACTGCAAGCATCGTCTGCCATTCCTTGGTTGCGCAAACCAGTGATCATGGATGACAAACTTTTGGTTGATGGAGCACCATTGGCCAATTTACCGGTTAAGCAAGCACGCGAACTTGGTGCCGATATTGTCATTGCCGTAAACGTTGACGGACCACTAAAACCGGTTGCCCAAGATACTTTTCGCCATCTCGGCACAGTCGAGAATCGCACAGCTGTTTTCTTTCTCACCAAAGTAGACGAAGAGCAAGGTAAAGCTGCCGATGTTTTGATCTGCCCTGACACAGCTGATGTCAGCGTGCTTTCGATGAGCATCGCCGATGCGGACAAAGCTATCCTAGCTGGAGAAAACGCAGCCGAGGCAGCTTTGCCTCAAATTCGCCAAGCCCTGCAGCTGCAAGGCGCCAAGTTTGTTCGAGGCGAGACAATCAATGCGCCACAATCACCAGAAACCACCCCACCCCCACAACTTTAGGGGTTAATGGGGGCTTCCACCTTAAATAATCTGTGTATTTGCTTGCCTTTTGCCCATTTATTTATTAGAGTTTTGCTTAAGAGCGGGAGTCACGCTCAGAGCCGAGGTGCCAATGCGCATTGTTATTACGGGTGGTCCTTCCGTAGGCAAGACAACTATTATTCGCATGCTGGAAGCACAGGGATATCCTGTTGTGCACGAGCAAGCGACCAAGCTGATTCAAGAGGGGCGTCTTATGCCCTGGTTGGATCGCGTGAACTTCCAAAAAGAAGTTCTCAGGCGACAACTCGAGGCAGAAAGCCAAGTTGCCGAAACTGACAAGCCAGTCTTTCTCGACCGCGGCTTATTCGATGGCGAAGCCTATTACATAATTGACAAACTGGAAGTGCCGCCAATTTTTGCCTCACTTGACCCTTCACGTTATTCCATGGCGCTCTTGATTGAAGACTTGCCGTTTTATGAGCCAAATGAAATCCGCAAGGAGAATTTGGAATTCACCATCGAAGTCTCCAAAGTGCTCGAGCACTGCTATCGCAGTAGGCATATTCCAGTGGCAAGAATTCCTGCCATGCCTCCCGAGGCCCGCACAGCTTATGCGTTAGAAAAAGTGGCACAATTTCTTGGTCAAGCATCCGGACAATTTGACGTTTCGCCTATCCGCGAAGAGCGCATACAAGCCAGACTACAAGCCAATTCCGCACTTTCCATTCGCTAAGCTTAGCTGCTAATTAATTGAACGCGTACCAATGCGTCTGATATTTGAGCAGGTTTTGTCCATCTCTGTGGTATAGCCGAGATGGATACCGACTCGCGTGCATGAGGAATTGGCCATGAAAGCATCTGAGGCAACCACTTATTACTTCCAACGCGCCGCTAAAAATCTTGGCATCGGCACACGACTTGAACGTGTACTGTTGGCGCCCCGCAGAGAAGTAAAAGTCGAATGCATCATTGAGCGTGATTCCGGAGAGCTTGCCTCATATTCTGCCTTCCGCGTTCAACATGATAATTCTCGCGGACCGATGAAGGGTGGATTACGTTATCACCCAGACGTAGATCGCGATGAGGTGAATTCATTAGCGTCACTGATGACTTGGAAGACAGCAGTGGCTAACATTCCTTATGGTGGCGCCAAAGGTGGTATCAATTGTGATCCAAGACAACTGTCTTACGCGGAACTGCAACGCATCACTCGCGCCTTCATCGATCAAACACACGATATCATTGGACCAACTCTTGACATTCCCGCCCCAGATATGGGTACGAATGCGCAAACCATGGCTTGGATTGTTGATCAATATTCCAAATATCATGGCTGGACACCCTCTGTGGTGACCGGTAAGCCGCTTGAACTGGGTGGATCCGAGGGACGTGAGGCGGCCACCGGCCGAGGTTTAGCATATGCCACAGAGGCATTGCTTGCTGATGATGGCAAACAAGTTTCCGAACTGACGTTTGCCGTGCAAGGCTTCGGAAATGTCGGTGCCTGGCTATCACGATTTCTCTATGCCGGTGGTGCAAAAATCATTGCCGTGTCTGATGCCACCGGTGCTATCGAAAATCCAAACGGCATAGACGTGGAAGCCTTAAGCCGTTATGCCGATGAAACTGGTGGCATTTCTGGTTTCCCTCATGCCACTGCTATGAGAGCAAACGATCTATTGACAACCAAATGCGATGTTCTGATTCCAGCCGCACTTGGCAATGTCCTTACAGAAGAGAATGCGGTGCACATTCAGGCCAAGTACATAATCGAAGGCGCCAATGGTCCAACTGATCCCTTAGCCGACGAAATCTTTATCAAGCGCGGCATAAAAGTTCTGCCGGATATTTTTGCCAACTCTGGTGGCGTGATTGTCAGCTATTTTGAATGGGTGCAAAATGTGCAGCAATTCCGCTGGCGGGAAGACCGCGTCAATGCCGAGCTTAAGGCACTGATGTTGGAATCTTATACCGAGATCAAAAAAATCGTCAAAGCTGGTAGTTTAGATTTCCGCACGGCTGCCTTTCAGCTAGCTATTTCTCGCGTAGCACGTGCCACAGCCTTGCGCGGCTTGGAACATGAAAGTTTCTGCATGCTGGTACAGCATTAACTGGTTCCGCACTAATCTGAATTTGGCCGACCTAGAAGAAACTTAATTAACTGTCTGGCGTCAGGATGCTTGTCAGCGGATAGAACTGTCTCTTTTGAGATATATTTATGGCTTACATGTTCAGACCCAACCAGCCTTGCATGAATCAGTCATGTCTTGGCTATGCAAAATTGATCATGCAAGCGGATATCTGCAGAGGATGAAACGTGAGTCACACAACTGGAAATTCAATGAGCACACTGGACAAAAACAATCAAACAAGTAATAAGCCGGAAGTGAGCATTTGCGATCACATGATTGCGCTCAAGCTGTGCAAGACACCAGAAGATGCTCAAACTTATTGGTACAAAAATATCTACCAGGGTGACAATGTTCCTCAGCTAACTTTGAGAGCCGTTTTAATGGGTGCTGCTTTGGGCTCGCTCATGTCCATCTCAAACTTGTACACTCACCTTAAGATTGGCTGGGGCTTTGGTGTGGCTATCACAGCCTGTGTACTTTCCTTTGTCATTTGGAATGCTTTCCGCGTTGTCTTCCGCAAACTCTCGCCTATGTCTATTTTGGAAAACAATTGCATGCAGTCAACAGCTTCTGCTGCCGGTTATTCCACGGGTTCAACACTTGCCACCGCATTTGGTGCTTACCTTTTGATTACCGGAAATCACATAAGCTGGCAAGTGGTGCTGCCTTGGACTTTAATCGTCGCTGCTTTAGGTGTATTCCTTGCTATTCCCATGAAACGTCAAATGATCAACACTGAACAACTACCTTTCCCCAGTGGCATTGCTGCTGCCGAAACCTTGCGCAGCCTTTACGGACAAAGCCAAGAATCTATTCGTCAAGCTTATGCCTTGGTCGCTTCCCTCTTTGTCGCCGCCGCCGTTGGTATTGCCAGCAAAGGTGATTATGCATGGCAAAAGGCGATCAATTTCAAATTGCCGGAACTGCTTCCCTTCCAGGCTCGCATGTCTGGCGTAGATGTAAGTAAAATGCCAGGCTTTGGCTTCGAGCCAAGTTTGCTTTTAATTGCTGCCGGCATGATCGTTGGCATGCGGGTTTCACTTTCCATGTTAATTAGTGCCGGCTTGCTTTATCTTGTTGTCGGGCCTGCCATGGTTAATGCCCATGAAATTGTTTCGCCGGAGAAGATTTTGCGTTGGGCCCTCTGGGGTGGTACGGCAATCATGGTTACATCAGGACTGACTGCCTTTGCTGTTCAATGGAAAACAATTGCTCGTTCTTTTGCCGGACTGAAAAAATCTAAAAAGAACAATGCCCAAGCAACTGAAAACGGCTCAGCCGCAACCGAAGTACCAGCCAAGTGGTTCCTCATGGGCATAATTCCCATTGCCATTGCCATGGTGGCACTGCAATACATCGCATTTTCCATTTCAATACCCCTGGGTGTTATTTCCGTCTTGCTTTCTGGTGTCTTGGCCTTAGTCGCATGCCGAGCCACTGGTGAAACGGATATCACGCCAACTGGCGCCATGGGCAAGATTGCTCAGTTAACTTATGCACTTTTGGCACCAGCCAATATATCAACAAATTTGATGACCGCTTCCGTCACCGCCAATACGGCACTTTCATCGGCCGACTTGCTCACTGATCTTAAGAGTGGCTATTTGCTTGGCGCTAATGCGCGCAAACAATTCTGGGCACAATTTATTGGTATATTTTTTGGTACAGCAGCCATTGTTCCTGCCTGGTTTTTGATGATACCAAACAAGGCAGCACTTGAGGCTTTCAACCCGCCTGCCACCAATATGTGGAGAGCAGTTGCGGAGGCTCTCTCTTACGGTATTCAATACGTACCGGTTTCGGCTCGTTGGGCTATTTTATTTGGCGGCATACTGGGCATAATTCTGGCTTTGATTGATGCCTATGCACCAAAGGTAGTGCGCAAGTTCATGCCATCGGCAATGGGACTGGGGCTTGCTTGGGTCATGCCATTTGCCAATTGCCTTTCCTTCTTTGTTGGTGCAGCTATTGCTCTCATTTGGTCCAAGTTGAATTCTAAAAATGCCACCACCTATGTCATACCAATGGCGTCTGGCGCAATTGCCGGCGAATCCATGGCTTGTGCAATCATTGCCATGATTTCCGCAGCATCGGCACTCGGCAAATAGGAAAAAGAGTTTAAAATGCCAGCAAGCGAAAAACAAACAGTCATAAAAGCAATTGATACATTGGGCAGGCGCGTAACCGTCGCCGATGTATCAACCAAGACCGGTTTGTCACTTGCCACCACCAGCCAAAGTCTCAATCAAATTGCCTCGGAAACTGGCGGCAATTTGCAGGTTGCTGACTCAGGTGATCTTGTCTATCGTTTTAATCCCGGCTTCCAGACTACTTATCTCACCAAGGGCATTGCTCGCATAATAGAAAAAGTTGGACAAAAGACTTTTGACATTGCCTACTTTTGCTTGCGCATTTCCTTTGGCATCATGCTCATCTTGTCTTTTCTTGCCGTGATTGGCTTGATCTTGGTCGTGATCATGAGCGGCCGTGGCGGACGTGATAACGATAGAGACCGTGGCGGTTTTGACTTCTCCTTTTTCGACTGGATGATCATTCGCGAACTGTTCTGGTGGGGCACCTGGAGCAATACTGGGTATAACACGGGCTACGGCTATCCGAGTCAGTACTCAGGCAGATATGGAAATCGACAAAGAGGCAAGAGCAACTTTTTGATGGACTGCTTCTCATTCCTTTTTGGCGATGGTAATCCAAATGCCGGAATCGAAGAGAGAAAATGGCAAACATTGGCACAAGTAATCAAGTCAAATAAAGGCGTGGTTACTTGCGAGCAGCTGGCACCTTATACTGGTGCCAATCCAAAAGACGAAGATGCTGTATTACCAGTCTTGGTTCGCTTTAACGGTAAGCCGGAAGTTACAGACTCAGGCAATATCGTTTATACATTTCCTGAGCTACAAGTTAGTGCAGGCTTTGAATCATTTGAACCGACTGCCACTTACTTAGACGAACGCAAATGGAAATTCTCCAATGCTTCCATTGATGCCCTTGTGCCAGTAATGATTTTGGCCGCATTCAATTTCTTGGGCAGTTGGTGGCTTTATACTCAGCTTGGTACATCGATTGCTTTAGCTGCCTTTGCACCATTGGTTGTGGCTTTAGTGATCTACGGCACAATGTTTGTTCTTGTACCGACAATTCGTTATTTAGTTCTCCAGAATCTCAATTCGCGCATTGCCTCGCGCAATCAAAACAAACTGCAATCAGCCAAGGCACTAGATAGTCCAAACAAGGACTTGGCGAAAAAACTGAACGAGTCCCAATCTTATGCGGTTAGTGAAAAGAAAATTGACCATGGTCAAGTTATTTATACAACCGAAAAAGATTTACTCGAACAAGACTTCGAGCCGTAAGTCCATCGCCGAACAGCAGGAATTATTTGGTAGTCGCTCCGACTACGGAAATGGACTTGCCTTTCGAGCCAGGCTCAAGTGATTCCTTCTTCAAGTCAATCGAGCGCAGAGTCAAATTTCCATAGTCACGAAAATACAAAACCTGATTCGTAAGATCTTTGATCACTGCCCATTGAGTGTAATCGGCATTAGCAACGCCATTGTCAGTCGGTCTAACATCACCACGAGGAATATCTACCGCATTCAATATGTGCTCGGATAAATTCACTGCTTCCTGAGCATTACTGGCTGGCTTGGCAAAATGCAACATGGCCGTTGAACGAATAAATCGAGAAGACGGTGTCCAATCGCCTGGAATACCCAGAAACCCTGAGCCTTGACCGGGCGGAGCAAGCACAGTTCCTTCTACTTTCAATGGTTGCGGATTAGCTGCACTGACTTGAATATAATTTTTCAAGTTAGTAATCTGCCAATCAAAGCTTGGTGCATTTGTCAAAACACCATTTGGATTGTCGTAAACCTTTTGCTCACCATCAATAAATTCAATTACGACGTTGTGCCCTTGCGCATCGTGTAAGGCAATATGTACAGGTGGTTCTTGCCCAAGCTCTGGCACAAATTTGCACCAGACCCGCACTTTACTAATTGCAGCCTTTACTTCTTCGCAAGTAGAAAAATTACCGAGTATCCAATCGCCAAGATCAACGGCAAAAACATTTGCTTCATTCTCTGCCTTGGCATTTTGATATTTGGCGCCAGGGAACCAGAGGAAACCACAGGAAAGACCCTTTTCATTCATGCCATCAACACAGATTCCTAAACCGACTCCGTCCAGAGAGACATAGCCGTACTTGGATGTCCACTTGATACCAGACTTACCATCAGGTGTTGAGGTTGTGCGCACTTCACCCCTTGGATGGGTTAGCAATTTGGATTTGAGCTCGATGCCAAATTCCATTGAACGACCACAGACATACGCCCCATCTTCTGCCTTTACGACAAAATCTGTGCAAGCAGCCACAGGGTTGACTGACAGCAAACCCAGACAAGCCACGACAAGACCAACCAATCCCCTTGCTGTTTTCATCACAATTCCCCATTAGTTTCGAATCAGATATGCCAAATATTTTACTGTAGACAATCATATATACAGGCATCTGGGGTAAACTGTTAGCCAAGAAACTTCGACCTAAGTCGGTAAGAAATGCCCGAGGCTACCCAGGCACTAACAGTTGATGTCGGCAAGAAAAGCGGTTACCGCTGGGTAATCGTTGCTTTGATTTTTTTAATCACAATCATCAATTACTTAGACCGTTCTTCACTTTCCTACGCCATCGAGCCATTATCGAAAGAATTTGGTTTGAACGATGCCGAGTTTGGCTTTATTGCTTCTGCCTTTGGCATTGGCTACATCGTCATGACATTTTTTGGTGGCATTCTCGTCGATCGCTTTGGTCCAAGACATATCTGGAGCGGAGCTGCCTTTCTTTGGTCGATTGTCACAGTACTTTTAGCAGCAGCCTCAGGTTTCTGGATGCTATTTGCTTTCCGCACCATGCTTGGTGTTGCGGAAGGCCCACACTTCCCGGCGCTCTCACGGGCAATTACCGACTGGCTTCCCGCATCAGAAAGAGCACGAGCCATGGCTTTTGGTCTGGTTGGTGTGCCACTGGCATCGGTGATTGGTGCGCCCTTTATTTCGCATTTGATCATCACCTACGGCTGGCAATGGATGTTCATTATATTGGGCAGCTTAGGTTTGATTTGGACTGTACTCTGGCATCATTTTTTCCGTGACTATCCGCAAAGTTCCCCTTATGTTTCGAAAGCAGAACTGGAACATATTCATGCAGGTCAGGAATTCGACGCAAGCACTTCCGAATCTGAAATTCGCAAGCATAGCTTGGCCCAAGGTACGACGACCTGGAAATACCTGCTTACCAATTCCGCCTTGATGTCCAACAACATTGCATTTTTTGCTTTTGGTTATTTGATGTTTTTTGCCCTTACCTGGCTGCCTGGTTTTCTGGAACAAACTTATGGCATGCACCTCAAGGATGTCGGTATATTTTTGATTGCTCCTTGGGCATGTGCAGCCATTCTCATCGCTTTTGCCGGATGGCTTTCTGATTGGCTTTGGAAAAAAACCGGTTCCTTTCGCAAATCCAGATCGCACTTAATTTGGATTTGCCAGTTACTTTCAGCCATATCATTTTTGCCCGCCATATTCATTCACTCATTGCCTTGCGCCATCACCTCTATATCGCTCGGCGTCGGATTTGGCCTAATGCCCAATGCCGCATTTTATGCCTTGAATGCCGATCTGGCTAAGGATCGCACTGGCACCGCCATTGGTATCATGGATTGTTTCTTTGCGGCTGCCGGAATATTGTCCCCAGCCATCACAGGACTTGTGGCTCACGCAACTGGTGGCTTCGGTGCAGCCATCGGACTTCTAGTATTTTTTACGCTTGTTTCAGTCGTCGGCGTAATCGTATTCCAGCATCCGGACAAAAAATAGCCAAGTCAGCTGACAATGCCTGTCGGTTTGCGTTGATCATCAAGCGAAGGACTGTGGTGATCACCACTAGCATATTCAGGACGAGTGGCAAAAATTGCCGTATAGAAAAATGGCTCTTCACCAGGATTAGCAAATTCGCCTTTGGACGCTTCCAAAATCGCAATTAGTTCATTGTACTTCGCAAGTATTTCTTGGTACTTGCTCGCAGGAATACCGACAAAACCATAATAACCGAATCTACCGCCTTGTTCGAACGGCACTCTGATTGGTGGCGGTTGATCGAACCTTCCTTCTACAGCCATTTTGATCAATCGTTCTTCTAATTCAGAATCATTCCAATCCAAATCTCTTTTAGTCTTGCAAATTCTCACAGTGCCATTACTGTCTGAAGCAAAAGAAGCCAGCTGCATACGCAATAATTCACCTATTACCTCATCGGCATTAGCATTGACTTTCATTTCATTCATGAAGCGAGTCAGATCTTTCTTGCTGATTCCATCTCTGCCACGAGCATAAAGGAAAGCCAAAACAGGCATACAGTCTTCGTGCGTCTTGAAATAGTTAATTGCCTCCTGGCTCAGCCTCATCATGCCTTCTTCAAAAGTGCTGTCTTGCTTCCCACGAGCGGCAATTGAGCCGTCGTCCGAAGATTGGGGAACTAACTTTTCAATTGCCAAACGCGGCAAATAGTCATGCAAAAGTTCAATATAAAACTCCTGCTCATCGGCTTCCAAGGCTCGACAAAGTGACTCGGCTGTTTCCAAAGCGATGACTTTCCGCCCTGCTTCCAAGCTGCGATAATAAGCTTCACTCACTGGTAACTTATATCGTTCGGCATATCTTGCCACCGACTCGAAGCCTCGTTCGCGCCGCAATGCTGTTAGAAATTTACCCAAGTTAGTCATACGTTTTCATCTCTGGACAGGAAGCAACTAAAAGGTAGATGAAGCAAGGCGGATCTTCGAGAGTCGGAGGATAAATAGCAGACTGAGTTAGAGTATTTGTCCAATCCTCAATGCTCTCCTGCAATTCAAGCAATTTTTTGGTTTTGACAAAACCATAGCCATAACGCACAAAAGCCTCATCGCTATCAGGCACATTCTCACTGCGTTTCTGTTTCAGAGAAGTTCTAATTTGATTCATCAACCATTTCTTGCGTAGAGACTTAAACGGTTGGTAGTTGATCCATCTTTTCGTGCCAAACAGTTTTTTGGAATCATCGGAAACCTTGATTACGCCAAGCTCTTTCAGTTGTCCAATTACTGTACCCAGTGGTGCAGGTATATTGCTATGGTGCAAGAACTTTTGCAGAGCTTCAACCGTCACACCATGCACATCGTTACCACAAATGAATAAAGCCGAATTCAAAAGCTCAATATTGTTCTCAAAGAATTTGGCAGTTTCGCTGTCTATCTGCAGCGTTCGTGCCGGATCCCAAGCATAGGTGTGGTAAGTCTCCACCTTGCCCTCGTCCTTCTCATCAACATCTTTGGACTCTGGCGGAACAAGGTTGTCTATGACTCGCAAGGGAATAACATCACTTAACAAGTTGTAGTAGAAAGCGTGCATGTCAGCATCTAAAGCGTGGCAAATTTGCTCGGCCGTATCGATGCCTATTGATTTGCGACCGCTTTCCAAGTCTCGGTAATAGGCAGCTGTTATTGGCAAACTATATTTGCGCAAATACTCGTTGACGCTGTCAAACCCTCTTGAGAGGCGCAGCGAGCGTAAATGCATTCCTAGTTTAGTTTGCCTCTGGGACATAACAATTCTCGCCCAACCCTGGAAAGCATCATTATCACATACGTTTGAGCCATAAGGGCAGAAGTGTGCTGTTCATATTCGGAAACCGTTTGGCACCAAATGCGCCCTCTCGTTACGCAAGGTTTAGGGCTAATGCGCATCGGGCAAGTATCTTCTACCGAACACATCTTCGGAAATTGGCTCACCGCAAGACCACGCATTGAGCCAATCTAGACTTCCCCCACCCAACCAAGGCTTCCTCTTCCCACGGGAGGAAGTCTTTTATTTTTGATTAACTACCGCATGATTAATTGGACTATCTGATTTCCGCTTCGTACACAATACAGTACGCTCAACTACCGCCATTCGAGATGGCACAGGGGAAACCAGACTTGATTAATTTCTCCTGAGAACAGTTTAATAAAACACAATTGCGGGCATATATCCTCCAAGATGCGTTGGGTAACTGGACACATTCGGCAGGCAGTCTCAGCGAGGAACACATTTCTATGAGTACACTAAGGCGACGCGGCAGCACGTTCGTTCTGGCGATCGTGTGTTTAGGTATCCTCGTTCTCATGATCAGTTTTCTAGTCATCAACTTCCATCAACTGATTGGCTCGCACAAAGAAGCACAAAATGCAGTTGACGCAGCCGCCTTGCAGGCAGCTATCGACGTTTCAAGAATAGTTGTCTCTCAAAGCGATGGGACTTATTTCGGCAATGTCGGTTTGGTAGATCAGCCTGCTCAAAGCGCAAGCAAGCGACCGGTTATCAGCATTAATACATTACTGGCTACTGTGAGACTGGACGCCATCATTGCTGATGAACTAGGCAACGGCGCCATGCAAGTTGCCGCAGCAGAGGATCTGGCGAAGGCTCAGTCCGACTCAGCCAAGTTACGAAAAAAAGTGCTTAGCGCTGTGTACCCTAAATACGACAAGGATAATGTTAAAGACAGAGATGGCAATAGAATTGACCTTTTGACAGATGTAGAAACAATCTTCGATAAAAATGCAATCAACATGGCTCAAGGCAAACGCATTGGGCACTTAAAGATCACAGCCGGTCAGTTTACAACCACTAATTTCAGTTCAAACATTCCCATTCCGGAGGGTGACAGCAAAGCAACCGATCACGGAACAGATACGGCAAGCAAATTTTACAAAGCCTACACGCCAATTGATACCAATATTACTGATCCGACAGGCGCGAAGCACAATTTGCCAATCATCCTTGTCGCTATGGCAGACGCTCCTTCTCTAGTAAGCAACGACAATTACGAGTCATACGATCCAACCGACACCAACGCAAGCCTCTACCTGGCTCCATCTGTGGTCCAAGTAACAGGAGAGCAAGAAATTAGGTCTGCCGCCAACATGAAAAGCCCGCAAGAGAAAGAGCAGCCAGAGGTAATGAAAAGCACACTTAATATCATCGCCACCGCCGTGTGCGGTGCGCAGAGGCAATCTTTCGCGTCCGGGTCTTTAGTAATCGGTTTTCCTCAAACTACTCCGCCCTCATTGCCGGACTTTGTCGACATAACTAGCCCACGCTCAATCATGAACCATTCGCAAATCAATCTGACAGGTTCTCCCAATTTGTCCAATCCTACCGCAAGTCTTGGCAGTGCAAGTACCTATACTGGTTGGAATGGTCCACCGGCAGGTTCAACAGGTATCTACTATCAGGTACAGGGCGCACCAACTACTTCCGAAAATACGAGTTTAACAGCAAAGTCTTATCGATCAAGGGGCTCTGACGATCCAAGTGTATCTCTGTCCATTTTTGCGTACGACTGGCTCAGACACGCCTACTTAAGGCCCAATGTAGCTAAAGTCGTTACTGAGTTATCAAAGCCGTTTTCACAAACACCAAAGTCTGCCTATCTTCAAACAAATGAGACTCATAAATTCGCTCAAGATTTTATTCCCGGCGCTTATGCGGAAGAAGAACCATTACATCCCGTATCCTTTGGCATCTTCAACATTCCAAGCAATGGCAAAGGCGATCCGCGCAACTTGTCCAGTTTAGCCAATCAAACAGCACTTTACCGTCGGCAGCTGGCCAACGTCTTTGGCTATGTTCCAGCTCAAATAACATTGCCGGAGACCAGTCTTGTTGTCTCCATACAACGTGATGGACAAGTGACTACAACCAACGGCGAGCCTGCCGAAACCCTCGTAATGTTCTGGGATGCTCTCATGGATACAAATAACCATGCGGGAGCAACCTTCAATGCAGCAATGTCTGCCGCCAAGAAGTTAGCTCAACAAGCAAAGGAAGCAGAAGATAAAATAACTCAGTACAAGACCCAACTGGCTCACGATACCGCAGGTGATGCTAGCGCCGGCATTGCCCAGCAAGAAAACCTATTGAAGAGCCTGGAAACAAAACTCGAAAGAGCAATTAACACCATACGCAATGCCGATTATGCTCTGCGACTGGCTGCTGGGATGCTCAATGATAGAAAAACCCTTACGGCCTTAGGCGTGAAGAAAATGCCCAATAACAATTATGCAGTCGCTGGCAATATTTTCTATACTCCAACCAAGTCTGCCACCATCGAACAAGTGCTTGGCGAGGGTGCAATCAGTACCGGTCAACAAGGTAATAACTCGCCCAATGACTGGAGCACTCCGGTCAACAAAGAAGGTGCCAGTGCCTTGATATTTATCGGACCAGATGCACAGAAAGCAAGTAGAGGACTGCCTGATGGAAGCAGCTTCCTACCGCCCGTACTTGCTGCAACTTCGATCACACAAGATCAAACTGAATACGTTTACGTCGTGCAAGGAGATGCTAGCGCGGGCGGTGGCGGTAATGTAGCAGTCTTAGCCACGACGGACACCGGCTACGGAGCCAACGTGCTAACCAATCAATACGTCTACCAAAACACCGCTTCTCTGATTACTACTGCCAAGGATTCACCTAGCCTGATCTGGAACTGTATGGCACGCAACAATGGCGCCTTAGATTCAAATGCTGGTTATTACAATGACAGCTCTCATGCTGCTGGTTGGAATGGCACACAATCTGTTGGTGGGAATGATTACCCTCTCATCGCCGAATGGACACTGCGCTGTCCGGCACCTTCTCCGGAGTTTACCCCTGTTCCGCTGTGCAAGACAAGACCTGCATTCTATGTTGTCGGTGACGGCAATACCTGGGCAGCCGTGCAGGCAAAAATTGATTCGTTAGGCAATATTACTTACTGGTATGCCGGCAAACAACTTCATTCGGTACCAGCAGATGAGGGCGACGGGAAAATGAATGAGGCCTGGGTGCAAATGTATGGAGATGCGCGAAAGTATAACAACCAAGCAAAACAAAACCTTCGCGATCAAATCCAAAGGAAGATGTGGCGTGATCGTGCTGTGATTTCCCACATCAGTCAACTCGGCGCCAGTGACCGAGCGAAAGTAGATACCGCATTGAAAAAAGGTGGTGGCTCTGCAACACTGCAAGTGAGCAACCTGCAATGGGTTACGCAGGGTCTCTTTTCTGGCTACACCCATGATGGCATCGGTGGTTTTGCTACGATGGCCGTATGGCAGGCACTAAACAAGCAAGGCGCGCTCTACGTACTGGAGACAGAAAAAGATTCCCAAAAAACCTGTGCTAGCTTTCCTGCCTGGGGCAGCTAAGCCCTTGATCTTGTTTCAGTCTCAGAGGGCCGACGATTGAAAAGCACCTATTTGCTTTTCTTCTCTTCCTTAGAAAGCACAAGCAAAGCTTCGTGGCTGGCACATGTGTGAACGGACATGCCGATGCGATCGCGCACAAATTCAATCTCACCATAGCGCGGATCTATTTTGATTGCTTCTTTGAAATTCTCCGCCGCACCCTTTTTGTCACCCTTCACCAGAAGAGCAACAGCCACACCATATAAATCTGCTGGGCTTGGTGTTTTGGAAAGGGCAATTGCTTTGCGCCAGGTTGCCAGCGCTTCATCCGTATGACCGAGATCGTACTGAACACAGGCAAGTGTGTTGACGAACTCTGAATCATCAGGCTTCAAGCGCAATGCTTCATTTACTTCCTTCAGGGCTTCTTCTAAATTGCCTAAACGATAAAGAGTCCAGGAAAGCGAATTGTGTGCACCCGGATCTTTAGGATCTATCTGGACAGCAATTCTGTATGCAGCAGTTGCTCGTTGCAATTGCCCCAAGCCATAAAGCTGATTGCCGCGAGCAACTTGATCCTGAACTTTGCTGTTTTTCTTTTCCAGAGCATCATCCAATTGCTTTTGACAAAACGCACATTGGGGATCAAGCGAAAGTGCGGTCATGTATTCCGAGATCGCCGCATCGACATCACCCTTCTCCTCCAAGAGAAGATCACCCAACCTTACGTGAGCATCAACCGAATTTGGTTCCTTTTCCAGTCCTTTGCGATATTCAATGATGGCTGCTTCATTTTGATTTTGAAAGCGCAAATTTTGCGCATTGCGAAAATGTTCTGCTGCCGTGTATGCCGATACGGGCATCATTGACAACGACGACGAAAGCAAGGTAGTGAAAAGCGCGAAAGAAATTCTTTTGGTTGGCATGGTGATTGGGGCAGTTGGTAGTGAGAGGGATTAATGCGGATACAAGGCTATACTACAAGATAGAGCAAAGATAGTTAACATTTTATCCCTTCTACCGCCGAGCGGCTCAGCCTATAGCAATGGACATCATAAATACACTAGGACATGCCTTACTTGATTCGGCCCTGATGTTTTGGGCAACACTGTGGTCCCTGATTGCCGGGCTCATCTTGTCAGCCGCAATTCAGGTGGTTGTGCCAAAGGAAAAGATAGCCGGTCTTCTAGGAGAGCCCTCACTCAAGGGAATTGCCATTGCCACAGCGGCCGGTGCCGCCTCATCGTCGTGCTCCTATGCCGCAGTAGCCATGAGCAAAAGCCTCTTTCAAAAAGGCGCGCACCTAATTCCAACGCTTGCCTTCATGTTTGCCTCAACCAATCTGGTCTTAGAGCTTTCCTTTGTCTTATGGATTCTTTTGGGCCCAGTCTTTGTCTTAGCTGAATTGCTTGGCGGCATACTCTTGATTGTAATCATGTCGATTATCGTCAAATTGACTTATCCAAAATATTTGGCAAAAAATCTCCAGACAAAAGATCTCCAAACAAAGGATCTGCAACCCAAAGATCGAGAAGAGAATTTGCTAACCATTCCTGTTGGCGAGCATCAAACCCATCAGGCGGATTCCCAAAAGGCTCCCTCGCCAAGCTGGCAAGCGAAGCTAACTACACGCTCAGGCTTAATTGAGATTGCTCAGGCATTTATGCACGAGTGGAAAATGCTGAGCAAAGAAATCATCATCGGATTTTTGATTGCCGGACTACTCAGCGCATTTGTGCCAATGACAGTTTGGCAGACGATTTTTGTTCAGAGCGGTCCGCCATTTCTTCGTTTGGTTGAAAACGCCTTAATCGGACCCGCCCTGGCGATTGCCAGCTTTGTTTGTTCAATTGGCAACATACCCATGGCAGCAGTGCTTTGGCATGGTGGTATCAGCTTCGGCGGCGTCATAGCCTTCATTTACGCGGATCTTTTGGTCTTGCCGATACTTGCTTTATACAAGAAATATTTTGGCAAACAATTGGCAACGTATATATTTTTTGTTTTGTTCACCACCATTGTTCTTTCGGCAATTATTGTCGATTTACTTTTCAACAGTCTGGGAATTGTGCCGCAAATTAGTCACGCCTCACCAATGGACAAGATGTCCTTTGAATTCAACTACACTTTCTACCTCAACCTATTTTTTGGCACAGCTGCCATGGTGCTTGCCTTTCTCGCCTCAACTGGAAGTGTATCTACACACATGAAAACCACAAAGGCAAATATTGGCGATTGCTGCTCTCATCAAAATGCTGACCAAACACATTCATCTCCAAGTTCTGAGGCGGTTCCTCCAAAGAAAGATCCAGAAGAACCATCGTGCCACTAAAAATAATCTGCAAAACAATGTCTTAGATATCGAGCACATATGCAACTCGCCATTAATTGTGCAATTTGCTACTTCCAATATTTGCGCACTACGGTAGACTGTATTTATAAACGGTGAGTGCACACCATTGGTTGAGCACGATGAGCCGAGGGGCCTTACGGGAACGCCAAGTTGGCGCTAACTGGAAACAGTAGTAAGTGAGCCCGCTTTACGTGAAGGACTGGCTGAAGCGTAGAGAAATACTGAGCCCAATTCGCAAGGGGCAGCCAGACAGTAGCTAAGCACCACCGCAGGAAACTGGGTGGTGCTTTTGTTTTCAATCGTGAGCGTTGTTACTTCGAATCAAATATTCCGTATGGCACGGTTATAGTTGTCTTTTCTAAATTTAAGTTACCGCGCAAGCTACTATGAAGGAATTGCGTCCCTACATGGCTGATGTGGTGGGTGCGCCAGCGATCAGGAGAATTCCAGGGAGATCCTTCAGGTGCCCTAGGATAATTCACCATGAGTTTATCAAACTCATGGATCTTCTTGCTTAAAAATGCCTGCACCTCTTTCTGGGTGAGTTCGTTGCTGGGCAAGCGGCGTCCCAAGTTGGACTCCTTCAGCATTGTCTCAAAGAGATCCGATTTGAGATCGGAAATAATATTGGCACAAAACAGCTTACCCTTGTGTTGTTCTTCATAAGCCTTGATCCCCTTAGAGGCAACTTTGCCATCTTCGGTTCCATCCCGCTGATCCAGTACTCTGAAGTTACGCAGTACAAACGAAGCCCCGATTTGGGCCCTTGCGGTCTCCCGCATTTGCCTTTCGTATTTATGGTAGCTCGCCATCTCTTCTGTGGTGACTAAATGTTTAATTGATGGTAGCCTGCTCGATTTAATTGTGTCTTCAAATGATTCACCCATGGCATTTAGTCCTCCTGGTAAGTGCTAAGGGGCATGGTAGCGGTAAATGAAGCCGCAATCAGTGGGGAAAATACGTAGCGCGCTAAAAATTGCCAGGGATTTAATGTGAAATACCAGCGACGATTAATTGAAAAATGGATAGTCGAGTTATAGCTGGCTGAGCATGTACTTTGCGCGGGCTAAGCCTTGGGATGCGGCCTTTTCCATCCATTGTTTAGCTGAAACAAGATCTTTTTCACAGCCTTTGCCGTGTAGATAGCAACAGGCAAAGTCAAATTGGGCGCGGGCTAGGCCGCCTTTGGCTGCTTGTTCGTACAAGGAAAATGCTTTTTGCTCGTCTTGCGTAACACCTTGTCCGCTTTCGTAAAGCAAGGCAAGATTGAAGAGAGAGTCTAAGTCGCCTGCTTCGCTTGCTTTGGTAAACCAGAAGATGGCTTGTTCAAAGTTTTTCTCGACACCTTCGCCCAGTTGATACATGCAGGCAAGGTTGTGTTGAGCGATTACGTGACCTTGTTCGGCGGCTTGATGATACAAGAGGAATGCTTGTTCTAAATCGCGGTTGATCACTTGTCCTTCGAGTTCACCTTTGCGATAGGCGAAGGCAAGTTTGCATTGGGCTTGGGCGTCGCCGGATTGAGCGAGATCTTTAAGTTGGTTCATCGTTGAGCTCTGAGAGGTCCTTCGTCAGCGCTTCGCTCCTCCTCAGGATGACAAAATAAAAGTGCGTGGCTTAGAAGTCGGCGGATTTCGGGGCGCGGGGGTATGGTATCACGTCGCGGATGTTGGCCATGCCTGTGACGAATTGCACTGTGCGCTCAAGACCAAGACCGAAGCCGGCGTGCGGTACGCTGCCGTAACGACGCAGATCTAAATACCACCAGTATTCTTCTGGATCCAGACCTTGGTCGCACATGCGTTCTTCTAAAATTTCCAGGCGCTCTTCCCGCTGGCTGCCACCGATTATTTCGCCTACCTTAGGCACAAGCACATCCATGGCTCGCACGGTTTTCTTATCTTCATTCAAGCGCATGTAGAAAGCTTTGATACCACGTGGATAATCAGTGACAATCACAGGCTTCTTGAATTTCTGTTCAGCAAGATAGCGTTCGTGTTCGGACTGCAAATCCATTCCCCAAGAAACTGGGAATTCAAAAGATTCGCGCGATTGTTCAAGGATTCTGACAGCATCAGTGTATGTCAGTCTTTCGAACTTGCTATCGACTATGTGCTTCAAAGTTTCGATCACAGTTTTATCAATGCGCTCGTTGAAGAATTCCATGTCGTGCGGGCAATTCGTCAAGACATCAGAAAAAATTGTCTTGAGAAAATCTTCGGCGCAATCCATATCGCCATCCAGATCGCAAAAGGCCATTTCCGGCTCGACCATCCAAAATTCAGCCAGATGCCTTGAGGTGTTGGAATTTTCGGCACGGAATGTGGGACCGAATGTGTAAACGTCAGACAACGCTAAAGCAAATGTCTCCGCTTCTAATTGTCCGCTCACAGTCAAATTTGTTGGTTTGCCAAAGAAGTCCTGACTGAAATCAATTTCCCCTTTGCCGCCACCATTCACAACTGGAGCATTGTTCAGATCAAATGTAGTGACGCGGAACATTTGTCCGGCTCCCTCACAATCCGAAGCAGTGATGATGGGCGTATGCACATAGACAAATCCACGTGACTGAAAGAAGTTGTGTATCGAGCGACAAATTTCATTACGCACGCGAGCCACTGCACCAAACGTATTGGTTCTGGGACGTAAATGGGCAATTGTGCGCAGAAACTCAAACGATGTTCCCTTTTTTTGCAAAGGATAAGTCTGTGGATCAGCTAGACCTAAAACTTTCACAGACTCCGCTTTTACTTCTGTAGCTTGGCCCTTGCCTGGAGATTCAACGACCGCACCAAGCACTTCCACGCTGCTGCCAATACTAAGAGTGAGAATCTCATCCTGATAGTTGGGCAGTGCTGCCTCAGCTAGTACCTGAATATTTTTGATGGTTGAGCCATCGTTCAATTCAATAAAGGAAAAGCCCGCTTTCGAGTCACGGCGGGTTCGCACCCATCCGCAAAGTTTGACCTTATTTCCAATTTCTTCTTTTGAGAGTGCTTGAATAATACGTGTGCGTTTCATTTTTCCTAAACCATTTTATTGGGGAGAATGGGCGGAAAATCCCGCCCCCGAAAGGTCCAACTAAGAGATCCTATTTTTTGCGAATGAAGAAAATACCGTCGCGGATAGGCAAAAGCACTGCCGAAACACGATCGTCCTTTGCCACCATATCGTTGAACGAAACAATTGCCTTATCCGTTTCGGTCTTCGGATCTAACACGCGTCCACTCCAAAGTACATTATCAACCAGAATCACGCCGCCCTTTTTTAGCTTTGGCAAAACGGCTTGGTAGTAGTTGGAATAATTTTCCTTGTCCGCATCAATAAAGACAAGATCCAGCTCACCAGTCAATTTCTCAATTGTCTTCAGTCCTGGTCCTTCTTTGATTGTGATCTTCTTGCCGTGTTCAGAACGGGCAAAGTAACGATTAGCCATAGCAATTGACTTGGGATCAATATCGCAAGTAATCAACTCACCATCTGCCGGCAAACCTTCAGCCATCGATAAGGCAGAATAACCAGTAAAAGTACCAAGTTCCAAAACACGCTTGGCACCAATTGCCTGGATCATCAATTTGAGAAAACGTCCCTCAATCGGTCCGCACAACATCTGCGGCAATTCCATATCCTTGACGGTTTCTGCAGTCAGCTCGGCAAGCAACTTACCTTCTGCTTCCGATTTTGCCTTTGCGTATTCTTCAATACTTTCCGAAACGAGTGTTAGCATTTCAATTTCCCCCAAAGCTCGATCAAATTCCACATTTGGTCTATTGCACCACTCAGTCTACTTGACACCCTTTGCCCTCGACTCATGCGAGTGTCTCATGAGCAAGGCTTCACATTGTTTTCGGCAGGCACAAGTTATCATCCTGCTCGTCACTATCAAATAGTAGTAAAATCCCAGGAAAAGCTCCAGTTAGCCTGCTATAAGAGAGACAGTTATTTACATCACTTTTTATCGCAACTATTGTATTGACCAGTGAATTCTTTATATGAACCCTTTGCGCGCAGATCATATTAGTCCTTTGGACATGTTTAAAATCGGCATCGGTCCTTCCAGTTCGCACACGGTTGGTCCCATGGTGGCAGCCTTGGAATTTCGCCGCCAGACACTTGAGAACTTCAAGGGAAATTTCTCTGGCGATCAGACAACAGAAGATATCTACAGATTCCGCGTTGAATTGTTTGGCAGCCTCTCTGCAACAGGACAAGGTCATGCTACCGATGCGGCAATTTGTGCGGGTCTTTCCGGCATGCATCCAAAATCCACAAGCACCAAAGAAATTTGGGCGGCGATGCCTTCGCTCCAAGCAAGTCCGCACGTCAAATTCGGAAACCAGACAATTTTCTTTCAGCCTGACACAGACATTATTTGGCAGGGTTGGTTTATGGATGACGAGCCTTTGCCGCATCCCAACACAATTAGATTTCGTCTTTATCAAGGCGCTGCCATTGTTTTTGAACAAGTCATACTTTCTGTTGGTGGTGGCTTTGTGGAAACTGTCGACCCTCATACTGGTCAAAGGCGGAAAGCAGAGGATAAAGACCCTAACATCACCTTGCCTTATCCATACAATTCCGCCTCGGAATTTATCGAACAATGCGAATCGAACAAACTCGAGTCATGGCAGATTGTCATTGCCAATGAAGATGCACGCGGTTTAAAAGAAGAAGTGTTGCGCTCAAAGTTGCAAGAAATTCTTGAGGCCATGGAAAGCTCGATTGAGAGCGGTTTACATACGGATGGAATTTTGCCTGGCGGATTGAATGTGCGCAGAAGAGCAAAAACACTTTATCAACAATTGCAATCGGGGAAGTCCCCCGCATGGGCCGGCAACGACTTGCGACCATCCGTCTATGCCATGGCGGTCAATGAAGAAAACGCTGCTGGTGGTCGCGTTGTTACTGCACCAACAAATGGATCATCGGGAATAATTCCTGCTGTTTGGCGCACCTTGCGAGAATCAGAAAGTTTGTCGCCTGAAGTTTTGCAAAATGGTTTGATTACCGCCTCTGTGGTTGGAGCTCTCGTCAAAACTCATGCTTCGATTTCTGGCGCAGAAGTTGGCTGCCAGGGCGAAGTCGGTACATCGTGCGCAATGGCGGCAGCCGGTGCAACGGCTATGCTTGGTGGCAATGCAAATCAAATCGAACAAGCCGCCGAGATTGGTATTGAACACCACTTGGGTATGACCTGCGATCCAATAAAAGGATTGGTGCAGGTACCATGTATTGAACGTAATGCCATGGGTGCAGTGAAGGCACTAAATGCGGTGGCACTATCTCTAGCTTCGGATGGAACGCACTTGATCTCATTGGACAAGGCGCTTTCAGTTATGAAACAAACGGGATTAGATATGAACCAAAAGTATAAAGAAACAGCCACTGGCGGCTTAGCTTTAGGATAAGCAGATGAAGTGATTCTCACCGCTTTCCAGAGAGAATTCCACCCTCTTGACAATAACACAATTTGCTCACGCCTGGTTTCGCCGCAAGTCGTACTCTCCTACTAAATTTGTGCGTTACAGAATAAGTACCAAATTACTCCCCCGGATAGGGGAGTAATTTGGTACGATCATGCACATGCTCTCAGCGCGGCAGAGTTACAGGCATTTTTCACAGATTTTATTGGGCAACCCTAATATTCAACCGACAGAGAAGAAATTCTGCTGGTTGTTGGCTGTGTGGCCGGATCGCGTCAGCGAGCGATTCACCGCATTTGGTAATGGCGGTGGTGACAATGATGGGTCGTGGGTAGGGTCTATAGGAATTACTAATCTGAGATAACAAAATGTCCAAGGTAACACATTTAGGAAGATTCCTCCGTTCTCTGCGCATTGAGCGCGGCTACACAAATGTCACGCAATATCTACGCAAATACAAACTGCCAATTTCGGATGTTTACTATAGGGATCTCGAAGCCGGCAGAAAGATGGTTGGTTTGGAAAATGCCGGTGCTCTCTGCTCAGCATTGCAAGCCGATCTTCAAACCTATTACTTCTATTTGCTCAAAGATTTATTACCGGAGCCAGTAATTCAACTTTTGGTTCGACCTGTTGTTGACGATACTTTTGAAAATATTGACGAGAAACTTGCCGAACAAAACAGAACGCACGAAGTTTATCGCACCGTCCTCATGCAGCATTATTCGCGGCAGGTACTTTCTCTCAGCGACGAGGCGGTTGCATTCTTCAAGCAAAATTTTGAATTGGTGCCAATTCTCTATTTCGTCTACAGTTTAAATAGCACAAACGAATACGAAATCGCCGAAGTTGCGAAACGCAATTCTGTTTCAATCTCCGCACCACAAATCATTTCTCACTTTGAACGTTTAGGACTGGTGGCTGTTGGCTCAGGCGAAAATGGCAGTGGACCGAGAAAAGTTCGCCGCCTCAAACCCGCCATTACCTTTAGCGACGATGAACTGTTGAACAAATGTATTCTCTGGGAAACGCAAAAATCTCTTTCGCAACCACGTAATAAGGTTACGTTCGAAGGCGAAGGAGCTTTTGTTTACCAGGGTCTTTCAATGATTGCCAAGGAATCACACAAACATATTTCCCGACGCATCATGGATTTAATTACAGAAATTCGGGCAGCCGATATTGATCTTCTTTCTACAGAGGCAGAGCCCTTCCATTATTCAATCATCGTCTCAACCAGACCGGAATATGGCCTACCGAGCAAAGAAACCATAAGCGAAAGCAATTAGGATTCGTCGACTAAAACAACTTAGGTTGAAAGATGGCCGCTTGGTGATTGGGCTTTCTTCTTCGGGCTGAAGGTAATTGGTGGCGGACAAAAGAATTGCTCTCTGCAATAATCGGCTCACGCCTTCGTGTTTTTAAGAAGGCACTGGCAACTTTTGATTGCACAAACTTATAGCTATCCGGATGGAAGAAGTCTTTGTACTTAACTAAAAGTTCCGGGCGAGTATTCACTTCCGTCCAACGCATTTCGTCAACCCAGGCTTGCTCCACAAATGGTTCTAACAGACTAATCAATCTATCCGGATCACAAGGAAGCAATGGTGCAATGGATGCATGTACGCGTATGCCAGCTTCTCGCAATGACTTGATCAGTTGCAACCGGCGTTTGATACTCGGCGCTTGCGGCTCAAACTCTTGGCGAACAGATTCATCATCGGTTGTTATGCTCACACCAACTTGCAGCTTATCACCAAATGATTTTAAAAGTTCGATGTCTTGCAGAATCAAATGACTGCGCGTGTGCATCATTACTTTGGCAGGCTGATACAACTGCAAAAGCTCCAGACACTTTCGTGAGAGTCGATACTTCAATTCAATGTATTGATACGGATCTGTAGCAGAGCTGAAGAAAATTCGACTGCCAAAAATCTTAGTGCGTTCTTTGGCGATAAGCTCTGGTGCATTCATCTTGGCGTTAACCCAACTTCCCCATTCAAAATATTCGTGATCTTTATTGGGAAACTTCGGCACATAACAATAAGAACACGCAAACGCGCAGCCGGAATAAGGGTTAAGCGAATAGTTGAAGGCTTCCGCCAAATTACCCATTTTCTGCGGCGTCAAAATCGAATGCGCCTGAATTTCTCGCACCTGGATTTTCATAGTTTGCCTTTCTGCTTGCCTGCCTATATAAAGGATGTGTTTTAAATATACCATACCTTTGTATGGATGCAACCCCCAGGACTGGCAGCAGGTAGGATTTGCACACGGCAGTCAAGAGACTTGTCTTAGGTCGCCGGGGCAACCAAGCGATTAATAGCCGGGTTCCAAACTGGTGCTTGCCTGTTCCGCTGATGAAGAGTTTGCTCAATCCTCAGGGCAAGTTGTTTGGCAAAACAAATTCGATTCGACTGTAAAAGCTGAGTGCACTGAGCGACAAGCAAATCTGTTTCTGCCGATACGTCCTGATTGATTTGGTTGGGATGCGAAGCAGAAAGCGCAACGGGTTCTGAACCCGTCAAAAGAAAGTGCATGGTGGCACCCAAGGCGTAGATATCACTTGCCGGTGATGCTTTACCCCGGAACTGCTCTGGTGGCATGTAGCAACGCTTACCAATGGATGTGCCGGTAATCTGGCCAACGCATTCGTTAGCTGCACCAAAATCAATTAGCACAACCGATCCGTCTCTCTTCAAAATAACATTGTCTGGTGTCAAATCGCGATGAATGATCGGCAAGCGTTGATTGTGCATATAGTCGAGCACATAAGCAATTTCCAGCGCCCATTTTAAAACCGATTGTTCGGATTGCGGACCATGCTGTCGCACCAAGTCTCGCAAACTCACGCCTTGGACAAACTCAAGCACAAGGTAATCTCTGCCATTCTCGCTAAAGAACTCGAACACTTGAGCAATTTGTTCGTGATGTAGACGAGAAAGCAGCTGCGCTTCGCGTGCGATCAGTTCTTTCCACTTGATCTTAATTGCATCCTCAACATACTCTGGTATGACTGATTCTTTTAGGCAAACTATTTTTGTGCCGCCAAGTTTGGCACGATATGTTGTCGACATGCCACCAAATCCTAACGGTGCAATGATTTCCACGCGACCAAAATTGAGCAGTGTACCGTTTGGCAAAATATCCGGCACTTTGGCGGCAACTTTCTTTGAGCCACCAAAGAACATCTGCAGCAATTTCTCTTGCGTGCTCAGAACAATATTTCTCGACTGATCATTTCTTGATACAAGTGAATAACTAATAGAGAAAATGAAAATAATTGCCAGGCAGCCTTCACAGAAGTCGTTGAATTTATGAACATCATGAATGTTGAGCGCCGAAGGCACACGGCGAATCTTAGCCTTGTAGGGCTTGACCGGTGCACGCTTGCTTCGCGCCATTGCCACGGGTTTGGCGCCAACCGCTTGTCCAGATTTTTCTTTGCTTGGGCTTATACCTGTCAGCACACTGAGAAAAAACAAAGTTGCAGCTAGCACGACAAAAAATATTTCTACCAGGTTGTTGTTGTCTCTCATGAGCCACCGAATCTGAACTGGCAATACCGCTTGAACGTGAACAAGTCACGCCGCCCGCTTTATTGAGGTAGATTTGCCTATGTAGTAAGTGAGAGGAATCTAACATACCCTTTGACCGTTGTCAAGCCTCGATATAATTGCAAAATGCAAATTGCGTTGATTGGCGTTCCATCAAATTCCTCCGGCACAAACGACGGTGTTGCCCTCGCTCCTCAGGCCTTGCGCGAGGCGGGACTAGTGACGGCTCTGAGAAAACATGTTGATGTTATTGATTTTGGTGATGTGGAATTTCTCGCGCCGAATAGCGAGCGCAACTCAACTTCCGGAATCATAGCTGATAAAAGTCTTGCTTCCATGCTCGATTCCGTGCGGTGCGCTACAGAGAAAGCCTTGGCCGCAAATTACTTTCCGCTTTTACTTGGTGGCGATTGTCCTTTGCTCATCGGTTCATTTGCCTCCGCACAAAATCTTTTTGGCAACATCGGGCTAATTTTTCTCGATGGTCATGAAGATGCTTATCCGCCCAAGCAATCACCCTCTGGTGAAGCAGCTGACATGGAACTTGGTATGTTGCTTGGCAGAGGCAAAGATGATTTGCCTGATTATTTGCAGAACCTGGTTCCCTCTCTTAAACCCTCGGAAGTGATTTTGCTCGGCGCACGCGATGCTACCATTTTGCGCGATGAGAATGTGCAATCACTGGCTGGTCAAGTTGAAATGTATGACGATGCCACCATTCAGGGCAAAGATGCCGCTGAGTTGATGGACAGTGTTGTCAAAAAGCTGAGCAAGCAAAATAGTGCACTCTGGTTGCATCTGGATCTGGATATTTTATCGACTAGCGCTTTGCCTGCGGTTGACTATCAACAGCCTGGTGGCATCGACTGGAATCAATTGGAGCTATTGACGACAACTTCCTTGAAGTCCGGCAAAATAATTGGCTGGAATGTGACAATTTACAATCCGGATATGGATCCGGAAAGATCATCTGCCAAACGAATTGTCCAATTCATTGAAAGCAGTATTGCTCAAAGCTTGAGCGCATAGCCGCTACATGCCACGAATCGTGCGAGCACGAGCCAGTATGCGCGATGCATCTGCATCGCGATGCATCTTCTGCAAGAGATCGGCATAATCATCAAGGATTGGCGCCAAAGAATAACTTTGCGAACCATTCAATCGTTCCGTAATGGTCAATGCTTCCTTCATATGTTGTTCGGCTTGCATGAACTTTCCTTCGCTACGCTCCAACCAAGCATAAGAAAGAATAACAGCCGGATTTTGCCGTCCCGAGGACTTCATCGTTTCCATAATTTCTTTGAAGACGCTTTCGGCATCAGTATATTTACCTTCGCTTGTATAACATCTACCAAGATCATTGGCGCAAGCAATTGCTTGTCCACTCTTCTTGCCCATGGTCACTTCGGTAATCGAAAGTGCATCTAGGAAAAGTGGCTCTGCCTCTGTTCTTTTGTTCAGCGCCATATAAGCCGTTCCCAACTCGCCAAGGCTGGTGGCAATGCCCAAATGATTGTGTGTGAGGAACTTCTCTTTGATGTCCAGAGAAGCCTTGAACAATGGTTCAGCCTGCTCGTATTTCCCTAGTCCCTTATAACTTCTAGCAATGCTGCTTAGTCCATTAGACAAGTCCAGCAATTCGTCCTTTTGACTTATTGCTTGGCTCGCCTTTGGGTCGTAGTGAGAAAGTTTCCAGTCAGCAAACATCACAAGCTTACGTGCTAGTGGATCTCCCTTATCAAATTTGGATTGCGAAACATAAAGGCCAGTCAGCTTAACAACGCAAGCAATTACTTGTGGGCTAGCCGTGCCTAAGGACTTTTCAGTTACGCGCTCCCATCTTTCATATAAGGGCAAAGCCTTTTCTGGCAAACCACGTACCTGATAGTAGTCGGCAAGATTTTTGCTGCTTGTGGCAAGGCGCAAATCGCTCTCGCCAAATTTTTCTGCTTCTTTAGCACCAGCCAGCAACAGTTTTTCTGCCTCACCGAAATTGTTTTGAGCTAGTGCTTCTTCGCCGGCTTTGTTGTACTTTTCCCAAGTGCGGTACTTGTCACCGCTGGTGGTGGCATGCACAACGGGCGACAAGAAGGCCTGTGCTCCCACCAGGAGACATAGACTTATCATCGCATTTTGCCGCGCACGCATAATCGCTTCGACCCTTTAAATGGAGACGTCACCCAAATTTGCTGCAATTATATCCGAGCCATTAGCCTTCTTCCTTGAATCAATAACATCTTGAGAGAGCCCAATACCAGCCAGCCTTGCGCGCACTTGACATGCGCATCCTGACTTCACGGCTCGTGGCTCTTCGTGCCTTTGACCGTTTACCCCAGGGTCTTAGCGGGCAAAATCGATAGTGACCAGGCAATAGAACTCTTCTGATAATAACTTAGGAAATCTGATCTGCAGACTGCGTGATACCACATGCCTGATGATGCCTCCAAAAAATCATACAAGCCGCACTACGAAGTGCACGACGCTGTGTCATTGCGCAATCTGATTGTTGGCGGCTTTTCTGTGATGGTAATTTCCTGTCTTTTCGTCGGTCTCTTCTTACCTTTTCTTCTGATTTTCGTCATTCCTGTCGGCCTATTTCTCGCCTGCTACATGGCCTGGAGTTTGGCTCAAGGAGAGTTAGCTGCGCGCCAGGCTCAAGCATTAGCAGCTAAACATCTTGGTGCTT
The DNA here is from genome assembly GCA_020050685.1 of Candidatus Obscuribacterales bacterium. GTDB lineage: Bacteria > Cyanobacteriota > Vampirovibrionia > Obscuribacterales > Obscuribacteraceae > JAGVKG01. The sequence goes on along the minus strand of JAGVKG010000028.1, from coordinate 1,298 downwards.
TGTCCAATACGCGCTTGAATGTCATAGAACAGGTTGGCGATACGGCGGCAATTGTGCTCAACGACTGGGGTCTGGTGTTTTGCCGATTTGGCAAGAGACCAATTCAACTGGCTTGGGATCAAGTAAAGAAAGTGGATGAAACTGCTAGCAAAGTACTGACGATTTACGGTTACGCAGGTGAGCAATTCAAGCTTGATTTGGCGGTGACAAAAAGATTCTTTCTTATTTCTGCTTCCATTTTTGCCAAGATACCAAATGTTTGCAATTTTGATATCAACCCGCATACAGGCAAGTCTAATTTACTGGAAAACCTTGATCACATGCCTTGCAATTGGAAAGGCATGTGGGGCAGTCTGACTTTTGATTCTAATGGCGTGCAATTAAATAACAAACGCATCAGCTGGGATGCACTGAAAGCCGTGGATGAATCTGCCTATGATGCTGGCGATGATCCTGGAATCATGGGCAAAGTAAGTGTTCTGACTTTCAAATCGTTTGACGAGTCGTTTGCAGTAGACAGCCACGACCTTGAGTTTGAATATGATCGAGTGAGGAGAATCCTCAAAGAAAAGATTTCAGAGCGTGCCAGTTTTTGCCGCTACGTGAAAACGGCACGTGATGTGGCATTCGATGAATTCTGCTTCTTGCAAGAAACAATCACTTCATCGCTACCATTGACCAAGCGAAGAGCGCAAGCTCTCGAACGCTATTACAAGTACATGCTGACGCTCTTGGACACATTTGAAATTGGTTTTTATCCACAAGTACGTCGGTTTATAGAAGATTACCAGAACCTTTTAAGATACACAGGTCGCGACGCAGAAGCGGACGCGCTCGACAAGAAGTATCCGTAAAAATCTGGGGCAAGCTCAATCATGACTTGCTCTCCAAGCTCTTTACATGACTATTCCCCGGTAAGCTTTATGGCAAACCGTCTCATAGAAAGAAAAATGAATACAGCGACGCACAAAAAAAGAGACATCACTGTCCCTTCTTCTGTACGTAGGTGCTCTTGCGAGCCCTAATAACTGAATAGACTAAATTAGGCGCCTGTCTGACTATTTTTATCAGGTCTTTGAGTAGAAATATGCTACCCCTGATAAACGTTAACGTCATCGACCTAGGAGATGTGCATTGCAAATTGTCTGAAATGCTACAGATTGTCAGGGTTCTTTCCCACCGAGGAAAATACCTGATAATCTCCCTAGAAAGGAGGTGATCCAGCCGCACCTTCCGGTACGGCTACCTTGTTACGACTTCGTCCCAGTCACCGGCCCTGCCTTAGGCGGCTGCCTCCT
>JAGVKG010000053.1 GCA_020050685.1 Candidatus Obscuribacterales bacterium | reverse complement strand
GGAAGAGAAAACCTTTGCGTGTCTCGCCGTTTGCCAACTGCCCTAATCCTGGAATTATGGATAAGAGGGCCGTCGTCGTGGGGTCACGAGGCGGTTGCTGATAACTTGATGGTCTAAATGATGTGCTTGTCATAGGTGAGTCGTTTATGTAGTAGGTTGACCTAATCCGGCGGGAAGTTATGCCGCGACTTTACTTTCTACATGCCAGCTCATTTCTAGTAAGTTACTCGCCCAAAATTTCTACTCTAAATTTACTTTTTTATTCTGGGAATCTTAACGTCTTATTAAGTATAACAAGAAGATTAGATCCGGCAAGAGCAACACTAGCTGGCAATCGCGCCGATTTCTCAAAAAATTATCTGTCTCTTCCCTCCATTCCAATATATAGATATTGATCTTGGCCCTAGTCCCTCTATTCCCATTGTGCCAAGTTTTAGTTATTTGAGTCTGCTTTTTATCCAGCCTGGAGGGATTGATCTGGATTTAAGGCCGGTCTGGCTTGGTGTTCCTTCAATTTAGCTTTTACCCATGGAATCTTCAAAGGCTCAAAGCCTGAAGCCTTCACCGGGTTATCACTGGTCTTTTGAGATTTTTATTGCAAAATTCGTGAAGATTTGAATGTCAGGAGGCTTTACAAAGCATATAAGAGCCTTATAATAATGCCACCAGACAGTACTAGAAAGAAGGCTTGCTTTGACTTACCAACCAGGGGTTCTTGGGTGGCTCAACCAGTTTGCCGGTTATTTAGAAGTCGAGCGTAATTACTCGTCTCATACAATCCGCGCATACATCAATGACCTAAAGCAGCTTTTGAACACCTCGCCTGAAAATGGCGAAAGCCCAGTGACCAGTGCACCGGGTGTGGTCATGACCGAAATGACTTCAGGTGTTTTAGAAGCGGATGCTCTCAGAAGTTATGTGCGCGATATTCAAGATCGTTATTCCAGACCGACAGTGGCTCGCAAAATCTCTGCCATTCGCACATTTTGTAAGTACCTGCGCCGGGAACAGATTATTGATTTTGACCCTTCGAAACCCTTGCGTGGACCAAAGCTCGTCCGCAGGCTACCCTCTTGCCTCGATCGTGAAGAAGTAGCAAGACTTTTCATGTCGCCAGACTCGAGTTCTCTTGGTGTACGCGATCGTGCCATCCTTGAAACTCTTTATGCTACCGGCATGAGAGTCAGCGAGCTTTGTGGTTTGACCGTGCAAGATTACAACCCTGAAACCATGGAAATTAAAGCTTTTGGTAAAGGATCGCGTGAGCGAGTTGTCTTGCTAAATCAATCTGCTAACAGCTGGGTATCACGTTGGTTGACTGAACACTGGGCAAAACTTGCTCAAGGCAGACAGCCACAAGTGACAGATCCATTGTTTATCAGCCGAGAGTTCACACCACTTTCGACCCGTTCGGTCCACCGTATTGTTCTCAAACATGCGCGTAAGGCCGGCATCAATAAGACCATCACACCACACACACTGCGTCATACATTTGCTACCCATCTTCTGGAAGGGGGCGCTGACTTACGAGTAGTACAAGACTTACTTGGACACTCTTCCATTAGCACCACGCAAATTTATACGCACGTGAGTTTGGATAGACTGCGCAAAATTTACATGTCCAGTCACCCAAGAGCATAAGCTCGGTTAAACCTGAAGCAAAAAGACGTAGGTGAAAGCTTACGTCTTTTTGTTTGGTCAGTCTGACAATTATCTTCAATCTTGATCGGCATTTGTCAAGAGGTGATGAATTTGGATGCAAATCTATTAAGCCCAGGCTTTGAACGTATATCCGACACTTGTAAAGGTATATAATGATGACCGCAAAAGCGCATGACGAAATTTAGTAATTTCGCTTTTGAAGATCTAGCGGAGTACAAGGCTTTTGGCCCGTCTCAGAACAAAAGGCAACAAACGCTCCGGCGGCAAGTCCGGCAAACGCAAGTTAACACTTTGGGGTTTGCTGAGGAAGGGCTTTTTCTTTTTGTGCGTTTTGCTCACCTTAGCAATGGGATATCTTGGAGCATCGCTTTGGGGACAAATCCGACTTCTGCCCGATGTTTCCATTCTGGAAAAATACGAGCCAATTGAAGCGATCCAAATTTTTGATCGCTCGGACAAGCTGGTTTGCACGGTGGAAGGTGATGAAGATCGCTAAGTGGTACCACTCAGTCAAATCTCCACCCAAATGCAGCAAGCAATTTTAGCGGCAGAAGATCACCATTTTTATGAGCATCATGGTGTTAACCCAATAAGTATCTTCCGGGCATTTTTTGCCAACATGCAAGCTGGCAAAGTTGTTGAAGGTGGCTCAACAATTACTCAGCAATTAGTGAAAAATCTTTTCTTTGAAGAGCCAAGACGTAATATCGAAAGAAAGGTGAAAGAGGCCGTTATGGCCTGGCAGTTGGAACGCACTTATTCCAAAGACCGCATCTTGGAAATGTATCTCAACCAAGTTTATTTTGGCAATGGTGCTTATGGCATTCAAAGAGCCGCTTATCGTTATTTTGATAAAAGTGCAGCTGAGCTGACATTACCGGAAGCTGCTTTTTTATCTGGTTTGGTTAAGGCACCATCGGAACTTTCTACATCTGCCAATCGAGCGCAGGCAATTTCTCGTCAGCATGAAATCCTGGACAAGATGGTTGAGTATGGTTACATAACAGCTAAGCAAGCAAAAGCGGCCAAAGAGCAAAAGCTTGCATTCAAAAAAGGCACCAACTCGCTCGAGCGGTTTCCTTTTTACATCAGTGAGGTTTTGCAAATTTTGCGCTCACGCTTTAGCCAAGCAGAAATGAGCAAGCAAGGATTGCGTGTTTATACTTGCTTGGATCCGGCCGCTCAAGAAATTGCTGAGCAAACTTTGAGCGAGGGAATCAAACATGCACCAAAGGGTGTAACTCAAGGTGCATTGGTTTCGGTTTCTGTCCGTGATGGTTCAGTGGTAGCACTGGTTGGTGGTGTCGGTAATTTTTGGAAGAATCAGTGGAACCGCGCTACTAATCCGCATACAGCTGGTTCATCGTTTAAACCATTTGTTTATCTCACTGCCTTCATCAAAGGAATTCTGACACCGGATTCGATAATTGCCGATGAACCATTGGTTATTCATCAACCTTGGGGCTTGCCGGATTACAGTCCAAAAAATTTCGACCATAAATTCATGGGCAAAATTACCATACGCAAAGCATTAACTCTATCGCGTAATGTCTGCTCAGTCCGTGTTGCCCAATTGGCTGATGTCAATTCAATTGTTGAGACAGCCCGTTTGGCTGGTATCACTTCCAAGCTTGATCCGAATTTGTCCTTGGCTTTAGGCAGCTCCGCTGTTTCACCTTTGGAAATGGCTGGTGCTTATGCCACCTTGGCCCGGGCGGGAGTGGCAATCAAACCACAAATTATTCGCCGGATTGAGAATAGCAAAGGTCAAGTAATTGAAGTTTTTGAACCGAAGGTAGACAAAGTTTTTGATCCTGAGCCTGTTTATAATTTGGTTGATATATTGCAAGACGTGGTCCGCTATGGCACCGGTACGCAAGCAAGACTTGCCGATAGACCAGTGGCCGGTAAAACCGGAACTGCCGATGAGGCCAAAGATATTTGGTTTATTGGTTTTACACCAGATATGGCTACTGCGGTTTGGGGAGGCAATGACGACAACTTGCCGATTCCCGGAACTTACGTGACTGGTGGCACAGTCATGGCTAAGATTTGGCGCGATTACAATAAGGCTTATTACGAGAAGTATCCCACTCCACCTGGTTCATTTATTGCTCCCACCAAGATGGAAGGTGCAACTGAAGTTCCTGGTGAATCACAAGCGCCACTGCCAGCCAATGAACTTCCTCAGGCGCAATATGCAGAGCCACAAGACGCGGAGCATATGCATCAGGCAATGCCGGAGTCAGTTGAGACTCAAGATGCGGTTAAACAAGCGCCGCAAGCTCAACCCCAACCGGGAACCTCGTCAACCATGCCGCCCACTGCTCCTGCTCCTGGTGGACAAAGTGAGCCGAATCAAGTTCCTCTCGTTCCGTAAAGGCAATCATGCAAACCACTTCCCCAAATCAAGATCCAATAGAAGATTCAGTCAAGCAAGCTGAGACAATCAATCAGATTGTGCCGGCTCGCAATTGGGCTCTGAGAATTTGGCTTTTGATTGTTGTTTTAGTTCTTGGTTTGCTTTGGTTTGAAACCAGAGATAATTCTGGCAAGGACTATAACTTGCTTTTGAATGGCGATTCAAACACTATCGATGCGCAAGTATTTATTGATGGTAAACCAAGCGGCACCATGACCCGATCTCGCGCACAGGATTTAGGTGGCGGAACGTTTTGGGTGAGAGTGGCTGATGGCAGGCATCTTGTCGATGTGCAAAAGAAAGGCTTCAGACCTTTCCGTCATTGGATAACAATTCGGGGACAAGGTTATTTGGGAGTGGAATTAGTGCCCAAGCAAGAAATGCAACCTGAATTGAAATCCGATCCCGATGACCCTATGGATTTAATTGACTAAGAGAAGTGAAAGTAAATTTGGAAACAAGAGTTGAAACTAGAAAGAGAGTTACCACACCAACCGGAGAGATAGAATGATCGTGGAATCGAAATGCATGGGTTTTGTAGGGATTGCTTCAATCCTGGGTTTGGCATACCTAATGTCCAACAATCGTAAGGCGATCAATTATCGGCTGGTGATTTCCGGATTGATCTTGCAACTTGTGATGGCACTGTTTGTGCTTAAGTCCGATATCGGACAACATCTCTTTCAATCAATTGGTGATTTCATCACGGCATGTTTGCATTTCTCTGATGCAGGTGCTGGATTTTTGTTTGGCCCTCTGGTAACTAATCCGGAAGCGCTGGTGAAAACATTTGGCCCAGGTTCGGATTACATTTTTGCTTTCCGTGTGATTCCAACCATCATATTTGTTTCTTGCTTGGTGTCTATTTCTTATTACCTCGGCATCATGCAACGCATTGTCCAGGTCGTAGCCAAAGTGGTGGCATTTATTATGGGTGCATCCGGATCGGAAGCACTTTCCAATGCTGCTTCTGTTTTTGTTGGCCAAGTGGAAGCACAGCTTCTAATTCGTCCTTATGTGCCGACTATGACAATGTCTGAACTTTTGGCAGCCATGTCTGGCAGTATGGCTTGCGTTGCCGGCGGAGTTTTGGCTGTTTATATCGGTATGGGTATCAAAGCCTCTTATTTGCTCACAGCCTCAATCATGGCTGCACCAGGAGCCTTGGTGATTGCCAAAATTGTTTGGCCGGAAACAGAAGAATCAAAAACCAAAGGCACAGTGCAAATTGAAGTGAAAAGCCACAACGTCAATTTAATTGATGCAGCTGCTCATGGTGCTGGCGATGGCTTGCGGATTGGTTTGAATGTAGCAGCTATGCTTCTGGCTTTCATTGCCTTAATTGCCATGACTGATGCCGGCTTGAGTCTTGTCGGCAAACAGTTGGTGGCATTCGGTGCCGATCCACATTTGTTTGGTTTGAATTTGCCAGAACTAAAATTGCAAGATTTGTTCGGTATAGTTTTTGCTCCTTTTGCTTGGTTATTGGGAGTGCCTTGGTCTGAAGCTCATACTGTTGGACGCTTGATGGGAGAAAAACTTTCAATCAACGAATTTGTTGCCTACACCGATATGTCGGCAATTCTCAAAGGTCACACAGCTATGCATCTTGGCCCGCAATCAGAAACAATTGCAACTTTTGCTTTGTGTGGTTTTGCCAACTTCAGCTCGGTTGCCATGCAAATTGGTGGCATCGGTGAAATTGCTCCTCAAAGAAGACACGACTTGGCTCGCCTTGGTATGAAAGCATTGGCATGCGGTACTTTGGCTAGCTATCTTTCCGCGGCATTGGCTGGACTTTTAACCTAATCATATTTTTTGGAGCTAACCATGAAATGGCTTTCGACAATTGCTTGGCTTTCGTGCGCGCTTGGTGGTGCATTTGCTTTCTATCAGCTAGCAATCGCTCGTGGTGAAGCACCAAACGCCATGTGGCTCTTAACAGCGGCTGTCTTGACCTTTGCTCTTGCTTATCGCTTTTACAGCAAGTTTATTGCCGACCGCGTTTTTGTTCTGAATGACGCAAATCAAACGCCTTCCGAAAAGGTCAATGATGGTCATGATTTTGTGCCAACCAATAAATGGGTCTTGTTTGGTCATCACTTCGCGGCTATTGCTGGGGCTGGTCCTTTGGTCGGGCCAATATTAGCGGCACAGTTTGGCTTTTTACCTGGCACGCTCTGGATAATCTTTGGAGTTGTCTTAGCTGGTGCTGTGCAAGACTTTGTCATTTTGTGTGGTTCAATGCGCCGAGGTGGTCGTTCGCTTGCTCAAATGGTGCGCGACGAAATCAGTCCCTTTGCTGGCATGGTGGCATTAGTGGCCATATTGATGATCATGGTTATCTTGATGGCCGTTTTAGCCCTTGTGGTAGTCAATGCCCTCAAATCAAGTCCATGGGGCGCTTTCACTTTGCTTGCGACAGTACCAATTGCCATTCTGGTCGGCTTTTACATGCGGGCAATTCGTCCCGGCAAAATTTTGGAAGGATCCTTAATTGGTGTAGTGCTGACGATACTTGCCGTGGTGGCAGGCAAGTGGGTCGCCAACGAGCCAATGCTTGCCTCATGGTTTACACTTTCGGCACCCAGTCTTTGTTATGCGATTATGACCTATGGCTTTATTGCCTCTGTCTTGCCGGTCTGGGTACTTTTAGCACCACGTGATTACTTATCTGCCTTTATCAAAATTGGCACCATCCTGCTTCTGGGATTGGGGATTGTTCTTGTTAAGCCAGTTTTGCAAATGCCACCTTTGACTGTGTTTGTTAATGGACAAGGGCCGCTATTTGCCGGCAATGTATTTCCATTTTGTTTCATTACAATTGCTTGCGGAGCGATTTCCGGATTTCACTCTTTAGTTTCGTCCGGGACAACACCAAAGATGATTGCTAAAGAAACTCACGCGCGTGCAATTGGCTATGGTTCAATGCTTTGTGAGGCGACTGTAGCAATCATGGCAATTATTGCTGCCTCAACTATTTCACCAGGCACTTACTTTGCCATCAATGGGCCAAAAGGTGTGATTGGTGAATCGCCTGTGGTCGCTTGTCAGAAAATCTCTTCTTGGGGATATCCTGTCACAGTTTCTCAGATGCAGAAACTTTCTGATGATTGCGGTGAGGCCTCTTTATGGTCACGCACTGGCGGCGGGCCGACCTTAGCTGTCGGCATGGCTTCAATATTTGCTTCTGCGACAGAAAAATCGAAAGCGATTGTTTCCGGTCCGGTTGCGGGTGCCTTAAGTTCAGTTTCATTTTGGTATCACTTTGCCATCATGTTTGAGGCCTTGTTTATTCTTACTTGCCTGGATGCAGGCACAAGAGTCGGCCGCTTTTTGGTGCAAGACTTTCTCAAACTAATCTGGAAGCCGCTTGGCCGCACATCCTGGTATCCGGCTGTTTTGTTATCGTCAGCCATTGTTGTTTCTGGCTGGGGATACTTTTTGTATCAAGGAGTGATCGATCCTCTCGGTGGTATTAACTCCCTTTGGCCTTTGTTCGGCATTGCCAATCAGCTCTTAGCCGTGGTAGCACTCTGCCTTGGTACGACAATAATAATTTCTATGGGCAAGACGCGCTTTGCTTGGATTACTTTTGCTCCACTTGCTTGGCTTGTTTCGGTCACGTTTAGCGCCGGTCTTCTGAAAGTTTTCAGCAACCAGGCCAAATTAGGATTTATTGCTCATGCACAAATGTTATCGGCACAAATGGTAGCCGGAGAACTTTCCGGACAAGCCTTGGCTCAAGCGCCAACCTTGATATTTAACGACTATTTGGATGCCGGTTTGGCCATGGCCTTTTTAGTCATGGTTTTATTGATTATTATCGAATCTGTGCGTTCTTGGTTCAGATTGACTAAGGGCGGCGAGAAAGCTCAGGGTGCAAACGATAAAACCCCAAACCAGCCAGATGTTTATTCCGAATATGCAAACAATTCTTGCGATTCGCCAGGTTTAACTGTTACACGTTGTTGTTAAGTTGGCATGTAAGGTAATGACTGCGTAAATTCTCTTTACGGGAAAGACCGAATGTCAGATCAAAAGAGCATTGATATCTTAATCGTCGATGACGACCCAGCTGTACGTGCCGGTCTAAGTGTTTTTTTGAAAGAAAAGCCGGGGTTTCACGTTGTCGGCTTTGCTGAAGACGGTCAGGCGGCTTTTGCAAAAATTGAGGAAAAGAAACCGACCGTAGTCCTATTGGATAGTGAGCTGGCTGGTTGTGAAGGCATTGAACTTGGCAGACATATCAAAAAGCAATTTCCATCTGTTCTTCTGATCATGCTTAGCTCTGACGATGGTGGTAAGGAATTTTTTGATTCTTTTGGTTCGCATGCCAATGGCTATGTCTCTAAACGAGATTTTGCCCACACCTTGGAAGCGACAATCAGACACGTTGGGCATGGCTCGGTCTGGCTTGATCCGAGAATTGCCCGAGATGTCTTGCAAAAGACTACTGGCACTTTGCCAATGCTTAGACGGGATGGCAGCGTTGTGCACATGTCTGAGGCTTTGTCTCGCCAAGAAGAAAAGATTTTAGAGAAAGTGGCGCAAGGACATTGTGAGGGTGGGGTTTGCTCTGTCGATCCGGAATTTTTGGCTCGCTTGCACAGATTCTCCTCAACTCATTTGCCCAAAATGAGCCCCCGCTGAAACCATTTAACACAGTGCAACAATTCCCTTATAAAGATGATTTGTTGGGCATAGATTACTTGAGAGTCTCGCATTGGCAAGCGATTTGCCAATTTTGCGGTTTTAATCAGGGGGCGCTATGCTCGAGCAAGACAAGAATCGTGAAGCTCTGCTTCACGATAATACAATTTCACCGCGGGATGATCGGCGTTTGCGTGGACAGGCCCTTAAGGCCTCAATTCCTCTGAATTTGCATGCAACTTGGGAAGTGCCGAAAAACAGGCCCGACCCGATTGAACTTTTGGACTCGTACAACACCGGAAGAGTGCCAGAACTTGTTCCAATCCGCTGGGGACGAATGTTAGCCTCTCCGTTTACGTTTTTCCGCGGTGCTGCTGCCTTGATGGCCTCTGACATGGCTGATGCTGTAAAAACGGGCATTCGTGTGCAGGCTTGTGGTGACTGCCATCTCCTTAATTTTGGCGCCTTTGCTACACCGGAGAGAAATATTGTTTTTGATCTCAACGATTTTGACGAGACTCTGCCAGCACCTTGGGAGTGGGACGTCAAACGTTTGGCTACAAGTTTTGTTTTGGTGGCAAGAGATAATGGTGCAAAAGCCAAGTATGCGCTGGAAGCAGCCGAGGCTGTGGCGCGTTCATATCGTGTGCGTACAGCGGAATATTCTCGTATGAGTATTTTGGACATTTGGTATGCGCGTATTGATTGGCCCAGTGTGATTGAACAAACCTCCAATCCCCAAATTCAAAAGGAAAGAAAGAAACGCTTGAAAGAAGCAATGAAGCGAACAATTCGTGATCATTACTTCCCCAAGTTGACTGAAGAAATCAACGGTCAATATCTGATCAAAGATCATTTGCCGACTATTTTTCATATGGCGGAAAAGGCCGGTAAGTCATTCAAGGATCAGTTTCTCAAGGCAGTGCCAAGCTACAGAGAATCGTTGCAAGAAGATAAGCGACGCTTGTTTGATCGCTATAAGTTAGCTGACGTTGCAATCAAGGTTGTTGGCATTGGCTCAGTTGGCACAGTTTGTGCTGTAGCTCTGATGTTGGCTCCCGATAATGAACCACTATTTTTGCAACTGAAAGAAGCAAACATGTCTGTGCTTGAACCTTTTTGGGGCAAGAGCGAATTTGAGAATCATGGACAACGTGTGGTTGCGGGGCAAAGAATTGTGCAAGCTGCCTCGGACATATTTTTAGGTTGGACAAAATTTGAAGACGGTAGACATTTTTACATTCGCCAATTGCGTGATACGAAAGTCAAACCAGAAGCAGAACTTTGGGAAGGTGAAGAATTAGTAGAAATCGCTGAGGTAATGGGTGCTACTCTGGCTCGAGCCCATGCACGTTCCGGAGATGCAGCGCAAATTTCTGGCTACTTAGGTGAAGATGACGAGTTTGATCGGGCAATTGCCGATTTTGCTACAACTTATGCTGATCAAGCGGAAAAGGATCATACACGTTTGGTTGCTGCTGTTCGTTCAGGCCGTCTCAAGGCACAAGTTGAGGAAGAAGATTAGAACCACGAAGATTAATTAGATTAGGAACCGCATTGTTGAAACTTGGATTTGGCGTGCCTTCCAACAATGCAACGACAAAGTCTAAACGGTATTGCCTAACTAGGCGGCTTTCCGTCCAAAGTCTAGACACTCTCTTATAACTTTCGCCTTTGGTGCAGGATTAGAAAGCACAGCTAACCGTTGTCTGGTACGACTAACTTCGTAATCTTCCAGAACATGAATGAACTCTCTTAACTGAACCCTTAACATGCGCTTCAAGCTTTTCGGGACGATTCTTATATCACAAGCTATATCATTGACTTTCATGACTTACCCTCCTGAGAGAAGGATCTATTCTTGCGATTGGGCTACTGCCCAGTGTTCTCAGACTGCATAAGACTAATCTTTCGCCAAGCGAGTTCCCGAGCCTTGTCGAGCAAATTAGGGGATAACCCTTATTGACGGGTGCTCTTAATTGATCGTGACAGACCAGGCAGGCTCAGCAATGGGAACTGATTGAACTTGGCTGCGTCCTCGCAAATATTATTGCCAACCAGATATCCCTGAAATTATGAGTTTAAGAAGATGAAAAAAATATTGTATTTAATGATTAGCTCGCTAATTGCGAGCACTTCAAGCTTTTTGCCTATTGAAGCCAAGTCCGCCGAAACCGGCAAAGTAAAGAGCGACGGTGGAACGACTGTCAAGCCTCGGCAAAGACCGACGATTGGTTTGGCTCTTGGTGGTGGGGGAATGAGAGGTATTGCTCATATTGGTGTTTTACGAGTTCTAGAAAGAGAAAATATTCCCATTGATTGCATCGCTGGATCGAGTATCGGTGCTTTGGTGGGCGGAATGTATGCGGCTGGAATTCCGGTTGATCGAATTGAGGAGATTTTTAAAGACAACCATTTGAAGAAAATTGTCGGTACAGATCGTTTGGCAATTTCAGCTATAGGAAAGGGGTTGCGGCGATTTGTTTTTCGCAGACCATACTCTGGAATTGTCAGTGGCAAAAAATTGGCTAAGTTCATGAAAAAGTACATGCCGGAAGGCAAAAAAAATATTGAAGACTTGGACATACCATTTTGTGTTGTGACTACAAATCTCTGTGATGGAAAGGCCTATAGACTAACCAAAGGTGATTTGACGCAAGCAATATTGGCTAGTATGGCCATGGCACCTCTGATTCAGCCGGTAAAAGTGAATGGTGATGTATATGTTGATGGTGGTGTCAGTGCAAATGTACCGACGATTGCAGCACGGCAATTTAATCCTAGTTTAGTGTTAGCGGTTCCTGTTGATGAGCATTTGAAAGAGGTGCCTGCAGAAGAGTTCAATCGCGTAAGTGCAATTGCTAATCGCCTGGCGAGTATTGTTCTCAGTCGTACAGATGCTTATCATGTGGAAAAGGCTGATGTAAAAATTTCACCGGATGTTAGCGGTATTGCTATCCTCTCAGAAGAAGAAGGTGATTTTGAGCGAGCTGTAAATGCCGGTGAAGCGGCAGCGGAAAAGGCCTTGCCTAAAATACGTCACGCGCTGGCAAGTGTGCAAAAACCGGCAATTCAAAGTGCAGCAAGAAAGACTGTGGTTAAGTAAAAGATTTTATCAAGGAACCAATCAGTATCTCTTCCGTCGCTCAGTATGAGCTCATCACCCGAAAGGCTATTTGAGCTTGATGAGAACCAGTCAACACTGATTTAGACTGTTTCTTCTGCAACTAATGCGGATTCAATAAAGTTTTTCAGAATGGCAAAGTTTCGATCTAAAGCGGACAAGGAATCATTAGCTTCTGTCCAATCATCTTGACCGACTGCTTGTTCTATAAATAGACAAATTCGGCTTAACTGTTTTGCGCCAATTGCTGCACAGGAAGATCTGAGTTCGTGAGCTAAACGGGCCGTCGACCAAATTTCGCGCTCGAACATGCGCGAATGCAATTTGGCAAGCATGCCCTCGGTATTACTAATAAATGTCTGCAGGACTGAATCCAACTGATCCTGTCCGTAAAATTCTTCCAAATCACTAAGGTTGATTGGTGCTCCTTCGAGAAGCATCATATTAGTATGTGGCTGCAATACTTTTCGCCGTAGCTTTTGAGTCTTGTAGACAACATCTGTACGCAACCAGTGGTTGATTTTGATTTGCAGGACTTCTTTGTCTATGGGCTTGGAGATATAGTCGTTCATTCCTGCAGCAATGCAACGCTCGCGGTCGCCTGCCATAGCTAAGGCTGTTACAGCAATAATTGGAGTATAGTAGCCCGCTAGTTCTTCTAATTTGCGGATAGCCACAGTTGCTTCAAAGCCATCCATTTCTGGCATGTGGCAATCCATAAGAATGAGAGGATATCTGTGTTTTGCCACAGCCTCTACTGCTTCCTTACCATTAGCAGCAATATCTGTCTCCAGACCAAGCTGCTCCAACAAAATCAAAGCCACTTTTTGATTGACGATATTGTCTTCAACTAACAAGATACGTTGAGGTTTTAACAGCGGAATTCCATCCGTCCCTGTTGCTTCCATTGCCATATATTGCCCCTACCTTGTGTAGAAGAGGTGTATTTGAGCTCTGCCCGTTTTTAATTACCAATCCAGATCTTATCATGGCAACTGAAATGTGTGCTAATTCAATATGAAGCGATGGGTAAATTTCGGAACCTGGTGATTTTATCCTGCGTCTCATATGGCGTTGAGTCCACCTATATAATTCCAATTTGCGGAGACCAGAAAATGAGCGCGAGATTGCATAACGATCCAAAACCAGGCGATTATATGTGTGAGCGTTGTTACACGCACTTTAGATACGAATCTGGTGACCTGACTTGCCAGCAGTGTGGCAATATTGATCGGTCCAGTTTGTTGCCAATTGAAGTGCCGAAGACTACTGAGAGCGCTGATTTAGATGCAATTGAAAGTCTTGCCGGTCTCAATGGTATTAATGGCGCGGCTAGTGGTAATAACCAGCCCCATTCGACAAGATGAATTGGCTGATAAAACTGCTGAAAAGCAGGTGGAAACTCGCTTTTATCTGGTGTTCTTGATAAGCATTCGCTAAGAAGAATTGGGGTAATCCCCTATTGCTACCCCATTAATAGATTCACAAACCATCATCCAAGCATGGCAATTAGCCATAATGGATGTATGTGCGTAGGTGAATTCAAAGTCGCACCAGCTAGGGGTTTGTCCTATTGCCGGTCACCGACTGCAATGGCAGAATGTAAACAGCAACTGATGAGTGGCAAAGTTCAATAGTCTATATACCACCATATGTGGTGCGTACCGATACGGCAATTGCTTGGACGGGACGTAATAGTCTTGCGTTGCTATGCGAGGTAAACAAATGAGATTAGTTGAAAATAAAAGATTCAATAAACCATACTCTGAGATGAGTGACACGGAGCTTGTGATTGCCAGCCAGCGATCTGATGAAGTTGCCCTTGCGCATCTTCTTAAGCGTTATGAGCGTGTGATCAAAGGACGACTTTATCGCCTGGCTCCGGATTGGAAAGATAATTCTGATCTCGTGCAAGAAGTCTACATTCGTGTCTGGCGTTGTATAGATCAGATCAAGAATCCAAACTCGTTTAAGATCTGGCTATTGCAAATAGTTACCAATCTCTTTTATGACGAGTTAAGAAAACGTCCACGTCTGCAAATTGTTTCGATTGACGAACCGGTTGTCAGTGAAGATGGTGCAGAAAAACGCGTACGCGATATTAAAGATTCATCAGCGCAGCCGGAAGAAAAACTACTGGCTCGAGAATTGACTTCAGTTCTCGGTGAAGCAATGTCGGAAATTCCTCCACAATTTCGCATGGCGACTTTGTTGAGAGACGTTCACGGATTGTCCTATGAAGAAATTGCCGAAATCACCAAGTCGGAATTGGGCACGGTTAAGTCGCGCATCTCGCGTGCACGTGTGAAGATTCAAGAAAAGATCGTTCCCTATCTGAGAGAAGCTGCATAGCACAAATCTGCTCGAGAAAAATTCGAGATCAGGCTTTCGGTGGCTTTGGTTTGAAATGGGTAAACTTCTTCCAGGTGAATTTTGGTGGTTCAAGCTTGAAGTCACCGATTAGGTGCCACATGTCTTCTGTAGCCGGATCAATAGCAATGATGTGAGTTTTGTCAGTCAGCAAAAACACTGTGCGTTTGCTTGAGCCTAAATCAGGCAGGTCTACATCTATGGTGTAAAAGCGCTCGTTGATCTTTACGGAAATTACTGGTGTCATCAGATCAGACGATGCTGATACTGTGACTGTTCTTCCACTGGCAATTAAAGGATACCAACGGTTTTCGGCTGTGATGTAATTTGAACCTAGCTCGGCTGTTTCTAAACAGATAAGTTTGAGAAAAGCCTTGTGAATCACATTTTGTACATAGTCGGAAGGAATGTCGGCCGTCTGTTTTTCAGCCAATAAATTACTGCCATATTTGGAAAGCCCGCTCTTCAAAACGACATTACGATCGACCGTCAATATGGCTTTGGGATTTTTTAGCGCTTGCAGCCGCGCCTTGTTTTGTTCGACCTGGCCTTTAAGTTTGGGAGAAACTTTTTCCAGATTGTCCAGTGCTGCCTTTAGATAAGGACTGAGCGGATCATATTGGTTGAATAAGTCAACGGCAATTTGATAGAGGCGTGCAGATTGCTTCGCCTCTCCAAGTAGTCTGCGTGATTGAGCCTCGGCAAAGGCTGTTTGCGCCTGAAGCTTTTCAAAACCCATTTGGTCAAATCCAACTCCGGCTTGCTTGAAACAATCGGCAGCCAAACGGTAATTTCCTTGATCCAATGCAGCCGATCCCCGGCGGTAAAGCTGCGAGGCAATCCAAGCTCGCTGGTTGCTGTCGCGAGTCACAGCAACTTCGGCTGTACCATAAAGCATCTTGCCGCTGCCAGAGCCTGGTTGTCCTGTATCGGTCTTCGCTGATGAATCCTCGCTTGAACTTGTGTTTTCTTGAGTATTATCAGCAATTGCCGTAATACCGTCGACTAGACCAAACAAAGATAAAATGACCAGAACCCCTCTAAACAGTCTCTGAAAGCATAGTCTGTCAATTGTCGGTCGAGCTTGGGTCATAAGAAATGCGAGCAATATGCCTGATGGCTAACCATCAAGTCTTATGCCCATTATATAATCCTGTGCCTCGCTTTATTAATGGCGACGTTGATAGGGTTAGACCTGGGGTGTAAGCTGAAAAAAGTCTTTGTGGTCATATTGCCATATTGATTTTTGGTTTAGCGGCGGATGGTTCGGTAGTGTTTACTGACCAGAAAATGATCCGCTGCGCCGTACTCCCCAATAAGGATTACGCATTTGGTGGTAGCCAGCGTCATAGGCACTTTGATCGTCTTGTGTATAAAAGCGACCACGATGAGCACCGTGAAAGTCATGTTGCCAGCGTGCATCATGAGATTGGCGGACGAGATCAGCGTGACTGTCCATTTCGTCTCTATATGTCCCTTGATCGCGTGCAAGCGTGGCTGCATCAGAATTCAATTGATGTTGATTTTGTTCGATAGCCGACCGATGACTGACTATCGATCGCTGGGCATTTTGGATGTTTGCTTCGGCTTGGGCCTTCTGTGCAGCTTCGTTTCGCAACCATGTATTCAAAACATAAAGTTCGTTGCCTGGTGTGTTCAGCATTTTTGCCAGTGTTGCTTGTGACTTGCCGCGTTCGAGCGAATTCAGTTTGCTTTGTACTGTCTGAGCTTGAGCATCGGCTTGTTGAACCCACTCTTGCGTTTTATCGATGTATTGCTGAGTGCCTTGCTCGCCTTGGCTTTCATCAGCTTGCTCGCGCCGCACTCGATTTCTGTCCTCGCGTATTTTGCTCCTGTCTTGCTCGATTTGCTCACCAAGTGGTGCTTGGGCAATCTTGATTTGCGCAAAGACAGATGGTGAAAATGTAATTGGCAATAGCGTGGAGAGAACAACTGTCTTCAACCCCAATGCCGAAAGTTTCTTGTGCATAGCTTTGACCTCTCCTTGACGTAGGTCTTATGCCACTTATGATTGATGTCAAACGAATTATTGCAATAGGTAACAAGTCAAATGTCCTACTGCTCAAGATTTTAGATTCAGAAACGTAAACTGCTATTTCTCATTTGGGTGGTTTTGGTACCACTGATTGAGAAATCTTTGGGCGGCATCAGGATGGTTGTTAAAAAACCGCACCTTCTTCTGATGATAATCACACCATTCCGGGTGCTTCAGCGCCCACTCCGACCAACGGTGCCCTTCCTTGGCTCGCCTTTGCTCTTGTGCTTGTGATGCCTGCATAATCAATAATGTCAGCACTGCTAGCAGTAAAACTTTGCTCTTCATCCCCTATCTCCGTACTGCCTCACTAAGCATTATTTACCCAGTAGGAGCGGGTTTTGCACCGGTAATTTATTCAGTTGGTCGATTTAAGTTGGTCAATCACTGCCGCTATGATACTGTTACAGTACATCCAAGTAAGCGTTTTGAGGAAACACATCCATGGCAAATATCAAGCCGCGCCGTAAACTACAGGCCGAACAAAAAGCGGATAAGACCACAAATAATCCCAGTCAAAGCAAAAATTCGAAAAATTTTGGCGGCAAGGGATTTGGCCAGGGAAAAGCGCTCCAGTCCAAAACGCTAAACTCGCGCAGAACCCAAAGCCGCTAGACATCATTTAAAAATCTCGGGACGACAGGATTCGAACCTGCGACCTATTGCTCCCAAAGCAACCGCGCTACCAAGCTGCGCCACGTCCCGATATATATTTCTGCAACGCTAGTTGCAAGCCACCTCTAAATATAACATGAGTTCTCTTTGGTTCTTGTCAAGAAGGATCTAAAATTCAGGTTAGGGCATCATGGGCGGGGGTGAGTCCGCGCTGATTGCCCGGGCCGGGGCAGGATTCGGGCGACTTGTGACGGTAAGGCGGCGTGGCGATGATTCCACAGGGGCAGACTGAGAACTTGTCGAGCCGTCAATCGCTCTCTTATCTACAAGACCAATCTGTCCATTGACCAAGTGGACGCGATACTTATTGTTACGAGCCGAACCCAATATCACTACACGCTCGCCTGGGGAAACAGTGGTCAGCTGTTTGTGACGATCATCGATAACTGACGAGGTACGGCTGACTGTAACCGCTCGGTAAGCATCGGCCTTGTTGTAATCAACCAGACCGGCATAAACATAACCAACTTTACCTTGGTATCTTACTTTATACCAACCCTGGTCTCTGCCAATGACAGTAAATTTGGTGCCTGCCGAAATTTTTTCAATCGCTTTGCCATCAACGCTTGGTTGCGTGCGCAAATTTATTGAAGATGAAGCTCCTGAAATTTGGGCATTCTCTCCACCTACTTGTGGTGTTGATTCTGCACTTGCAATGCGTGTTTGCTGGTTGTTTGTCTTGGAACCGGCAAGCTTAGCCGTTACGTGCTGTGGCTCAGATGTGACCTGCACTTGCGGTTGTTTGGCTTCTGTGATCAAAAGCGATGGTTGGGTAGGTTCTGGCTGTCCTTTTTGCGATACACGACTGGAAATGATTTGCCAGTTGCCGCCGGAATGAGCCACAGCAATATTGAATTTGCCAATATTACCGGCAAGACGGTAATCAATTCTTCCTGGTGCGCTATCCAAGCGAGCGGCCTGGAAATCACCCGCATCGTTAGACTTGTAGTTTTTCACCAATTCTTGACCGGCGGCCCCAAGATATTGTGCATGCGCGCGAGTCAAATCCGGATATCGAAGGCAGCGAGCTACCGCATACAGTGCGACGAAGGGCGAATTGCCATATTCATAGCGCGATACATAGTGGGCGTCTTTCCAATCTAAAGATTGGCGGATTGTGCCATCTTCTGTTTGATTGGAACGCGCGAAAAGTTTTTCGGTTTGCGCCAGGGAAAGCAAGGACAAATCCAAAACGATGTCGCGGCCATTGGCAGCAAAACGGGCAGTACCCTCACCTTTGATCATCGGCAGAAGTTTTTCTGTCTCATCCGATATACCATCAGGCAACAAGGCATAAATTTTTACGTGTGGTCTATGCGGCGGTTGTCCACCGGAATGACCGAGCAGAACCAGCATTGGTCCGGCAGACTCATTGATCAAGCGAGCATCATCCAACACTTCCAAACCCGTAAGCGGGAAAACTTTCGCCTGTCCATTAGTCTTCATCACCAAATAACCATTGGCTTGTAAGACAGTGTCCACTTCGACAATGCGAAGATTGCGTGGCAAATTGACCACGTGAACTTCAAATGCGCTGGTTGGAAATATCTTTTGCAATTTGCCGACAAGCTCGGCATCCGGCTTGGTGCCAATAACGCTTAAGTAGTTCTTCAGTGCAGAATCAAATTCCTTCATCAACTGTTCGGCTTGGTTGCCATCGGAAGGACCTTGGGCAACGCGCTTAGCAATGCGGGCTAGGTTTTGTTCTGGATCGGTAAAGATTGGCACAACTGCTGCGGCAATCAGCCAAAGCAAGATAATGCCACCCAGACCGGCAGCCAATATTTTGGCTCCGCGTGGTACGGGTTTTTTCTTGAACTTAAGCCCGCAGGAGGCGCATTTGGTAGCTGCTACGGAATTTCTCTGAGCACATTCTGGGCAACGCATGGATGTTGAATTATTCTCGCTTGACTAAAGCCGCAAATAAGGACAAACTTCAGTTTTTCACCTTATCGGCTTCCCTGTTTGAAACCTCTAAAATAGTAATCGAGAACTCCTACATATATATACAGAAGCAATAAAGATTTTTTCATTTCATAATAAAATACTGTTGATATGTCCGGTAATTAACGAATAAGGAAGCATCAATGGATGTCCGCTCAGCTAAAGAACATTTGGCGAAAGTCTGTCACTTAGCCTATTTGCGCAATTACATTTGCGGAATGGAAGGCAATTTCAGCATCCGGCTTGCCGATAATCTGGTATTGGCGACTCCAGCGGGTGTTTGTAAAGGCATGTTAGGACCGGATGAGCTGCTTTTAACCGATATGAAGGGCGAAATGGTCGAGCCAACCGGGCGTGATTTGCGCCCATCCACAGAGTTGGCTATGCATCTTGCCTGTTATAATGTACGGGCAGACATCAAAGCCGTGGTTCATGCGCATCCCACAACAGCGGTCGGTTTTACTGTAGCTAAGCAGTCGCTTTTACCCTGCATTCTGCCTGAGGTGGTTTGCACGGTGGGCACAATTCCAACGGCACCATATGCGACACCAAGCACCGATGAAGTTTCTCTCTCAATCAGACCGTTGATTGCTGAATATGATGCCATCATGCTCGATCACCATGGTGCTTTGACAGTCGGTTCCGATATTTGGGATGCATTTTTTAAACTTGAAACACTGGAGCACCATGCCCAAACCATGTTGGTGGCAAAGCTTCTGGGTGGAGAACAACGATTGCAAGCCGAGCAAATCAAAAGGCTTTTAGCAATCAGAAGCACTTATGGTCTGACTAATCCTCTTAAGGAAGAAATGTTGACTGGACCGGCGTGTGCAGAAACTGATCATAATCGTTGAAGATTGGCTATACGGTGTACGAAATATTGTAACTGAGAATATCTTGTGGAATTAAAGGTAAGCAGGAGATGAAGCTGTGAGCGAGACACTGCATCCGGAAGAAACGATAACGTCCTTTTGGTTGGTGCGTCATGGCGACACACAGGCAACGGAAAGCGGCAGATTATATACCGACTATCAGGCTCCGCTGACTGAAAAAGGTAAGCGGCAAGCAGAAAGTCTGGCTAGCTATTTTGCGCAAGAAAAACCGGATGTGCTTGTTTCCAGTCCATCGGTAAGAGTATTTGCCACAGCCCAAATTATCTCTCAATCAATTGGTATTGAAGCCGGAAAAATCTCAGGGCTAAACGAGTGGCATGTCGGTGATTGGGAAGGACGAACTTATCTTGATCTGAAAAAATCAGAACCGGAGCTTTATCAAGCTTGGTCAAAAGATCCAATCCACAATGCTCCGCCAAATGGTGAGTCGATAATTGATTTAAGCAAGCGCGCCTGCGATCATCTCAAGCAATTAATCGCAAAATACCAGGGCAAGCACGTCTTGCTTGTAACGCACGCTGGTATCATTCGCTCCATTTTGGTGCACGCTTTAGAAATGCCAATCGAGAACTTTTGGCGTTTAGCAATTCCTTGCGGCTCAGTGACAAAAGTTGATTTCAGCCAGAACTTTGCTACTGTTTGTTTTACCGCGTATCGGCCTAGCTGACCTAATTAGTTGTTTTGGCTCTAGCTTGCTGGCGTGTTCTGATGATTTGCACGAGCTTGTTCTTTTGATCCGGTTTGAGAACATGTCTAATTTTCAATAAGAGAATCAATTTCTCATTGGCAGATTGATTTTGAATTTTATTGATTTCAGCTTGTGCGTCCATGACAGCACTGCCATCCGGGTCCGGTTGCATCGACAGTTCAAAAATTTGTTTGGAGAGCCTAAAAACTTCCTGCGAGCGCTTTGATGCATCATCCTCAAACTTGTTCACTAAGGAACGGATCTTTGCTTCTTGATCCGCATCTATCCCGACTTGCAAATAGATTTCCATCGGATCCGGACCTGGTTGCCTTTCACTGTGCGCCTGAGAATAAGCAGGCACCATAGACGTTAGCAATATGGCAAGACAAGACATCGCCATGATTGCGCGCGTAAGTTCTTTTTTCATTACCCTCTCCACTTTGCCAAAGGCCATTGTTTAATCTGGTTTGTAACCTAGACTAACTATAACTTTTTTGACCTAGAAGAGCGAATATCTGGAAGAACTCTCATAAGAAGGATATGACAATAAGGGCGCAATACGGTGGCTGGCAATTTCAGCAGTGAAGCGCGTTGCGTGTTGTTTGCGACCAATATAACGTCCAACTGAGCGTGCATGAGAGCGCGCTGTTACTGCTTGCGCATAGTGGGTGAAGTTGCCGCCAGCGCGTCTGGCTTTTTGAGCATGACCAGTTAAGTGCGAATGGAAATTGGCGGGCATCAATTGATGGGTGCGAGCAAATTGGCTCTGATTATGCCAAGAACCAAAGTAAGCTGGTGGTGCCTCAATCTTTTTATGCTTGCCTCGTCCGATGATGTCAGCAAGGGCAGACGGTGGTATTAAGTTCAAAGGAAATGGTGCCGGCCCTGCCGTATGTCCGGGAGTCGGTTCCAAAAGTGGTGGCAGATTAGCTTCTGCTTGAGTTTGTGCTTGCTCAAGGGCATTTTGGTTGGCAATTTCATTCAGAGCGTCGACTGCCTTTCTTTCTTCAGGCGAAAGAATCGGAGCTTCCATAACCAGACCGGCAGCTTGGCTTACCGTGCGCTCGGAATTGGTGCCGACGATTGGCCCCTGGTTGATATTTTGGGTAGGCACCGGAATTTGGACTTGACTTGGTGCTTGATGAGTTTGCGCGTTCCAAATTTTGGCTAAAGCTTGGCTGGGAATATGTTTGATCAGCTTCTGAGCTTGTTTGCGTAGTGCTTGCCTTGCCTCGGGCGAATTAAAAATGCTGGTTGCCTGATTGCTCGGCTGGTTGAAATTGGCAAAGCTTGTGGAAACTTGACCGGTGAGCGTTTGACCATAAATGGGTTCAGAGCCTGATAAATCTTGGGCGGTGGGAAGGGAATTGTCCAGTCGAGCACTTTGTGGTTTGAGTGCGCAGTCCAGGTCAGCGCGCCTGGGCAAATAACGATTAGGTACAAACGGACGCATGGACGGCAGCTTGGCTCTTAGTGAACTTGCGCGCTCGGTTTGTGGCTTGAGCGGTTCTGGTACATTTAACTTTGCTGGTTCTGCATTGTTCGATGTGCTAATTGCTTGCAAATTTCTTTTCAACCAATCGGCTTTGTCGGAAATGGTTTTATCGGCAGCTTGTGCTGCCAGCCCGACCGAGGCGATCATATTTAAGCAAACACCAAAGGCGATTTGACCATAGCCAATTTGACCGAATTTCTTTGTTGTGACTTCTGCACACGCCTTGAGCTTTTGAGCTCCTTGCCGAACTATTTGACGATAGATTTGCTTTGCCTGGACTTTCATCTATGTATGAGCACCTTTGATGCACCTGTGCGCAATTTCCTGCGCTAGGGATTTCGCCTTGCCATGCGGATCTAAATTGTGATGTAAGTCTATGCCGGGCACGTGTTTTCGGTCACTGGTGAAACTACGAAGTCATGAAGGCGAGCAATTTTTATTTGCGGTCTGATGGGGGATTTCCCCCAATCACTAACGAGACTAAGCGCGAACTTGCATTGCGGGGCTCTTGGACAATCCAATTCGTAGTATTATCGAATTTATAAGCAAAGGTCTTTATTGATGAGAGATTTACTACTTGGGGCAATGGCTGGGGTCAGTCGGACTAAATGCAGTGCCGCGCGCCATAAAAATGCCGGCTCTATTTTGCTTTGCCTGGTTCTATTACTCGTAGTTGCCGGTCAGCCGATAGCCTTGGCCAAACTTGCCACTAAGACCACAGATGCCAGCGCTCCTAAAGTTGCCTTTCGTGCCTTACCTCCCTGGCCGTGTCCTGTGCGAATTGGTATTGCCGTGCGCACACCAAGCGCAAGAATTGCGCTGTGGGCACCAGGTGCATTGTTTGTCGATAACCGTCCTGTCTTTGCCTTGAAGCCACAGCAGTTTTATTACATTCAAGGCGGACGCATTGTGGAAATGTCCACCGGCCGGGCCTATCCGTTGCCAATGGATCGCCGCTCAATAATTGCTGCTTCCGATTACATTGTTTTGGCTAATAACCGCTGGTATCGCGGTGTGCTTGAAATCGTCAATTATGGCACTGTTGCTACCGTGATTAATGTGCTTGATTTGGAAGATTATTTGCAAGGTGTTGTGCCTTCGGAAATGCCATCAAATTGGCACTTGGAGGCATTGAAAGCGCAAGCAGTGGCAGCTCGTTCTTATGCATTTGTGCACAGAGGTTCGGGATCTAAATGGTTGCGGTCGGAAGGTTTTGACATGGTACCTGATGAGCGTGATCAAGCATATAAAGGAATGGCCCGGGAAGCGCCAGCCTCGACCATGGCCGTGCGTATGACCCTTGGGCGAATCTTGGCTGATTCCAAAAAAGTGAAAGCTGGGTTCTATCGCGCCTGGGTTGGTGATGCGATGGAAAACCTCAACATTCGCCAACATGTAGTTTCTGAGGCAACGCTTGAACGCCTAACGGGCATTCCGAAAATCATGGCAATCACTGTTAAGCGTTGGGATGGTACAGGAAATGCTACACACCTTCAAGTGATTGGGCAAAAGAAAAGTCGCGATGTGGATGGGGTTGCTCTAGCCAGAATTCTTGGTTTGTCCACGGCTGGGATTTTGGACGTGCACGATCAAGGTGGGGCTTGGGTGTTTACTTGTCGCGGTCCTGGCAATGGCATTCGTGGTCTTAGCCAACACGGTGCGCAATCATTGGCCAAGGCCGGCTGGCGTTATGAGTTGATTTTGCAACAGTATTATCAAGATCCAGATGGACATTTGCGTCTTTTGACGATCAATTATTTTGGTCCTTACTTGCGCACAAGGCCACTTAAGCCTATTCAAATTGCGCCACCGCAGAAGCGTCCGCAGGAAGCCACAAGGACAGACGAGCAGCAAGAAGCAGAGAAGACAGGCTCTGAGCAAACACCTTCTGATGAGCAAAAGCCAGAGCCAAAACAAGAGTCCGAACAAAATTTTGAGCCGGAGCCAAAACCAACTGATACCAGTTTGAATCAGACTACCAATCCGGCAACCAACTGATTTGATCTCGATGAGATAGACAGAACTTAAGAGGAGAAGAAATTATGGATCGGAAAGATATTGACGAAGGAGCAATGTCTGGAAAAATCCGGACAAATTTCTTTGATAAGCAAGCAGCGGAATTATCCACGCCTGCATCTAAGCGCGGACCAATACAAGTGGTTTTGATTATTATTGGCCTTGCCGTTGCTTATGGTTTATATCAACTGGCAATGTATTTTATAAACTATGAAGAGCTCTCGGCTATGAAGAACATCGAGGTCAGCTTCCAAAAGCCCATGCAAAAGGAAGGCTCAGCCGTAGTCTCTGCTCAGGTTGACAATTACAATCCTTTCCAGGTGAAAGATATTGCAATTAAATACACAATTTTGAACAAGACTGGTAAAGAAATTGCGCAAGGGAAAATTGTTATACCAAACTCGGTGCCGGCGGGAGACAGCCGTAGCTTTGCCAACATCAAATTGGAAAATGTGGGCGAGGATGCTGGACGCATGCAAGCTGAGCTGATTGATGTGCAATTGGGCAAAAAGCCCGATATAAGTGCTGAGGCACAAGCTCGATTTGTTGAAGCTGCAGCTATGCAAGACAAAGAGGCATTACAGTACTTCAAAGACTTTATTGCCAGCAATGCAAATTTTGCCCCAGCATATGTTGAACTTGGTTTGTCTTATGCCGCCAACGGTGAGTTTGATAATGCCATGGCTTCTTATAAGAAAGCAATTCAAATCGATCCTAGTGATGCAAACGCGTATTTCAATCTAGGCATAGCTAACTATTACAAGCGAAACTTCACTGAGGCGCGTACTGCCTTTGAGCAAGCACAAAAGCTAGCCCCGGATGATCCAGCCATCACCGATGCAATCAAACAACTCGGTAATAATAAATAGAAACTCCGATTCAATTGTTACAGGCGATCAGTTATTAGACCACTTGTGGTGTGAGGTTTTCGATCTCTAGTGGTTCGATGTCGTCGGCTGGTTTGAAGTTGAAGATTTGCGAGTAGAAGTAAAATTCACCGTCAAGTGCGCGCTTAATTGTTGATGCTTTACGGAAGCCATGTTGCTCACCAGCAAATGTTACGTAGGCAACTGGTAATTTTTTCTCACGCAAAGCATCGACCATCATTTGGGCTTGATTTGGTGGCACTACTTTGTCTTCCAAACCTTGGAAGAAAGCAACTGGGCAACTAAGCTTATCTACATGATGAATCGGTGAACGCTCCATATAAACACTTCTCTGTTCAGGATATTTACCAACTAATCCTTCTAAATAACGTGACTCGAATTTGTGAGTATCACGAGCCATGGATTCCAGATCGGAAATACCAAAGTGGCTTGAGCCGGCTCTGAAAGTATCACGGAAGGTCAAGGCCGACAAAGTTGTATAACCACCAGCTGAGCCACCAGTTATGGCAAGTTTGTTTCCATCTACTTTGTTTTGTTGGACTAAATAACGTGCACCATTGAGACAATCATCGACATCGATAATGCCCCAATTGCCTTTCAGTCTTTCGCGATAAGGTCTACCAAAGCCAGTTGATCCACCATAGTTCACATCCAATACGGCAAAGCCACGGCTGGTCCAATACTGTGTAGTCAGATCGAGAACTTGCGAAGCTGCTCCTGTCGGTCCACCGTGGCTCTTAACTAAAAGTGGAGGTTTGGCACCATCGGGACCAGAAAAATCACCATTTTCTGGTGGGTAATAAAAGGCATGAGCAATTTGTCCGTTTTCGGTGGGAAAGTCAATTGCTTCCGGAACAGAAAAATATTTCTGGTCTATACCAAAGTTGCTTGGTGTGCTGAGCATGGTAATTTTGAGATCGGACAGATCAAGCTCATATATTGCATATGGCTGCGTGGCCGATCCAGCACGAAAGACTGCCCTTTTCCCGACGCTTGTGATGAAGAGATATTCGGAATAAGGCAAGTCAAACGATTCAAGTTCGCCGACTTTTGTATTCAAACCAGCCAGACGCCACGTGCCATGTTTAGTGTAGGTGCACAAAATTTGATTAGGAGAAACGAAGCTATATAAACTAAATCCGAACTTCCATTGCGGCATGCCAAATTCAAAAGCGGCTTTGTAAACCGGTTCAATTGTTCCTTTTGCATGGCGATAAAAATTCCAGAAGCCTGAGCGATCGGAGATGAAATAAAGTGTTCCATCTGGTGACCATTCCGGTTGAAAAATAGATTCTTGCTTTCCACCAGCTACAACTTTTACGGCTTCGATACCACCACCGTCATCGAAAGTGGCAACTGAAACTTTGCTCTCATCCCAAGGCATGTTTGGATGATTCCAGCTGACAAAAGACAACTTCATACCATCGGGGCTTAAACGTGGATTTGAGTAGAAATCCGCGCCGCTGATTAGGGGCGTGATACTACCGTCCCAAATATCAATGGTGCAAATTGTGTTGATTGGTTCTGTGCCTTTGATACTGTGATCTTCTTGCACGCAAATTAAGCGATTGCGTCTTCTATCAACAATAAAATCGGCAAATCGTCTATTAGCCTGGCTGGTCAAGGCAGTCGGAGTGCCGCCTGCTTCCTGCCTGTAAACACGCTGGTCTTCGTCGTTAGAAAAATAAATTACGCCATCTGCCACTGTATAAGCACCGCCTCCATATTCATGGACACGGCTTCTGCAATTAAATCCTGGCGGAATTGCATCGATAACTTGACCTGCGTTTGTCTTTTTCACAATTACATATCGGCCAGCTTCATGCGGGCGAAACTCTTGCCAGTAATAATCGTTGCCATCAATGCAAGTGATACCAGCCACAGTGGTCTTCGAAACAACCAGGTCAGAAGAAATTGGTGACTTCCATGAGCCAAAGGGAGCTTTGGTTTGACTTGTACATTCTGGTGTGTTCATCTGATATTCCCCTTAGTCCCTTGAATTCATCTAGCTAATCTCGTGGTTTGACTTTTGTTGCCTGTGTTTTGCTTTCCGGCTCCTGTGCACAATCAAAATTCTGAGCCCAAGGCGGTGTCCTCACAAGTCCAAATTGCAATTTGCGCAACCAATGCTCAGGTGTAATTGCTTTACCGGGCAATTCGTAATAAGTGTAAACCGGTCCGCGGCCCAAATTGGTTTTGAAATCATGTTGCAGGATAACACAGGCACAACCTGCATAGCCAAGACCGAAGTTAAAGCCATTGTCTTCTGGATTTTGTCTACCAGCTTTTTGTGGGAAATAAACGTGCAGTGTGTTTGGCAATGGCAAGGTGACTTTCTCGAAAATACTTTCAATATTGGCTAAGAGTTGCACATCTGACATAGCCAATGGGCGTGACGAAAGTTCAAAAATGGCAATTTTTTCCAAGCGCTGAGAAAGACGAATGAAGTCATTTAGTCTTTCTCGATATTCATCTGGGAAATAACCAAGTGCTGTATAGTCGGCAAGCAGCTTTTCGCCGTCCTCATGGATGCGGCCGTAAGTTGCAATTTGTGGTTCTAGATAATGATAGAAAACCGGCTTGCTCGCTTGTTTGTTTTCGAGAGCAGTTGGGGTAGGAGAATTAGCAGCCGAGTTTGCGTGTGCGTTCATGGTGGCATTGGCTTGTCTTAGCGAATAGACAGGAAATGCCAGAGCCATTAAACTATCGGCCCATCCACCAATTGCTGATTCCAATCGGTGCGTGTACCAATTGTCGGTTTTCAATGCTGTCTGTACCGTATCAGGATAGCTAGTAAAGTAAGTCTCCAAAATTCGCCAACGGCGATCGGCTGCATTTTGGACAACCTGCACTAATGTCGGTGTTTGCGCTAGCCTCTCCAGCTCAGGCAAGACATTGATAATTTGTGGATCAAGATGCGCACCTAAAGCATTTAAAACATTGTTGGCTTGCCCGGCAGTACGAGCATGCAAGAAATACAATGCTAGAGGCCAAGAAATAGCTGCTTCCGCTTCATTGCCTGGGTAATATTTGGCGATTTGCCGCAACCAAATAATTTCCGGCTCGCCAATTGCTGGTAAAAGATGGAAGCTAACGCTAGTTGCTTCTTGAGCATTTTCTTGTCCCAGCTCAAAAATTGAGGCAGAACCCAAGTTAAGTGGTTTCTGACGGCGAATGCTGAGCAAAAGTTTGGTGCGATAAAAAGGTTGGGCCAGATTTGTCAGTGTTACTTTCAAGTCTTGCGTTAGACTGGAAAAAACAGATTTGTAATCGTTAGGTAAAAGAGCCTTGCCTAAATCGTATTGCACTTCCGGTGCAAGTGTCTTCCAAGCACGACAAATTTTATCGTAAAGCGGAAAAACAGGCTGACCATTTATGCGCGCTTGATCTAAACTGCGATAAAGCAATACTGAGCGTCTAAAATTGTTTCCTGTGGCGCCATGTATATCATATGTTACATCGGTTACCGGCAAGCTGACAGAGGAAAGCCACTGTCTCAATTTGAAAAACTGAGCTAGCTTGGGCTCAGTTGTGTACCAACCAATCGGTTTGTAGATGCTAAAGTCAATTTCGCGATCAAAAATGGCAGACTTAGTGGTCTTTGCTGATTCAATAGATTGCAAATCGGCTTGAGCCATGGCTTCAAGCCTGCTTGCTGAACTATTTGCACTCTTATCGCTTATCGGTAAAACAAATTGTGGTTCCAACAGGCGAATGGATAACAGTAAAAGTGCAGTATTGTGTTCAATATCATCACGCACTTCCAAATCGGTTGCTTGCTTAAGATCAGCAAGTGAAACCGTGAGCATGGACTTGAGGAGGGTCAAAAGATCTGGTGCCAAATGATCTTTTACCATTTGGGCAATAATGCGATTGGTGAAAGCAAAGTATGGATGAATAAGACTGTCTGCCGTGACAAAATTGGATTTGCCGTGCAGGTGATTATCTTGGTAAACAGAATTCATGTTGCTGTAATTAGTATTCGTCACAACGACAAAGTAATTCTGTCCCAGGCGATTGATGCCTTCGGCGTTCAAGCCGCGGATCTGAACGCCAAATAAAGGAATTGGTGGTGGAAAGCTCAGTGGCAGATCCATTTTAGGAAAAAGATCCTGGGGAATCACTTCCTTACGCTTAAGTTCAATGGGCGAAATGGATTTTGGTTTAAATGGTTGGGTAACGTCCAAATTATCCGCATAACCAGGCGAAAGTGAATTTGCCACAAAAGATATACTCAGTGCCAAACTCAACCAGCGGAGTTTCAAGGACTTGCTTGTGAGCGTCTTGGGTGATTTCTCAAAAAATTCTTTGCGATGTGATAGGGACTTGACCATACTTCACATCTAAATCAGGTTATTGAGTGCAACAAAACGCGCCATATGGATTCCTGATTGTTTGCCGAGCAGGCGGACTTGCTCTTGATTGAGCGGATCGTCTAATGTCATAACCATGACTGCTTGCTCTCTTGCTCCACTGCGGGCCACTGTCATGGTGCTGATATTAATGTCTTGTTCGCCCAGAGCACCAGCTACTTTTGCCACCATGCCTGGCTGATCGGAGTGCGATGTGAAAAGCATGTAGCGCGATGGTGTGAGGTTAATTGGATAATTGTTGATCTTGGTAATTACAGCTTCGTCATGCGCCAATATGGTGCCGGAAAGTGCTGCATGGCTGCCGTCGGTTGAGACGATTATGGCAAGCTCATCGCGATAACGCTGGCCTTCCGCCAACTTAGTTTCCTTAACGGCAATACCATGATTGCGCGCTGTTAATTGCGCGTTTACATAAGTAACACCTTCCATGCGGCGGGAAAATATTCCGCGTAAGGCAGCAATCGTCAAAGGCGTAATTTCTTTTTCGGACAAGGCTCCCGAGGCAACCAGCTCAACTTGTTTGACGCCACCTTCGGCTAGCTCGCCGGCAATTGCTCCCATAACTTCCGCTAAGAAAAGATATTTGCCCAACGATTTGACCACATCCGGTCGCATGTAAGGCAGATTGACCGGACTGCGAGCCGAACCTGTGAGTATGTAGTCACGAATTTGTTCGGCCAGATCAATTGCCACGTTAAACTGGGCTTCAAATGTTGATGCGCCCAAATGCGGCGTCAGTACTACTTGCGAATTGAATTTTAAGAGTGGCGAATCGGTCGGCGGTTCATTATCGAATACATCAATTGCTGCCCCGGCAACGCGTCCGGCCTTAATTGCCTCTGCCAAAGCATTCTCGTCAATAATGCCACCACGAGCACAATTGATGATACGCACTCCTGGTTTGACCTTACTCAGAACATCAGCGTTGATCAAATTTGCGGTTTCTCTGGTTTTCGGTGTATGCACGGTAATGAAATCGGCATTTGCCCAAATCTCATCCAAGCTGACACTTTTGAAATTCAGTGCGGCGGCGCGCTCAGGTGAAACCAGAGGATCGAAAACAATTACCTTCATTCCCAATGCCAATGCGGCCTGGGCAACGCGTGAGCCAATCTTACCTAAGCCAATTACACCCAGTGTCTTGTTGAATAATTCCGTACCAATGAAATGTTTTCTTTCCCACAAACCTTGTTTGACAGAATGATCGGCAGCGGCAACTTGTCTTGCCAAGGAAAGCATCATAGCCAGCGTATGTTCGGCAGCTGATGCGGTGTTGCCTTCCGGTGAATTAATTACCAGAATGCCACGTTCGGTCGCCGCATCGACATCGATATTGTCGACACCGACACCTGCCCGGCCAATTACTTTTAGCTTCTTGCCTGCGGCAATCACTTCTTTGGAAATCTTGCTGCGACTGCGCACAAGCACTGCATCGTAGTTGGCGATATCCTTGAGCAATTGCTCAGGTGAGATTTCCGGTAGGTAAGAAACCTCAAGCTTTTCTGCCAGGATGTTTATACCTTCTTGGCTAACTTCATCGGCAATTAAAACTTTTGCGGTAAGGTTTGCGGCCATAAATCCTCAGATGCGATTGACTAAAATCAATTTGTGTTCCGACTGATGTTCTATTTGTTTGGCAGAAAATGCAACAGGCATAGGATCAACACGCAGCCAGGCATTGATTTCGTCTTGCTCATGCGCCGAAAGCAATTGGCCGGACTGCCCACAAGCAAGCGATTGATAAAACTTGTCCGGGTCAGACATGTCTACCAAAAGACGCATGTCCGGACCATACGTGCAAGCAAACAAATCTTTGCTTGTACCATAATCGCAAGAAAGCGCATTCAAACAATTATCATCACCGCCCACACCAAGAGGCATAAGGTTAAATACACGGCTAGGCCAATTGAGACCTTGATTGATGGCATTTTGGAAAGAAACTTTGTGCAAGTTTTTCCAGTCCCACTTTTCCGGCTCGTTTGCATTACAAGCCAGACGCAAATTCTTCATGGCTTCCGTGAAGCTTGTGATCAGGAAAGCCGAATAGGTTCGTTCTTCTTTAGGTAACCATTTGTCTTGCTTCGCGTGCATGTAGTGTTCCACAAAGCAAACCCACATCGGCCAATTTTGGAAATACTCTGCTGTCAGATTAGAGCCCAACTTGGTCTCGATAATCCGATGTCCAAGTGTGTAAATAAACGACTCGTAGATGGCAGCTTCTGGGGATTCAGCCCGCAATTGTCCATCCCAGTGATCTAATAAGTTCAAAGCACTCAAGACATTCTTATCGATAATATGGTTTTCTTCCACAGCTTGATGAAGTTCGGCTCTGACCAATTCAAAAAGCGGTGCTTGCATATCACCTTGAATTTCATTCACATCAGGTAAACCGATGGGAGCCGAATTTGCCCGTCTGCCGTTTTGACCAATCAAACTAAAGGCACGCCAAGCACGATAGGGTGGCAAGAATTGGTGACCAAGCAGCCAGGGATACGATTGCGAAACCAACTTTTGATTTGCCGATACTAAGAAGCGTTGCTTGGGATTGGTGATTTGGGGCAAGGACTTGTAGGGAATGGTTGATCCCCACTGACCGACTTCACCGGCACCAGAAACTAATAATGTACCTTGTCCACCTTTGTCGCGCACCGGAATTACACCAGCTGCTTGGCTGGCCACACTGCCTTGTTTATCAGCAAACAAGAAATTCATCGGCGATCCGGCATAGGCCTCAAGAGCCAGCTGGCAATCGCCGACAGTTTGGGCGCGATTGATTTGATAGAAAGTTTCCAGCGCTGCCGGTCGTGCCCAAGACCCTGTCCAAGCCAGCGAAACAGCAGATGCTTGGTTCTTCAAAAGCACCGGACCATGCTCAGTAATCAACACTTTGTGTTCGCGCGACTTGGCAAACCGCACCGGTATCACTTCAGTGATTTCAAATGCAGTCTTCCAACCATTTTTCGTGCGGTACTTATCACTAAACTGCTGGCTGAATTCCTCTAAGAACAAATCTTGCACGTCTGCTTTGAGCGCAGTCGTGCCCCAAGAAATGAATTCATTTCTACCGACCAAAATTCCCGGTACACCAGGGATGGTGGCACCAGCAACATGCAGACCCGGAGATGACAAGGAGGCTATGTACCAAAGATCAGGCTTAGTCAATTTATTGTGCTTGTCGCAAGCGAGAAGCGCACCATGCGTATCGGTCCTATCCGAGGCAATTGCCCAAACTGATGAGCCAATATTTGGATGAGGTGCATAATGCAAGTAAGAGTCCTTAGCTAACTTAGGCAAGGCATCTGTTAGATATGCAATGCTGTTTGCTTTCTCGGCCATTTGTGGGGTTGGCGTGGAAGACCAAGAATCGCCAAACAAATCGGAAGCCAGCTCAGCACCAAGCCTGTCAAGTACTCGTTGGCGCAAATCATCCAATCGCCAAGACTCATCTTGAATGTAATCAAGATACTTCATGATGGCAAGTGTATCTTCCGCTTGCCAAATCTTTGGCTTGTATCCCAAGAGCACAAATTCAATTGGCAGTTTGTCGTAATTATCGGCAATAAATTTGTTTACGCCCTGGCAATAGGCAGAAGCTGCTTTCGCTACTGTCGGCGACAGCGTTTGCTTTTGATCATGGGCAAGACGATTGAAACCAATGGTGCGCATCAATTTATCGGAGGCAATTGCTTGCGGGCCAAACACTTCCGCCAATTCACCTTTAGCCGTCCGTCTCAAAATATCCATTTGGAACAAACGATCGGATGCTACGACATAGCCTTGCACCATGTAAAGGTCTGGCTCGTTTCCGGCGCGAATATATGGAACACCACGCCCATCAAAGTTGACAACAGCCGAATCACCGAGCTGCAAAAATTTCACCACACCATCTCTGTCTGGTAATGGGCGGAAAACAAGCCACCATCCAGCGAAGGGCAGTGCCAAACAAGTAAGCATGACTATGGAAGCGATAAACTTGATCACGTCTTTGCCGATTTTGCTCCATCTAAAAAAACAGATTTTAGATAAAAGTCTACAGCAAATTGGCTAGATGTAGAGCGATTTTTGTCAGTTCTCTAGAGCTAAACCGTCGTATCAGTACAAATTTCATTTATGAATGTGGTGGCTTCGGCAATCGAGCCCTCGAGAGCTTTTTTCTCGACCTTGGCTTTCTTCCAATTGTGATCCTTGATTGCTGCTTCCATGGCGTAGCTGTGCCGCGAAATCTCACCGGCAGAGCAAGCTGACGCTAGTCCCTTAATTTGGTGAGCGCACCTGGCAACTTCGGAGGCATCCTTTGCCTCAAATGACTGTTTGAGTTTATCAAGCAAGTCAACGATCTCATTTTTGAACGAGGGGAGAATTTGTTTGATCGACTCTTCGCCATAGGTTTGACCTAGTGCTTCCAGATCCAAGGCTTTCTGATTCTCTCTCCTAGCTTTAGCCATATCTTTTGTCGCATCGGACTGAGTCTCGCTACTTGGTCCGGTTGCCGGTAGTGATTTTGATTCGGCTTTGTCCGGCAATTGAGAGTCCTCTTTCGACTGAACACTGGGTTCCGCCGGCTTATCGCCTTCAGACCTTTCGATCTGATAGAAGTTCAACCAATAGTTGAGTTTGTCCTCAAGGTGATCCAAGCGAACTGGTTTGCTCAAATAATCGTCCATTCCAGCGTTGATACATTTTTCTCGATCGCCATACATTGCACTGGCAGTCATGGCAATAATCGGTAAGTGCGGTAGCTTTTCTGCTTCCTCTCTAGCGCGAATCGCTAAGGTTGTTTCAAATCCATCGATGTCCGGAATCTGGCAATCCATGAGGGCAAGATGATAACGTCCCGTACTTACTTCGGCCAAAGCCTTAGAGCCGGATGATACCGCAACTGCTGGAAATCCCAGCCGCTCCAATTGTTTAAGTGCCAAGTTGCGCAAGACAAGATTGTCTTCAACAACCAAGATCCATTTTTCATTCGGGGACTCGTCTTGGCTACTGCCTGGTGCAAAGTTGCGTTCGCCAGCACTAGTTTCTATGTTGGCCAAATACAAGGGTGCTTTTGGTGGTCGTGGTCTCATCAGCCGCAATGGAATGGAAAAACGGAAAGTGGTGCCAACGCCAATTGCACTTTCCAAACTTATATTTCCGCCCATCAGATCAATCAGTCGTTTGGAAATTGAAAGGCCGAGACCGGTGCCACCATGGGTGCGAGTTGTCGATCCATCTGCTTGTTCAAATGGCAAGAATAAGCGGTCTTGCATTTGTTTGTCGATGCCGATACCGGTATCGCTAACCGAAAATTGCAAGGAAACAAATCTTGTATGTTGTTGTTCCACAGTAGCTGCAAGTTTGATTTCACCTTTTCCCGTAAATTTGATGGCATTGCTGACAAGATTGACTAAGACTTGTTTGAGGCGTCCTGGATCGCCTTCAACTCTGGTTGGCACTTCAGCATCGCAGGACATTTCCAGAGAAAGACCTTTTTCGTGCGCTTGCAACAAGAATAGTTCATAGACCGATTGAACCAGATTTTGTGGTGAGAATTCCACCTTCTCCAGTTCGAGTTTGCCGGCTTCGATTTTGGAAAAGTCTAGAATGTCGTTGACGATACGCAGGAGAGACTGCGATGATTCTTGAATGATTTTGGCAAAGTACAGTTGTTCATCCGATAAATGCGTGTCGACGAGCAATTCGGACATACCCATGATTGAACTAATTGGTGTGCGAATTTCATGACTCATATTGGCGACAAACTTGGATTTGAGATCGGAGGCTTGCAGAGCCTGATCGCGAGCCACAGACAGATTTGTATTTACTGTTTCCAATTGTTGGTTGGTTTTGTCCAAGTCAATGATTCTTCTTGCCAGAGCCTCATTCAATTGCTTGATCTGATCTTCTGCTTGCTTTTGCTCTGTCAAATCGCGAGTGATTTTCGCAAAGCCAATAATCTTGCCGCTTTCATCTGTAAGCGCAGTCGTAACCACATTGGCAAAAAAGCGGGAACCGTCCTTTCGCACGCGCCAGCCACGATCTTCAAATTGTCCTTGTATGGAAGCTGCTGTTAAATGTCGTTCTGGCTTGCCAAACTTTTGTTCTTCCGCTGTATAAAACACTCTTAGATGCTTGCCGACAATTTCTTCTGATGTATAACCTTTGATGCGCTTTGCGCCTTCATTCCAGGTCATAATCAAGCCATCCGGATCTAAAAGAATAATCGAGTAATCTTTGACTGCTTCCACAAGTAAGCGAAAGCGCTCTTCGCTCATCTTTATCGATTGTTCGAGCCGCTTTCTTTCAGAAATATCTTGCAGGAAGGCACACAAGTTCAGTTCACCGTCGATTGTGACTGGGAAAATCGCCAGTTCTACCGGGAATTCGTGTCCACTTTTATGCAGTGCCGGCATTTCAATGCGCTTGTTCAGAAGAGCACCTTCGCCGGTTGCCACATAACGTCTGATACCATGGCTGTGTTGTGCGCGATAAGTTACAGGTACAATTGTCTCAGCCAATGTTTTTCCCATCACTTCTTCACGCGTCCAGCCGAACATGGTTTCTGCTTGTTTGTTCCAATCTCTGATAGATCCCTCAGAATCAATGGCGACGAAAGCATCATAAGCCTGATCAATAATTAGGCGTGTTTTTTCTTCGTGTTGTTCTCTAACTGTTTCTGCCCACTTGCGAGCCGCGTCCAGTTTATCCAGCCAGTTTGCACTCCAATAAATTGCAGCAACGAATAAGCCGATAACCAAACAAGCAGATAGTGCGGAATAAGGAATTCGACTATCCGTTGCACCTTCGAAAAATATTCTTACCCAATTGATTATAAATGGTGCAAGAATGGCAACCCAGATCAAACGACGAGCAACTAAGCCGCCAATCGTGTCTTTACTAAACAATTTGATTAAGCCGACTTCCGGCTGCGAGACGAGCAGAGAAAATGAAAGCAGAAGAAACATAATCGGCATAGGCATCGGCATTGGGGACATGTAAGTGAATTCAGTCGTGCTAGCCAGACTATAGAAATAGGCGACCGAATAGAACATGCCAACCAAGAAATTCGCTAAGCAAAGTAATTGGGACGCCAGCTTGGCATATGGATCCTTGCAAGCGGAGAGCCAGATTGTCGGTGCCATTAAGGTGAACATGGAAGCGACAATCGGATACATGCCAATTGGACCGAACTGCGCTTTGATGGCTAATGGTAGCCAGTGCGACGGCAAATGCAAACCAAAGCTGTGCTGGCCAACAATCAGCAAGCTCACGATGGTTACTACGGACAAGCAGATTTGTCCTAAAAACCTGAGCGATTTTTCTTCTTCATAAATTAAACCCATGCCCATCGCTACAAGCGCAAGACAAAGGAGCCCCAGAGGCAAGGGCGCTACCGAGTGGATGAACGGACCTTTGAGAAATTGAACGTCAAAAGCCCAGCCCAAGCCAGCCAAACTGGCGTAAAGCACTACGGCAATTATTGTGAGTTTTCTTTGAACATGCTGGAGATGTTGCATCGCTCGTCCAGCTCATCTTGGGGGGTGTATTGGCTATATTCCACAACCAGCTTACAACTTATTGCCCGGATTAAATCTATCCTTGCTCAGCCAGATTAACTTTAGCGATGGTTTCAGGTTTATTTGTCTTTCTTGAGGCATTGATTAATATCAGTTAGCAATTTGCTCAAATGTCCGTCCAATTGGGCAAGCAACTCAGCCCATTTTGACCAATCGTGTTCATTGGCGGACTTTTCTAACGTAAGGCTGGTTGCGATCATCTCTTCGTGTGTGACCACGGACGCTAATCCTTTAAATTGATGGGCAAGTCTGGCACATTCTTTGTTGTCTCCGCCTGTATCGGCTGCCTTGAGCTGACTGATTAACTTCTTCGATTCATCAATAAAAGACTCAAGAATTTCCTGGCAGCCATCGGCACCATAAAGTTCTTGCATAGTGGAATATGTTTCTTGAAAGGAGCTGTCTGCCATTTCACGCCTCGATTGTCGTGTGTAAAATATCCAAACCTAGTTTCATACTGGCGGCTCGATCGATAAACCACTCAAGGTGTCCTGCACTTGGCTGAATGCAGGCAGCTGGTAGTTTGTTCTCTGATGTCCGAGCCGTCTGGGAAATGATTGTCGATAAAATATCTGCCTTGTCCTCGCCTGCCACCATGAAGCAAACGTTTTTTGCGGCATTTATGGCATTGAGGGTTAAGGTAAGTCGAAAGGCGCTGAGCTTTTCCACATAAACGGTCATGAATATTCTTTGTGGCTCAGTAAGGGCAACAGACCCAGGGAACATGGATGCGGTGTGTCCTTCCGGACCTAGACCGAGCAAGACTAAATCAAATGCCGGATATTTGTTTGCACCGAGCTGGAAAAATTCTTTTAGCTTCTGCTCGTATTGCTTAGCTGCTTCTTCCGGATTTTTCTCTTGCCCTTCTGTGGTAAATGTATTTGCTTTGGGAATTGGTACTTTGGTAAGCAATGCTTCATTTACCATGCGGTAGTTGCTATCGGGGCTGTCGTGGGGAACACAACGTTCGTCTCCCCAAAAGAAAAAGACTTTATCCCAAGCAATTTGCTTAGCATATTCATCTGTCGCCAGAAGACTATAAAGTGCTTTTGGTGTCGAGCCACCAGACAAGGCAACTGTGAATCGTCCATCGGCTTCAATTGACGCTTTTGCCAAATCGACAAAATGAGTTGCTAACTTTTCAGCAAGCTTTTCTTTATTCTGGCAAATGTTTATGGTGGCACCGGCTAATTGAAAAGTTTGCATTGGCGTTCTCTTTGTTTATACTCTGGCTATTTCGTAATCTGACTAACGATTTGGCAAGCTGCGGCAATGGCTTTGCCATAAATTTGATCGCACACTAGTGTTTCCAGTTCCAGACCAACCAGGTTGGTTTCACTCAAACACGGTCCTTGAGTGACCGTACTATGTAAGTGCTGTCCGTTGTTTTTCAGTTCAGCCACCAAGG
The DNA here is from genome assembly GCA_020050685.1 of Candidatus Obscuribacterales bacterium. Classification (GTDB taxonomy): domain Bacteria; phylum Cyanobacteriota; class Vampirovibrionia; order Obscuribacterales; family Obscuribacteraceae; genus JAGVKG01. Next base: position 24,931 of record JAGVKG010000053.1, on the reverse strand, counting down.
ATGGTGACTCTGATTCCGGTTCATATAAAGCAGAAAGCGTATAGCCATTTTGCATAGTGATTTCAACTGCGCTGATATTTCCTGCCGGAACATAGCCTTGCAAGCTGGCAATGATCTCAACTTCAATTTGATCATTGAATTTCAAATGCAGATTTGTGTCCGGACCAGACTGTTCGTCCTTGCGCACGCTTGTCACATGCCAACCCAATAAGCTGGACATCCAAGCCAGAAAAAGAATTGCTTGCGACATTCCGCCATAATGCTGAATTTTAATTTTCGCAATCTGCTGAGGTCCTGAGGAATTGAGGACTGTTTGAGAAAATTGCAAAGCAATCATTCTACGCCAGGCGTGAATTCGCCGCCAATTTAAATCAGAAACAACCAGGTGCTTTGAGTTTGTCTTAATTAACTCGCCTACTTCTGCAAATGAACTTAAATTGGCAGACAAGCTTTGCGAGTCGATGATGATTTTGTCGCAAGCCGATTTGAAAGAATCAATTTGCAATTGGTCAAGCTCGTGGCAGCGCCAATATATAAAGGTAGGCAGGTCGGGCAGTAAAAGTGGTATTACCGCACTTGAGAGCTTGTGAATTCCCGGACCTTCCGAACGCACGGTTATTTGCTCGCAGCAAATCTGTTTGGTTGGACCAGTCGTTGATCCTGGTACCATGTGGCAGCGTGCTGAGACCCAAGCTTCAATCTTTGGTTCTTCTCCACCCAGTGAAATTGCTAGCAGTGCTCGGCAAGGATGCATGGCAGCAATTTCATCCAGCACATTTCCACAAGAAAGTTCGGCACCCTTTTCGCGGGAAAAGAAAATGAAATTCAAAGTGCAAGCGCGCACAACATCCGGACTAGCATTTTGTGGTATGGGATGAGCTTCGCGGGCGCTTGCCCATAGCGCGCGCAATTCTCTTTCTATGCCTGGCACGTCAACGCTTGTGATTTTGCCGGAAAGAAATTCTTCAGCCGAAAGGGTATCAGTTGTGCTTGCCATCACGAAGTCCTCAAAGCTTTAGAGTCTGCGCCAACTATGTTTGGTGGATGCGATTAAAACGTCCGCGGCGGTTGGACCCCAAGAGCCAGCTGGGTAATTTGGAAATGCAGGTGTTGTTTCTTGTTTCCATTTTTCCAAAACCGGAGTCAAAAGCGCCCAGGAAGATTCCACAGCATCGGTGCGAGCAAACAGTGAACCATCACCGATTAAGCAATCCAAAATCAACCGTTCGTAAGCGCTAGGACTTCTGACACCAAAGGAAGTACCATAACGAAAGTCCATGGAAAGCCAGCGCAATTGTGTAGTTGTGCCGGGCAGTTTGGTGGCAAACTTGAGCGATATACCTTCATCCGGTTGAATTTGCAAAACCAGCACGTTTGGTCCGACCGTTTCCATTTCCTTTTCCGGACCGGGGCAAAGTGCTTTGAGGAAAAGTCCGTGTGGTGCCGGACGGAAGTGAATGGCAATTTCCGTAACGGATTTAGACAAGCGCTTACCGGAACGTACATAAAAAGGAACATCCGCCCAGCGCCAATTGTCAATGAAGAGCTTTAGGGCAACATATGTTTCGGTGGCTGACTCGGGATTGACGCGTGTTTCTTCCCGATAGCCGACAACCTTTTGTCCAACTACCCAACCCGGGCCGTATTGCCCGCGCACGGCGCTTGCATCTAATTTATCCAGATCAAATGGACGAATGGACTTAACAACTTTGAAGCGCTCGTCACGAATGTCTTCTGCGCCCAAGGAAATTGGTGGTTCCATGGCCACGAGGGACAACAGCTGCATCATATGGTTTTGCACCATATCGCGCAATGCGCCAGCTTCTTCGTAGTAAGCACCACGACCTTCAACGCCTAAAGTTTCAGCATTGGTAATTTGCACATGGTCAATGTGGTCGCGGTTCCATAGTGGCTCAAATATGCCGTTAGCAAAACGCAAGACCATGATGTTTTGCACTGTCTCTTTGCCTAAATAGTGATCGATACGAAAGACTTGGCGTTCGTCAAACACTTCGTGAATTTGTTTGTTCAATTCTTTAGCCGAAGCTAAGTCTCTACCAAATGGCTTTTCAACAACTATGCGTGGCCAAGGTGTCTTTTCTGCATCGTCTTTATGTGCCAGACCTGAGCTTGCCAGCCCTTGCACAATCGGCACGTATAAAGAAGGCGGCGTAGAAAGGTAAAACACATGCTTGCCTAAACAACCATGCTTCTTGCCCAGATCGTCAAGCAAGTTTGCCAACGGATCAAAGCTGCCCGGTTCGGTGAAGTTGCTGGCAAGATAATAAAGACCGGATGCAAATCGCTCCCAAGTATTTTCATCAAAAGCAATTTCCGGAGCAAATTGCTTGAGTGAATCTTTCATGGCTTGGCGGAATTCCATATCGCTCATTTGCGTGCGCGACATGCCGACAATGCAAAAATCCATAGGCAAATGCCCATCAATATATAAGGCATAAAGGGCAGGCAAAAGTTTGCGCTTAGTTAAATCGCCGTGCGCACCCAAAATAACCATGGAGAATGGTTCGACGCGCCTTTCCAAATCCAGGCCCTGGGCCAGTGGGTTCAGTACTGCTTGTGCGTCCGACATTTTGCCTCCACTTATTTACGCTTTCATTTCCTATTAATTGCTTTCAACATTTACCAGGCCGCCTGATCTAAGATTTCGGCGTTCCGGCTTTGACTTTGATCAAGCTTGGCCAATCGGTGTGAATCAAACCTTGATCGGCGTGATCGATTCTGAGGTAAGTATGTGCACCAAAGTAATCTCTCTGAGCTTGGGTGAGATTTTGCGGCAAAGTTGGTGTGCGATAACTGTCGAAGTAAGCAAGGCTGGCAGAATATGCCGGTATCGGAATACCAATTTGGATTGCTTGAGTAACTACAGTGCGCCAAGATGCCTGTGCAGAAACAGTGGCTGCACCCAACTTAGGATCCAATAATAAATTGACGATATCTTTCTTGCGCAAATAAGCTTGCATGATTTCTTCCAGCAGTTTGGCGCGAATAATACAGCCACCACGCCAGATGCGTGCGCAGGCAACCAAATCAATATTCCAATTGTATTCATTTGATCCGGCAACAATCAAAGCCATGCCTTGTGCATAGGAACAAATGCGTGCTGCATAAAGTGCATCTTCCAATTGTTGAATGAATTGATTCTTGTCGACAGTCAGTTTGTTCGCTTGCGGACCAGTAAGCACTCTTGCTGCATCCATTCTTTGTGGCTTCAAAGCCGAAAGCAATCGGGCTGCCCAAGCCGCTTCAATCGTCGGCACAGGCACACCAAGTTCGGCGGCAATTTCCGTCGTCCACTTTCCTGTACCCTTCTGTCCAGCTTCATCGACGATAAGATCGACAAGCGGTTTATTCGTATCTTTATCCACGACAGTCAAAATGCCTGCCGTAATTTCAATTAAGAATGAATTGAGTTTGCCTTGATTCCAGCGATCAAAAATTTCAGCGATTTCACTCACCGGTAATCCAAGTCCGCGTCTCATCAGATCATAAGACTCAGCGATTAATTGCATTTCGCCGTATTCAATACCGTTGTGCACCATCTTCACATAGTGGCCTGCCCCATCCGGACCGAGATACGTGACGCAAGGATCGTTTGCCACTTTAGCGGCAATCTTTTCCCAAATTTCTTGAATCTGTTCGTAAGCACCCTTGTCTCCGCCCGGCATGAGTGAGGGTCCCCAAAGCGCCCCTTCTTCTCCGCCAGACACACCGGAGCCGATAAAGTAAAGTCCATCTGCCGCCAGCGCCTTCTCGCGCTTGCGCGTATCTTGGAAATGCGAATTGCCACCATCAATTATGATGTCGCCTTTTTCCAAATACGGTTTGATCTTGGCAATGGTGGAATCGACGGCGTCGCCAGCTTTGACAAGCAGAATAATTTTGCGCGGACGCTTCAACGATTCGACAAAAGTTTTTTCATCTTTTGTGCCAATAACATTTTTACCTTTGCCGCGGTCGGCAACAAAAGCATCAACTTTATCCGTGTGGCGGTTGAAGACAGCAATCGTGTATCCGTTGCGTTCTATATTTAAGGCGAGATTTTCGCCCATTACACCAAGACCAATGAGTCCAATGTCGGCTTGCTTGGCATCTGAGTTAGCGCCCATCCCTGACCTCCTAATTGACAAAGCTTAAAGACAGTTTATCAGCTTGAAAACTGCGAGCGACAACTAACAATTTGTCGCCGCAACTGGTATTTTATTGTAGGGCTACCTGGTTATTTGCTGGAGGCGATGCAGAGTGAAACAAGTGCCCAGCCAAAAGGAAAACAACTGCGAAGAGCAGTTGGCAGTAACTGTTATTCCAGCAGAGGCGTCGCTTGACGGCGAAGTTGAGATGAGAAACACAGAAGAGTCAGGATGCGTGGCAACGATTGAAATGGACACGAAGCACTCGTCTCAAATTATTGCGATTTGTGGCGGTTCGGGTTCCGGCAAGTCGACTTTGGCGTCGCGCTTCCAGCAAGCTGCCGTTCTTTCCACCGATTATTTCTACAGAGATCTTCCTGACATGATCGCGCAGGGAGATGGAAGTTATGACTTTGATCACCCATCTGCTGTCAACCTGGACGAGTGTGGTCAAGCGATTATGAAATTGGCAAAAGGTGAGGACACGACTGTTCCGGTTTACGACATGCGTTCGTGCCGCAGAATTGGTGAGAAAGTTATTGCGGCCCCCAAATCAAAGATTGTTGTTGTCGAGGGTATATTTGCATTTCACAGCCCATTGCATGAAATTGCTACCTTGCGCATTTTTATTGACACGCCTATCGATCAACGTATGGCAAGAAGATTGCGCAGAGACGCTGAGCGCGGTCGCACCCATTTGGAAATTATTCGCCACAGCTTGCACGCTGAAGAAGCATATGCCCGTTACGTTGAACCAATGCGTTCGCTTGCCGATTTGATTTTGGCGGGCGAGGAAACTCTTGGTGGCTGAATCGGTGGCAGAAAGTAAAAGTGTAAGCACGAAGAAAAAATCGTGGCTGAACAAAGACTTGCTGGCGATTTTGCTCGCAGCCGTGTTCGTGCGTTTGCCGTGGATTTTCACTGTGCCAATGGCGGAAGCGCCGGATGAATTTGCGCATTATTGGGTGATAAAGTTTTTGCGCGAACATATGCGCTTACCAAACTACGCAGAAGTGATTGCCGGCGGACCGTCTGCCGTGTACGGCTCAATGCCGCAAATTGGTTACCTGCCGCATGTTTTGATGACATTGCCGTTTCCCTTGTCCGAACTTACTTTGTATGAACGCTTCGGCAGTCTCTTCTGCGGACTAATTACAATTGCCTTTGCTTATTACATCGGCAAAGAATTATTCAGGCGTTCGCGCCTTTACGCTTTGGCAGTGCCGGCACTTTTGGTGTTTCACCCGCAACTCGTGCTCGTTCATTCTTATGCGAACAATGATTCCACAACCTCTGCCATTGCCACCGCAATTCTTTATTTGATGGTCATCACACTCAAACAAGGGATAACCTTGAAGCGATCGGCCACCATCGGCGCGCTCCTAGGATTCATCGCCTTATGCAAATACTCGGGCGTGGCATTGATACCAACCGTCGGATTATTCATGGTGGCAGCCTCGCTGATTCACGGGACCAGCATAAGTTTGTTGCTCTCATCTCTTGCCACCATGGGTGGTCTATTTGTTTTGCTATCCGCTTGGTGGTTCATCCGTAACGCACACGAATTTGCCGGCGACATTCTCGGCACGCAGACGATGTACAAAACCTGGGCAACAACATTCCATCGCGATTTAAATTATTACCTTAGCCCATGGCACATTATAAAAGATCGCCGTTGGTGGCGTACGGTGCTCTTTAGTTTCTGGGGAATGTTCGGTTACATGAACCGTTATCTGTGGCGCCCGATCTATTACATTTATCTCGGCTACATGGTGGCAGCTTTCACCGGCTTGATCGATGGACTGACGAAGCTAAGCAAAATCGCGTGGACAAAAGAAAACAAAATCAAACTAGCCACTTGGTCTATGTTAGCCATAGTGATCATCGTAAACTTAGCTGCCATGATTTGGGCATCGACGAAAAACTTAGGTGGGCCGCAAGGAAGATATTTGTTTGCTTGCGAAGTGCCGATCGCCGCCTTCTTAATTCAAGGTTTATCCAAGCTTCCCCCATCAATTAATACTAAGCTGATCGTCAGCCTCCTTATCTTCAACGCCATAATTTGTCTTGGTGCCTTTGCCATGCTGGCTCCCATTTACGGCTTCCATTCGCGTCCTTATTAGGTTCGGATTTGAAATTCTGAGCCTGGAAATTTTTGGACGGGGTTCGTGTGATCCCGAAGACGCTTGTATGACACCGGTTTGCGGGCTTCAATACGCCATTTCGTTCATACGATTTAGTGAATTCACATTTGCAGTTGGCTCGCTTATATTGTTAATCCGCCATACTCCCCCCTTGTCCCAGTGAGGACTTCCCCTATGCTTATAAGCAAACTTGTAAAACTCAGACAACAGAATTTAGTAGTTCTACCAAACGAGGTGCAAAAACAATCCACTAAGAAAACCCAGACGCTGAGCCCAGATTTAGCATCTGAACTTTCGCATCAGATCCTTGGCTCTTACCAGACTAATTTTACTATTCAACAAAAAGAGTGGATGAAGCAATTAGCGCAACATTCTGTCGAATACTTAGCTGATAGACGTGGAGTGAAAAGAAGGAAAGTGCGTGAAGATGCACGACTGAATCGTGCCACCACTAATTTGGTAAACCACATTTACACTATTTTGCACAGTTATGCTTTGAGTTATAACGGTCAAGTCGGTTGGACTGAGCTCTACATTACCTGCACAAGACCAAGCGTTGTTGCCGAAGTGGTGCGTTATAACGGTTTGCGTGAACCGGTCGAAACCGTTACCCATCTCAGAGCCCGCTTATCTTCTGGCGCTTGCTGTCTTGTGATGCGAGCGCAAGTGGACAAAATAGAATTGTTTTTGGTACCAACTGCAAAAACAATTGGATTGAGCAAAGCGGAAAAAAATTATTCTGCAATGCTGACGATAAATGGCAAATTGGAATCCGGAAAAGTGTATTGGACGATTGCCGATAAGCCGTTTAGCAATCAAATTCTCGAGGCCAACATGATGCTCTTGTTCGGAAAGTTGATTTGCTTCAGCCGTGAGTAAGCAGCTCCAAAGGGGCATCGAAGTCGTCGGCAATCCAGATTTCCCCCTTCATCAGTCCCGGCTTTACAGGAAATTGATCCCGTTCATAGGCAATCAGCCTTGCCACAGGTTTACCAGCTTTGCTTATGACAATCGTGTCCCCATGGCTGGCCTTTTCAATCAAGCGAGAAAGATTTGTTTTGGCGGCGTGAATGTCTATGTCCATTAATGTGCCCCATTCTAAACTTAGTCCATTATATCGACTATATCAGCCATCTCGTTGAGGCGGGAAGCTGGGTTATGACCTTTAGGTCATACTTTTGCCACACAATTAGCAGTCATAACTCATAAATTGAGATCGTAAATAGTAGGTATAGGTAATAGGGTGCCATCTGCAAGTTTCGCAAGACAAAATGCAATTGTGGTTCGTGGGTTCAACTTTGTAAGAAGTTGATTGCATCGCGTTGTTGTTATTAGTGTAAATGTTCTGTCCCTGCAATAACGATTATCAGTTATTTGAATCGCGGTGATGTAGCCGTTTTCAACGTATTCACATGAAACCTCCAATTAGTTCTTTATCGGATGTTTTCGCATTTTACTCCCCAGAAAGAGTGAGTTTCGGCGCGGTTCTTGCGCAATTGTAATGTTTGTCGTTACAGAAGTTGACGACTTATTGACATCTAGAGATCGGCCGTGCTATTTCAATAAGTATATAGGGGGAATGACATTCGCAATATACGAGTACAGGCAGCTCCATTGGAGCCGTCTGTTGTTGGTTTCTTTTGTGCTGGGCATTTGTCTACGTATTACTGGAATCACAAGTTAGGAGCGATGCGATGAATAGCTATGAGAATCGCACATTGCGGTTGGTGGTCACGTGCCTTTTTCTTCTTACTTATTTAATTCCACCTGGTTGGTGCTGGGAACATAACGAATCACCAGGCGCAGCAGCTCCTGTATCAATGAATCTGTCATCGAGACGAACTTCGGTGACGGTCATGCCGGAGCACCTGAATGGTGCCACGGAGGCCTCAATACTTGTTGGTGGTGCGCCAATGGCAGTACAGGCGGGACAATCAATTACTCCGGCGCAGTTTGCAGCGCTATCCCAGGTTGTTTCCGGCACTCAGCAAAGCCTAATGCTCAATGAACTTGGACAAGCAGTGGGTGGAACTTTCCAGTTGAGCAGTCTTGTCGCTTCATCTAATAGCTTTAAATGTCTTGTGGTGCCGCAAAATGTCACCGTTTTGCAAAATGCCGAGTCTCCACTGAATTTGACTGGATTTTTGATCAACAACGGAAGCTTGTTTGCTTATTCAAGCAATAGCGCAGTGACTAACGCAGTAATGTCTGCAAATAGCATTGTGAATAATTCCGGAGCCTTGATTTCGACAATGGTGCCGGAATTTTACGGACTTAACAATGGCAATTTGGATTTGACGCTTAATGCATTGAATTCAATTTCAAATTTCGGCGCAGTTTCAAGTTCGGGCAATCTAAATTTAAATGCCGGTGGAGCGATTACAAATGCCGGCACACTTCAGGGCGCGCAGAATTTGAATCTGATGTCGAACGTTGGTCACATCACTAATTCTGGAATGATGTCGGCTCTGGCGGGAAATTTGAACGTCAATTCTTTGCCTTCGCACAACCTTGAATTCAATAATATGTCTGGCAGTATGCAAGCCTTAAATGGCTCGATAAATTTCCGCGACGCACAATACTCCGGTACTAGCGATATGTCTATTGCCCGCGGTGAATTGCTGGCAAAAGCTGTCAATTTGAATTCGGGTGGCGGTAAGGCCAATTTGAATGTTGATAATTTTCAAGGCACATTGAATGCCAAAGCATGCAATGTGGTGGCATGGGCACCATCTGATAATTTGGTATTGGGAAATTTTGATGTATCTGGCGACCCGGTGCTCTTGAATCCCAATGGTAATGCGCAAATCACAGGCAATATGGGACCTGGTCCTATTTTGATTGCAGCAAAAGGCGACGTGATGGGACTTCTACCGGGTCCGAGTACTCTAAGTTCCGGCGGACTAGGTGACATTATGATCGTAGCTGGCGTCACGATCACGCAAAATGGTAACGACATTTCCGTAGGCGGTGCTTCGACTACTGGCGGCGATATTCAAATTTCTAGTACCGATATTTCCACCAACAGCTCGACGGGTAATGCTAACAACATATTCATCATCGCGTACAAGGTTGGAACAAAGGGTAATGTCGACATGTTCCAGGGAGGGGTAAGAGCCAACGTTACTGCCAATTCAACATTTGCTGGCGGACATGGCGGCGATATAACCATAATTGGCGGAGGGGATGGAGTCTCAACTTCAGGTTGGGCGTTGCCCAATGTTTCGTCGACCGGTGCTCAAGGTGGCAATTATTCCGTCTTTAACGCGCAACCAACAACTACTGATGCACAGCCACTTGTTTTCAATGCAACGACAGGAGCAAAGACATCAGCCAATTCGTTTATCCCTTCCAATACTTGGGGAAGTGCGAACGTCGGCACAATTATCGGCACTACAAGTAAGGGTAATATCCTAGTAGTCGGAAATGGACAGCTTGTGCCTGGGGATATGAACACCAATGGCGGCAACGTCACCTTGGTAGCGGGAAAGTCGATTAGCTATGTGGGCATAATTAATACATCAGCAGCTTCCGCTACTGCCGGAAACATATTTATGGCCGCTGGTGTTTCAAACCTTAACTATACTGGAACCCAAGTTACATTTAGCGGTACCTCAGCTGAGCATGAGGGTTCCATAAACGTGGCTGCAAATATTGTCAACCCAAATCGTCCGGAGTTTTTGGCTCAAGGAACGGTTAACGGTGATATCACTCTGCTTGCCTATAGACACTTTGTCAATGATGACCACGGCCAAATATTTCTGCCAAAAAATGTCGTCGGACATAACATGAACATCATCGGAATGTCACTCGCAACTCCCACTATCATTGCCAATACAGTGACCGCTACGGGCGATGTGCAAATTGCAGGCGCAAATTTCACAACCAATAGCGGATCAACCGTCGCTGTCAATGTACCTTCAGGCACTGTTGCCTCAGGACCGTTTACACTTTCGGCGGTGCCTTCGGGACCTATTTCACTCAATGGCGTACTTACGGCTGTAAACGCTACTGTACAGGCCCTAGAGTTTCCGAACGACCCAAGCATTATTGTCAATGCCAATCCAAACGTATCAGGAACTCTGCGATTGTTTGGAAAACAACAGGTGTTAAATATTCAAAATCAGCAAGGTATACAATTTAACGTACCTATAAATGCACCTGGCAATCTTATATTGGAAACAGAATCCGGAAATTTTGATTTGCCGCTCAAACAAAATATAACCGTTGCCGGTAGCTTAACCATTAAAGCCAATGGTGGCGGCGTGGTCATGCGGCAGATTACCAATACGCTCAAAGCTGAAACATTGGTTTTGCACGGCAACAACGATGTAGTAGTTGATACACCGGTTACCTTTCCAACTAATCTGACATTGCAATCAAATACTGGAAAAATTATCCAGAACCAAGACATAACAGTCAGCGGCAAAGTATCGTTTGCTTTCGGGACTACCGGTCAGGTAGTGCAAACTCTTGCTTCCGGCAAAGCCAATAACGTTACTAATAAATTCACCAACAGTTTCACAAGAGCGGCATTGAACCAGGACAATTCAAGAGTTTTGGTACTGGGTGGCTTTGTTGCGTCTGTATTGGATACAAAAACAGGTCAACAACTATCAAGCTTCCAGGTGGGGCAAAGCAGCAACCTCACATATGGCGCATTTAGTGTAAAGTCCGGTCAGATGTTCGTCTCCGGCAATAGTCCCGGTAATAACCGGGGTTTCTTGTTCATAGTTGAGGGCAACAATGTGGTTCAAACTATAGATCTTGGCGGCACGGTGACCGGCATGGTGGCAAATCCAAAAACCAATTTTGTTTATGCTATGGCTATAACTAATACTAATTCCGGTGTTCTTTTTGTAATTGACGGCACGACAAAGCAAGTTGTTCACCAGGTGCCTATTGCTTCGGCAGGAACTCTGGCTATCGATCCTAACGGTCAGAATTTATATGTAACGCATGGCAATAACGTCAACGTATACAGAACTCAAACCAATACTCTCGGTGCTTCTGTTCCGATTGCCGGAGCAACGAACTTCAATTCTGCGACAATGGATGGGTCAGGCTCTGTCTTATACGCATCGGACAACACAAGCAGCAAGGTATTTGCAATTGATCCTATGAGTCTTGCCCTGCTCAATACAATTACATTGCCGACCGGACCAGCAAACAATATTTTGTCGATGCAGGTAAACCCGCAAGGAACGGAATTGTATGTCTCCACACCAACCACGGTCAAAGTAGTGCAAGCAAATACCGGCACTGTCGATCAAACATTGGCCGTGCCAAACACAACCAATGCCTCACTTAATTTAGCGACAGTGGGCATTGTTGATGGGCGGTTCAAGGTCTACGTACCGTCGTTTGCCGGTACGGAAGACAAGGTTCAACTGAATAATTTTGCCATGCCTTTGGTTGCAGCCGGTGGCATCGGCGTTAACACAACTGGTAATGCTTCAATTGCCGCCAAGTCGTCCGGCGGCGTGGAGACAACTGTCGTCGCGGCAAACGCGGCAATTGCCGACCTCGGAACACCGATATTAGGTCCTTCCACTGTCACCGGGTCATTGCTTATGGGCTCCATGGGCAATCTGCTGGTGAATGGTCCTGTGACTGCCGCCAATTTACAATTACAAACAGGCACCTCGTCAGCAGATGTAGAATTTCATGGAAATTCAACTACAGGCGGAATAGTCCGACTTACTTCTCTTGATGGCATTTCTATTAACTCGATGCTATCAGGAACGGCAATCACACTAGCATCCGGACACGTTACCATCAATGACGGAGCTTTGACCGCCACAAGTGGTGCCATTACTTTCAATGGATCGCCTGGTGCGGCTACTCTGATCGAGGGCACTGGCACTGTGACTGCCACCAATGGAGTTATCTTCAATGCCAGTAACTTCTTAATTGCTTTTCCTCAACTTAACATTGATGGTGTTTTCACTATGCAAGGCGGAGCTACCGGAACGGTAATGAATGCCGTAGGCGGGACAGTGAGTCTGTCGCAGCACACACAAATTACTTCAAGTCAGTTTACCGTTAATACATGCTCGCTGGATAATCCCAACGCCCTAGTTGGTCCCGTGACAATAAATGTTAGTCCCGATTGTCAACTCGGGTCCGGTTGCGGCACTCTCACCAATCCAAGTGGCGACATTACGCTCAATTCCAGCATGGTGGTCAACTCAAACGGTAAATCCTTGGCAGTAATTGCATCCGGCAATATTTTTGCTGATCCCGGAGTTACTCTCAATCTTTCATCACCAACAAGCAGTGGCGGCAGTCTTACCTTAATGGCCGGTTTTTTGTTTACTCCACCTGATCAAAATCTGACCAGAAATACAAGCACGCTTTTCAATGTTACCGGAGCGTCTCCATCCGGAGGCAGCGTGACGCTTCCTGACGTGGCAATTAATACAAGCACCACTTCACCTGCGCCTAAACCAGGCATATACACCGGACAGGGGGGCGCGGTTACCGTCGTGGCACATACAGGCACAGTAAACAAAGGCACCATCAGCCTGGGAAATATTGATACCAGTTCGGCAAATGGCCCAGGTGGTGCAGTAACTTTAATTGGACAAGCCGGTGTGCAGGTCGGCAGCATTACCACCAAGGGGGCAACCGGCGGCGGTAATGTGCAACTTAGCGGAGCAGAACCGGAAATATCAACCACGATGCAGATCTTTAACGGCATTGTCTATGGCGGCCGAGTATCGGCAAAAACGCCGGTAACTGGTGTTAATGCGGCTCTTGTGGTTAATGGACCAATTGATGCCTCTTCTGCCGGCCTGAATGGAGGCACGGTCAGCTTGGTTACCGACAGCAGTATCACCGTAAATGGCCTGATAAACACGAGCGTAAAGCAAGGAGGCACCGGCAATGGTGCTGGCAATGTTACTCTACAGGGCGTAAATTCCGATGTAACAGTTAACGGTCTAATCAATGCTGCCGGCTCTAACGATGCCAGCACTTCTTCTGCCCTTAATGCTGTCAGTGGCGGCAATGTAACTGTCACCGCAGGTGGTGTTCTCAAGCTGGGCGGCAGCGTTATTTCCAAGGGCGGTTCTACCGCTGGAACCGCCAATGGTGCTAATGCCGGCAAAATAAGTCTTACTTCCGGCGGTCTTATGACCATCAATGGTGACCTTGATGCCTCAGGCGGCAACACACAAAGCAAGACAACGGGCACCGGCGGCAAAGGTGGTGCCATAGTGCTTGCGCCAAAATCATTTTTGAGGGTTAGTGGAAATATATTAGCCGGTGGGGGAAGCACGCAAGGATCAGCCAATGGTGGCAACGGGGGTAGCCTCGACTTGCAAACAGGCACCACCGTCCCCACCGGATCCAACATTGGCAATGCAACTATTAAAGGATATATCGACATAAGTGGCGGCGACAGCAAGAGTGGACGCAGTGGTGATGGTGGAAACTTGGTGATCAAGGCGGGCAGTCTCGTCGTTTCCGGACAGAGTAACGGAAACAGTATCAATGCTTCATTCGGCAAAGGTGCATTCAACGGACGCAACGGAAAGATTGAAATAAAAACCTATTCTGTCCAGAGCCTGCCTGTGGATCTTGATACCACACGAACACGTAAGAGCGTTGTGGCGTTGCCTGGTGGTATGTTCTCGGTAGGCGAGAATGCCGGCATAAATGGTACCACCGGCGCCATTACCAATGGCAGAACCACTGCTAATAACAAAAACGCAAGCAGAGTTGCCGGAGGCTCCCCATTCAACCAGTTCGAATTAACAATTACTATTCTTGGTGGAGCGTATAACGTAAACGTTGGTGGAACGGTAACGGGCATTGGTCCGGACAATGGCAGCGGAGTGCGCACCACAATCACACCGGCGACAGCCATGGCGCTATATACAATTTCTCGCGATCCCGGCAATCCTCCTCAGAAGCAAACCATCGGCTTGAATGCAGACGGGCAAGCAATCAATACTCCTCCCACTGGAGGCAACTCTCGCATAACCGTCAATTCATATGATTTCCCCTCCGACATTTCGTCTTTTAACCTGAGCACGGTCGATACGGACAATACCAACAAAATCACAATTACGGTTAACGGAACGCTGCCGATTGATCTGTCAGGAGTGACAAACAGTACGATAAATGGAACATGGGCATTTAATGCCGGCACTACTTTGCTATTTGGTAATGGCTTAACTGTTGGTGCCACGGGAACTTTGTCTGCTGCCGGAAATTCAACAATGAACATGAGCGGATTTGCTTCGGTTTCCAATTTGGGCAAAATATTGGCTACAACAATTCAAATGACTCCCAAGGGGGGTAGCAATTTGATTCTGACGATGGGCACGACCGGACAAATTGGCACGTCAACAGGCACCGGTAATATACTAATTAACAGTTCCGGCGTGAATATAACCGGTGGCACCATCCTAAATTCGGTGCTATCAGTGATGCCGGTCGGTGCGCCAAACACCGTTTCCATTACTTCGGCATACCAGGGTACTGCAGCATTAGGAAATATTACTGGAACAACTATAACGATAACAGCACCGGCAGGCTCGGCAATTTCCATTGCAAACAATTCAACGGTTAACGGGACCAAAGTCAATATTACGACACCGTTGACCTTGACCTTGGGTACGGGTGCTCTGATATTTTCCGGCATAAACGTCGCAACCGGCGGACTCCTTACTGTAGACGCAAATGGTGGCATTACCTTGAGCAATACCGCAGGAATGTCGAGCCGAAATGATATGAAGTTGACATCGACAGCGGGAGCCGTGACTCTTGGCACAGGCGCGATCTTATTATCAAATGCCGGCGATGTTACCGTAAAAGGCACCGCGGTTACTTTGGGACTGGGCTCGGGAATTAAGGCAGGCACACTGAAGGGACCGACGCCCCCCGGCATAGTAAAGCCAAGCGACATTTTGTCCTCCGGATCAATCACAATCACCTCAACTAACGGTGATGTAACCATTAACTCGGATACCGGCAATGTTACGGTTATCAATTCCATAGGTGCCAACACCTCAATCTATGCTTCAGCCAATTTGACAATTGGTAATGCTGCCTTGTTTGAAGTAGATGGCGGCAATTTGCTTATCGGTGCAAATCAAAAATTAGATGGTGGCTCAGGCAATTCATTTGTGGCCAAATCGCTAAACTCCACGGGTGGTGGCATAGCCCTAGGTTCAATTGCAAACGTGCAGACGGTTTTGCCTGCCAATTTGAAGGCGGCTTCCCAGAAGCCATCCGGAACGGCACCTACTCCGACTACTCTGGGTACAAATGTCCAAATCAACAACGGGACTGGAACAACAGGTGCCATTACAGTAAATACAACAACTAGTCCATCAATAAATCTGAGTACTGCAAATCAAGCTGTATTGACTCTGCAAGGCGGAGCCATGAATTTCACCGCCGGTCCATCAACAACACCAAATGAGATACACTTGCAAGGTGGCACTTTTAACACCTTTGGTCTTGTGCCAATGGGCTTCCATTCCGATTCGCAATCGGAAACAGGTGAAGCGATTATCGATACAAACGACGTTTGTGATGATGAAGATATTGATGGCTCTGAAACAGCAATGCAAGTATCGTTTTAGATCATTCGTCGACGCCGGCCATTGCGGCTTGACTGAGGCTATCTCTCAATGTAAGCTTCTAAGCGTCCTGATTTAACAGCCTTGAGCAGCTCTCGGTGGTCTTGTTCGGTTTGATCGGCATAGGCAATGGCAAACTGGCCAATAGCTTCATCCATTGCCGTGCCGGTGCCCATATAGCCAACAATTATTGCCGAATCACCCGATCGAGCGTGAGCACGCGCCAGCACCCAGCCAAATGATCTCGCCACTTCCATTGCACGCTCGGGAGTCCAGATTTCTGGCACCGGTGACATTTTCATATCTCGCAATTGCCGAACGTAAAAATGATGACCGTGCAAACCTACGGCCCAACCGAGAAAGATATCGCTTTGGGACTGCATCAGTCGTTGCCCTGCCACCACTCTGTGCCCGTTATGTTTGTATGCACTCTTTTGTGTGTATGGCTCGAGCACGGAAGGTCTTGCTTCTTTTACTTGCAAAACAAGCGGATCATTTTCTCCGGCTAGCAAAAGCATAATGCCGCAGCGTGTGCCGACACTGCCGATGCCGACAATCTTCATCGCTACATCCATAAGAGCGTAGCGATCAAGCAAGACGCGGCGGTCTTCACTGAGTGTCTCACGAAAGGCAAGAAAGACAGTTTTTATGGTTGACAAAAACTCTTTGTCACATTGCTCCGGAGTGTGATAAATAAGCGGCGGGGCATCTTTGAAAACTGGTCGTCCATCCTTTTGCGTTGTCAGCTTGGGTACATAGTGGTCAACAGCTGACTTCTGTGTTTGTTTTGCTACATAGGCATCGGCATCTTTGCGAAATTGTTTGTCTTTGATACCGGCAAGATAAGTTGAGATGTCCATTTTTAGATACCAGACATCAAGCGTCTTCATCTGCGAAATGTCATGCATTGCTTCCCTGTAGGAGCGCACAACTGTCTCAGCCGCTTGTTTTGCCACAGCCGGCTTAAATCCATTGCCGCGGCAAGCCAGGACGAAACTGGTTGCGAGGCGCTTTAAATCCCATTCCCAGGGTGCTGGATGCGTTTCATCAAAATCATTGATGTCCAATATCAGATTTCGCTCAGGCGTTGCAAACACTCCGAAGTTGAGCAGGTGACAATCACCGCACGCTTGCACGCTGATGCCTGACGCCGCTGTTGATTGCAAATCGTAGGCCATCAATGAGGCCGAGCCTCTAAAAAATGTAAACGGTGACTTAAGCATGCGACCATAACGAATTGGCAACAATTCCGTGACTCGCCCAGCATTTGATTGCTGAATAATGGCAATTGGATCGCGCCCCTTGCGCGCGGCGGACCACAGCCGATGATCTTTGCGCGGTACTTTTTCTCTGAGCAATTTGCCCTTGGACTTGCGCTCTGCCACACTAATGAGCTTGTCTGCAATTACTCCTGCCGCTTTCGGGTTTTGTTTTCTCATTGACGTGCTCCAGTAATTGTTTCTTTTAAATCAATCAACGGTTGCTGGCTGGTCTTAAGAAATCCTGTCGTCGGGTTATCTAGGTCGGCGATCATTGTTGTGACAATTGAAAATGACACAGCAAGCGCAATCGTGACAATCCGGTTTTTGGAATTGTTTACTCCGCACTGATAACCAATCGAGCCCATACCAAGTACGATCATCACGTATAGTGTCAACCAAACAAAATCCGGTATTCGCACATAGATTCCAGTAGCTACTCTTTGCGTATGAAGATTGATAGTGTCGTTTAAGGCTTCAATAAATAAGGCGACAATATCGGAGTCTAAATCTTGTCTGCCCGCCGCGACCGTTTGCTCCCAAAGCTTTGCGTGCATTTGCTTGGTTTGCTTAAGAGCCTCGGAAATATTTTTTGGATCTTGTACAGCAAGCACGCGCAGGTCAACGTATTGGCGCAAAATATCTTTGACCTTCTCTCTATTAGCTTCAGGAAGAAAATCGGCACGCAAATAGGTGGTGCCTATTGCATTTGCTTCCTCGATGACGAGGAGTCTTCTTTCATTAAATCTTTCAGCCGCAAATCCAAATGTAAATGCGAGTAAAAAGGCCACTAACGCTATCGTGGACTGGACTACAGCCCCAGAAACCGCTTCATTTTCATGCTTCTGCTCGGCTTGCGCCAAACGAAATCCGCATTCTGAAGCAGCCAGGACAACTAAGCTGGTTAAAATGAACAAACCCCAGGCGGGGACCAGATCTATAAAATGCATTGTAATGTCCACCGGCGCGCCCATTACTGTATACCCAGCTAGGCGAGCCGCAGCCATATCAGGGCGCACTTTGCTAACAATTGTGATTAAAATGTCGCTTTAAGTTGCTCTTCCAAGGCATCAAGATTTTTCAGGCGCTGCGCGAGCAGTTGTTCCGGCAATTCACCGCGTTTTTTCAACTTCCGGTTTTTTATCATACCGGCAGCAATTGTGTACGGCGTTTGAAACAGCGCATATGATTGTCCGGCTACAGCGGGAATTCGCCCGGCAAATAGTAATTTATTGGTGGTATCTCTGTCATACCGATAATCATAAAATGCAATTGTGGCCAGGATTGCTGTCGGCAGACTGGTTAATCCAATTGCTGTACCAGCAACGGTTTGCTGTTGTGCCACACGTCGGTAGCGGTCCATGTCCTTGCCTTCACGATCCAAAACTACATCAAGGCGTTGTGATCTGTCGCTCATTGCCATGGCATCGGCAAGCAATTTAGTTTCTTTCTCTCCGGCAACATCTTTTGGCAGGTCTTTCAATTGATGTTCAGCCAATAACTTTTCGCTATCCCCAACCGGACGATCCGCTGGAAATTCCTTGGCCAGTTTTTTCGATTGATAAGTTCGTATGGCAATGCCAATCAGTCCACAGGTTAATGGATTGATGGTAGCAAGCGAATTGGCCACGAGCGTAGAAATTGTCGCTGCCCCACCCAGATCGGGTTGAGAAAATCCTTTCAGGGCAATTATTGCCGCACTCATGCGCGTAAAATTCTGCAATGCGTCAATGGCATAAAAGGAATTTCCCCGCCACGCCTGCCCTCTGGAATGAGCGCTCCAGGTGCGAAATTCAAAGAGCAACTGCTGACGTATGCGGCGCATCAGAACACCTTCAACTTGATACGCCCGACGCACACGCTCATCGACATCGGCTTTAGCTAGGCGGTCACGTTCGTCAAACAGGGCATCTGTTGTCTGTACTATATTTTTGACAAAAGCAGCGGACGCATCAGGAGAATATCCTTGCTTACGCGCACGCAGCATCACCCAACTGTTTTGCGCTAATTCCAAGCCTGAGGCAGAACCACTGATAGCATTACCGATAAGCGAGGTAGTGACTATCCTTTTTAAGGCGGGAATGGAAATTCGATCAGGATCGTCCAGACCACGCACGCGCTGTTTGAGATCGGCAATACTGCCGGCAAAAGTTACCGCGGTACCCGCTTCCCTGCCGGCAGCATAAGTCAATGTCCGCCATGTTGGATGCCGGTTGGCCTCCTGATGAAAGCGGATGTTGAATCGCGACAGCTTAATTAATTCCAGCAACACCGAACGATCGATTGAGCCAATTTTTTCGCGACTATTGCTCTCAAAACACCACGCATTTTGCGCGCATAGGAGAAGAGTGATCTGCGCAATGACAAATATCGTTTTTCGAAATCTCATGAGCGTCAGT
This sequence comes from Candidatus Obscuribacterales bacterium, assembly GCA_020050685.1. Classification (GTDB taxonomy): domain Bacteria; phylum Cyanobacteriota; class Vampirovibrionia; order Obscuribacterales; family Obscuribacteraceae; genus JAGVKG01. The sequence continues at coordinate 5,385 of JAGVKG010000053.1, read as the reverse complement.
GCACCAGATGCTAATTGCTTGCTAGTTTGGCACAAAATCGGCCAATGGTGAACAAAAGTCGCATTTTATATTCCGCGTCTTCGCTTTTGTGCATTATACGGCACTGTATTCGATGAGAAGTGTCTGCTTGGCGTTATACTAGAATTAGTATATAATCAATTGATGAAACAGGATAAAGAGCCGGAAAGGAAGCCGACCTTTTGGTCCAGGAAGGAACAGCAATGAAGGGAAAGAAATTTACTACCGGCAGCGGCAATATTTTTGTTGATCTTGGCTTTAGTGAGCAAGAGTCTATCAAGCTGTCCATCAAAGCTTGTTTGTTTCGCAAACTGCAAGAAATTTTGTCAGAGAGCAAATTGACTCAAGCGGAGCTAGCCAAAAGGCTAGGAATTAAGCAACCACACGTATCTGAAATCATTAACGGAAAGATGTCTGGTTTTTCTACTGAGCGCATCGCAAATTATCTGATGAAATTGAACTACGATATTTGTTTGGGGACTCAACCCTCAACGTCGGGCAAGCAGGGACGTATTCGCCCGGTTGCTCAGCCAAAAGATGCCGCTTAGCAATGAAGATTGCGAACGGGTGATTAGCTAAAGAGGTATGAACATTAAGTCATACCTCCCAGTGTTTGCTAATTGATCGAATCTATTATGCAGCAGGTTTGAACAAGTCGCCGTTGTCTTCGTCGATGAACATGGTCGTTGAGGCGTTTTGGTGTGTTTGGGGTAGTTCGCTGCGAATTGTTCCGGGATCAGCAATCGGTGTTGGTTGCTTTTCTTCCAGTTTGGTTTCGTTTGGATCTACTTTTTTCACGTCGCCGGAAACTGTTTCGGTAGATGATGGATCTGCCGATTGTTGTTTGCGATCGTTTGCAGTTTGCAAGGCTTTGGTATCGAGACCGGCTGCCTTCTTCATGTACAGCTCGTATTCAGCCAAGTTGCCTTGGAGCTTGTAGACGTCTGCAAGACTTTTGTAAGCTTCTGCAACGTTGTTTTGTCCGGAACGTTTTTCCTTGAGCGAGATCGAACGCTTCAAGAGTTGTTCGGCTTGAACGTAGTTGCCTTGCGCAGTGTAGAACTGTGCAAGCTTTTCTAAGTTGGATGAATAATCCGGATCGGCAGTGCCACCAGTTCTTTCCTTGAGTGCGAGTGCTTGCTTGTAAGCTTCTTCTGCTTGCGCGTAGCGTTTCTCAACACGGTATTGTTCTGCCACCGTATCGAGTGCGTTGGCGAGAGCCTTGTTGACCATGATGTGATCTTTGTTGTTGTTGTTGTCGGAAGCTGCAATGGACTTCAACGCAGAGACGGTTCCTTCGGAGGCGAAGAGTTGTCCGAACTTAGCAGCAATTTCCGTATTGCCCAAAGAGGACATTGCCAAAATCGCAGCCTTCTTGCTTACTTCGGTGCCCAAAAGGTGCGGGATGAATTTTTCTACCGTTTGAATTGTTTGTAGCTTCAACGCTTGCTGATTGTAGGTGTAAGTGCAATAAAGTCCGACGCTAGATATCAACACACCAGACATGAGCGGAGACAGAGCCTGTAGTTTTTCCCACAGATCTTTGTTGCGTCTCTTTTTTACTTCGGACATGAGGTCTAATTGCTGTTGCTTGAGCTCAGCAATAGCTGCCCTGAGTTCTTCGTCTTGCATCAACGAACCTATGTTTTCTAGTCGCGTTTCTAAGCAGCGAATTAGCTAATTTGTTATTTGACAGTACAGTACCATCGAATTGATACAAGTATCCTCACTCTTAAGTCTGCATTAAAGGAATTATTTCAAGTTGCGTTACAAAGCGTGCAGATCAACAGGCGTCGGGATTTTCAGATCTTTTTGTTGTTTTAGTGCTGTTAGAAAAACTTCATCCATTTGTTGGTGAGTTTTTACTCATCTGATGGAAAGCTAGATCTGATACCACTTTTGGATCATTTTGGTAGTGGTATCAGATCGTTTTGTGATGTCTTAATTCCAATTAAGATTAGAGTGATACCACGGTACTACGGAGGTTCGTAGGGTATCATGTGTCACCACTTTCTTAGATCGGTTTAAGAAATGTGGTATCAGATTCGTTTGCTCAGATACCTATATATAGGATTCAAAAGCATTCGATAGGTTAGGCTGAGATGGCCATCTCAATTTCCGAGTGACCGCTTTCCTTGGTGATGCGTATTTCGCTTGTGAACTTTTCTTTGACTTCCGCAATGTGAGTGATCACGAGAATGCGCGCGAAGTCATTCTTGATTGAGTTGATTGCTTTGATCAATTTGCTGCGGCTTGGCTGATCTTGCGAACCAAACCCTTCATCGATGATCAATGTTTCTAGTGGTGCACCGGATCTACGCGCTAGCAATCTGGAAAGTGCCAGACGAATTGCAAAGTCTACTTTGAAAGCTTCACCGCCCGAATACAATTCGTAGCCACGGGTGCCGTGTTCGTCCGCGATGACAAGATCTAAAGTCTCAACTAAATTACCTTGTTTGGTTTCCGTCTGGCTGATCAAGGCAACATGCATTTGATTGTCTGATAATTGTGAAAGCAGATGATTGGCTTCGGCTTCAATTTCCGGAATGGTGTTTTCGATGATTATGGCTTGAATGCCTTTTTTGCCGAATGCCTCTACCAGAAATGTGTAGTCGTCAATGCTGTCCTGAATAATTTGGAGCTCTTTGTGTTTGTTGGTGGTCTCAGTCAGTTCTTGTTGAATGCGAGCAACTTTGTCGGTGAGAACGGCTTGCTGTTCCTTTATATATGATTTTTCCTTGAGCGCTTCGGCTAGTTTTGTTTGAATGGTGACAATCTTCAAGTTGATTGATGGTCGTTCGAGCAAGGCATGATTTGCTGTTTGTAAATCAGTTTCCAACTCCTGAATAAGTTCCGTTTTGTTGTCCAGTTGGGTCTTAATTCGCTTCAAATTGTCTTGACTTAATTCGTGTTCGTGCTCCGCTTTCTTGAGCATCTGGTATCCCTCCTGCGCCGGAAGGCGGGAAGAAAGTTCCAGCTTGAGCTTTTGATGCTTGTCAGGATCATAATCGGTTTGAGAAAGTTGCGTTGAAATGTCGGTGATTTTGTCTGGCAGGTCGCAGGCAAAAGATCCATTCTCCAAACTGGTCTTGATCTGCTCGATATTGCCAGTCAAACTTTCCAGTTCTTTGGTAAGCTTTTCTTGTTCTTGTAAATCTCTCAGTCTTTGTTGCCAGCGAATTTCTACATTGCGCGACATGCGGATTTGGGCTTGCAAGTTGGAAAAGAATATGGGATCAAAATCCAGGGCATCGAGTTCCAGCTTGATGGCAATTGAACTTTGCCGTTCGGTTTGCGCGAAGTCCTCGCATTCAAGACGTTTCTTCAATACGGCTATCTGTTCATTGAGGAATTGGCAAGTGGCTTCCGCCTGAGAAAGTGCTGAAAGTTTTTCTTGCAGTTTGCCAATCTCATTGTCCAGGGACTTGCGCGTGTCGAGTCTTCCTGATAAATCCCGATAATCTTGGCGCAATTCAATCAGTTTGGTTTGGCCTTCGGAAATTGATTCCTTGCGGGAAGCAATTTCTTGATCCCAGTTGGAATTCATTTGGTGATAACGCTCAATCACGGATTTACGGTCAACGATCACCGATGCACAAAGGGGACAAATGTCATTGCCAGAATGTTCTTGAAGCTCGACAATCTTTTGATTGTTTTCTGCCTGTTTTTGTTTTAGGTCGGCAATCTCGCTTTCTAACGAAGCCAGTTTTGCTTTGAACGACATGCCGTTTTGTTCGACCAATTCGAACTCGGCTTCCAACTTGTCCAAGTTTTCTACTTCTTCTTGTAGGCGCGTGTACTCTTGCGTCAAAATGTTCGCGGAAGCCAACAGCGATTCTGTCTGGGTTAGCAATTCTTGTTTTTGATCTAGCTCGGCTTCCAAGTGAATGCGCGATTCAATAATTTCTTGACTGAGTTGCGTCATTCGCGTTTGGTATTTGGTAAACATCTCTTGCTTGCCGGCAAGAGTTTGTTCTGATACCAAAAGCTCCTGCAGCTTTTGATATTCGGATTGTAGTTTGTCACCACTGGCTGCCGACTTGGCAAGTTTGGCCAATTTGGCCGAGAGTTCTGATTGGCGAAGCAGAAGATATTCCAATTCGGATTCCAATTTGGATTTACGAAAGGTCAGTTCGCCTTGAAGTTTGAGTAAATCTGTTTGCAGTTGGTTGTAGGCGAAGGATTTGCCGTCAATTGACTCCAGTTCTTCTTTGTATTTTGCAAATGTGGCGTAATCAGATTCGATTTGCTCGGCGTTGGTTAGCACTGACATAATCGTCTCTTGATGAGCAAGCAATGCATTCTCTTGTTCTTTCAGTTCACGAATTTCATTTTCAAATTCACTCAGTCTGGCTTTGCCGTGTTTGATTCTTTCTTCGGCAATGGCAATACTTTGCGATTGCTTTTCATTTTCCGCCAGTTCCGATTCCAGGTCGGCAATTTGATTTTCAACTTCCTCTAAATTACTTTGTAGAGATGAGACCTCAGTTTGACTTTTCCCAAGAATTTCTTCTTTTACCCCAGTATCACCAAGCACAGTTTTGAGAACTTCCTGCCGCGCTTTCTGAATCTGCAATTCTTCTTTGGCTAACTTTTGCAGAGTGTCGAAATAATCCAAGCCAAGAATTTCCGCCAGCACTTGTTTGCGCTCGGTGGGACCCTTGCAGGTAAATTCATCGGCTTTGCCTTGGCGCAGGTAAACGCTGTTGGCAAAAGTGGAGTAATCCATCTTCAAAAGCTCGTTGATACGCTTTTGTGTTTCGCGCATGGTGGCATTGGTTAAACTTTTCCATTTATGTGAGCCGCCCTTGCCATTGCCGTTGCCCTCGTGATCACTTTTGCCTCCGTTACCACCATTTGTGTCATTATCCTTCTGTGCAATATAAGCCTGCAGCTCCAAAGTGCCTTTGGATTGAATTCTGCTGCCGGCCTTCCCTTGTCCATGATTGCGGGTGCGAATCACGCGAAACAATTGCCCTTCAATTTCAAACGAAACTTCAACGGACATTTCCTTTTGCCCGATGCGCATGAGTTCATCCGAGCTTCCACGCGCCTGCTCCCACAAAGTCCAAGTGAGCGCATCAAACAATGCTGACTTGCCTGCCCCGTTCAGCCCTGTCAGACAAGCAACTTTGACCAAGCTCAAGTCGAGCTTGGACTCTTTGTAGCTCATGAAGTTTTTCAGGCCTATCGAATGCAGTATCACGTTGCTTTCCTCTGACCCATGTTTTATATACCCGGTGTATACATACATAAAGACGTATATATCGTCAAAAAGTTCAAGTGCGCCACGTTAAATCGTGACAAGGAGGAGTAATTAATGTAAGACGAAACCTTGTAAAGCAGCCCAGCAGGGTTGTGACGTTG
>JAGVKG010000042.1 GCA_020050685.1 Candidatus Obscuribacterales bacterium | reverse complement strand
TCAATCTACTGTTTTTCTATCTCCATCTCTGTCAGTGCCTGACGAAAAAACGAGAAAATTCCGGCCTTGACAAATGGCGGCGCATCATGGAAGCGTCTTGGCGCGCGGAGAAGCTGATGCTTGCATCAGCGCCGGAGCGCTTATATATTGTGTCTACCGCGGCGGACACGTTGGTGCTCGGCTACGCGCAAGCGGGCAAGCGATCTGGCAATGGCCAACTCTCTGATATGCACATCAAGCTTGTCTGTGCGTTGCAGTTTTTCTGCTTCGTGTCTTTCTTTTTCTTGATGGGCTGCAGCTTCATCAATTTCGTGATCTAATTCAGCAAGATCAGAAAGAATAGTCACTTCGTTATTGTTAACTTCCATGATGCCGCCCATTACAGCAGCCGATCTTTCATGGTCTTCACTTTCTTTAAAGCGCAACATATCAATATCGAGCGCAGTCAAGAGCGGCTCATGGTGCGGTAAAACGCAAAGCTCGCCATCAATGGCTCGAGCAATAACTTGATGAACTTCTTCCTCCAATACAATTCTCTCTGGAGTAATGATTCTCAGCATCAACTTGCTCGACATTGCTATCTCCTGTCTTACTTAATTGGTTTCTTACGTGCTTTTTTTGCAGCACTTACTGGTTTAGAAGCAGATTTGGAAAATTTCGGACGCACAACAATAGTTTCCTTTTGTTCGCGTGCTGGCATGCTTGCTTGCCATAAGGCAGCCGGTTTGGTGCGGCCCTTTTTGTGATTCTTGCTCTTGTGACTAATCACTTGATCAATGATGCCGTATTCCAATGCTTCTTCGGCAGACAAGTAGTGATCACGCTCAATGTCGGAGCGGATGCGCTTCTTCTCTTGGCCTGTACAACGATGCAAAAGTTCAATTTGGGCTTCGCGGAACTTTTGTCCTTGGGCTGCTTGAATTTCCAAATTGGTAATGTCGCCATCAGCCTCCCAAAGAGTTTGATGGAACATCAATGTAGAGAATTCATAAGCAGAGCGAATGCCCGTTCCTGATGCCAGAATTTCACAAGCACCAGACAAAGCATGCCCCAAAGCAATTGTGTTTACCGGTGCCGTAATTGAATGCATTACACCGATGACGGCATCAGCATTGTAGCCATTGCCACCAGAGGAGTTGATATACAAATCAATTGGCGTGCGCGGATCGCGGTCGTTGAGCTTGAGCAACTTGGAGATGATCGGCTCAACAACCTCGTTTTCCAAACGGCCTAGGATATACACACGGCGACTTTTCGGCGCCGTGCTCGTCCCCGCGCGCCCTTTGGCGCGACTCTTAGCCATGTCAATTGCTTGGTTCTTCTTGGCCATTAAGCACTTGCAAGCTTCTTGGCTTGCTCTTTCACTTCTTCTATGTTACCAGCCATATAGAAAGCTTGCTCGGGCAGCTCATCTAGCTTTCCATCAAGAATTTGTTTGAATCCTTCAATAGTTTCTTTCAATGGAACGTACTTACCAGCGCGTCCGGTGAAGACTTCAGCCACAAAGAATGGCTGGCTGAGGAAGCGTTGAATTTTCCGAGCCCGAGTCACAGCCAACTTGTCATCGGCAGAAAGCTCATCCATACCAAGAATGGCGATGATGTCCTGCAAATCTTTGTAACGTTGCAATGTTTGTTGCACGCCACGTGCCACTTCGTAGTGCTCTTCGCCAACTGTTTCCGGCTTCAAAGCTGTACTTGTGGAGGCCAATGGATCGACGGCCGGATAAATTCCCAGTTCAGCAATCTGACGGGAAAGCACTGTGGTTGCATCCAAGTGTCCGAAGGTTGTGGCTGGAGCCGGGTCAGTCAAGTCGTCGGCAGGCACGTAAACGGCTTGCACTGAGGTGATTGAACCAGACTTGGTGGAGGTAATGCGCTCTTGCAATTCGCCCATTTCATTGGCGAGCGTTGGTTGATAACCGACAGCGGATGGCATACGTCCGAGAAGTGCTGACACTTCCGAACCAGCTTGCACAAAGCGGAAGATGTTGTCGACGAAGAGCAACACGTCTTGACGCTTCACGTCGCGGAAATATTCAGCAACCGTGAGAGCAGACAGACCAACGCGCATACGTGCGCCTGGTGGCTCATTCATCTGACCGTAAACCAGGGCGACTTTATCGATAACGCCAGACTCTTTCATTTCGCTCCACAGGTCGTTACCTTCCCGTGTACGCTCGCCTACGCCACCGAACACCGAGTAACCACCGTGGTGAACAGCAATATTGTGGATCAGTTCCATGATGATAACGGTCTTACCGACGCCAGCACCACCAAAGAGACCGACCTTACCGCCCTTGATGTAAGGAGCCAGCAAGTCAACAACTTTAATACCGGTTTCAAAAACCACGGTATCGGTTGTTAAGTCCGTCAATTCTGGGCATGGGCGGTGAATTGGCCAATACTCGCAATCTTTCATATCGCCAGCTTCGTCCACTGGCTCACCCAGCACGTTGATGATACGTCCCAAAGTCTTCTCGCCAACTGGCACAGTGATTGGGCTCTTGGTGTTAATTACCTTCATGCCGCGGGTCAAACCATCGGTTGAGCTCATGGCTACTGTACGCACGCGGTTGTCACCAAGCATTTGCTGCACTTCTACAACTACCTTGATGACATCACCAGCGGGGTTTTTGTCTTGCACTTCAAGTGCATCGTATAACTCTGGCAAATTGCCTGGGGCAAATTCTACGTCGATAACTGGGCCGATAACCTGGACAACGCGTCCTTCTGTGGCGGAAAGTGTGGTGGTCATTGAAGCTCCAAAATAAAAAATTGATGACGACTAGTGTCGGCACAGCAAGGTCTGCAAGAGACCTGCGAACCTGAATACCTAATAGTAGCGCATTAGATATAGCGCTTCCTGTAAAGGATTTCATTGTGTACATTTGTTCAATGAAATAAAGTTACTGAGCCTAATATTTGCCGAGCCAACACTTGACTTCACCCCTTCAACAACGCTTCCTGACCCTACTATTCCTGATTGTCCTTTTGGCAGGCGCGGGAACAGCCGGCTATATGCTCATCGAGCATTGGCGCTTTTTAGATGCTCTTTACATGACCGTCCACACCTTGGCGACCGTCGGCTTTGGTGAGACTCACCCACTTTCAGATGCGGGGCGGGTTTTCACTATTATTCTAATTTTTGCTGGAGTCGGTCTTTTTCTCTTTATTTTGAATGACATGGTACAAATCTTGGTGGAAGCTAACCCAACAGCAGTAATTGGACTAAGGCGAATGAAACAAAAAATTGCCAAATTGCAGGGACATCAAATTGTTTGTGGATTTGGACGCACCGGTCAAGAAGCCGCCGCCCACCTTTTGCAAAACAAGGTGCCCTTTGTGATCGTTGAACAAGACCCGATTCACGTGAAACGCGCAGAAGAAGCGGGGCTTTTGGTCTTGCAAGGTGATGCTACTACCGATGAAGTTTTGCAAGAAGCGCAAATTCAGCATGCCTCAGGAATTATTTGCACGCTGCCTGATGATACGGCCAACACTTTCATTGCCCTCACAGCACGAGCAGCAAATGCAAACATCAACATAGTTTCACGTGCGGCTAATCCCGGCGCAGAAACGAAGATGAAACTGGCGGGCGCTCACATGGTCATTTCTCCTTATGTGATTTGTGGACGTCGAATGGCAACGGCTGTCACCCATCCTCTGGTCTTAGAATTCCTCGACGTAGCAATGCATAGTCCGGGATTTGATCTTAGACTTGAGCAAATTGTTATTCCGGCAGAGTCCGGTTTAATTGATAAAACCTTAAGAGATGCCAACATCAAGCAAATCTCAGGTGTAATGGTTCTGGCCGTGAGCAAACATGGTAAGCTCATAACAAATCCGTCGCCTGATTTGAGCTTTAATGCTGGTGACATAATGATCGCTCTGGGTACAGAAGTAGAGCTAAAAAATTTGGTTCAGCTTACTAATTCCCAGTCAATTACGAGCCCGATTCCAAATTAGTTTATTGAGGAAAGAACATGAGCATGGAACCTGAGACACAGGGACAAGAAGAATTCATTACACTTCAAGGTGAGGACGGACAAGATTATCCTTGCCAAATCCTGCAAATCTTTGATTACGACAACAAAGAATATGCCCTGCTATTGCATATGGGTGAGAAGGAAGCCAATGACGCTGATGAAGAAGGCGGCTCACTGGTAGTAATGCGCTTGGATCAACAAGGCGATCAAGCAATTTTCCAAACTATTGAGAGCGAAGAAGAGTTTCAAAAAGTGGTGGCATATGTCGAGGAAATGACCAAGGGCATGTGCGATGACGAGGGTGAGCATAGCCACGAAGGTCCTTGCAGTCACTAAACTTCTAAAACGAACGAAGCTATTAATCAATGAATAAAAAACACGCACTTGTAGTACTGCTTGCCGCGTACATTTTATGCGGACAAACCACTTTGGCTAAAGCCGAAGCAAAAAAATCGCACGAAGAAAGTGTTTCTCCTGGCATTAACGCCAAATATTTCCAGCAGGATGTAGTGCTGGAAGATTGGCTGCAGAATTTTGAGCGGAAAGACCGGGAACTGTTTGCCAATCGATTTCAAATAGTCCAGAAATCCGCTGTTAAGCCAGGATCGAGGGTTGCCGATATCGGTGCAGGCACAGGATTTTTTACTTTGCTTTTGGCTAAACAAGTTGGTCCCAAAGGACATGTTTATGCAGTAGACATCAAAAAGGAATTTATTGATTTTATCTCCAAGCGAGCCAAAGATGCCAAACAAACAAACGTAGAATCGCGCTTGGGCAAAGAAGACTCGATTGGTCTGCCAGCCAACTCAATTGATCTAGCTTTTGTTTGCGACACCTATCATCACTTTGAATATCCCCATAGTGTCCTTGCTTCGATCTATAGTGCTTTGCGCCCCGGTGGCCGGTTAGTACTGATTGATCTGAGAAAAGACAGTTCAGAGTGGGCCAAAAATCACGTTCGCGCCGACAAGAAAGTTTTTATCGCTGAAGTGGAAAAGGCTGGATTCATCAAAGAAAGCGAACCAAATTTCCTGAAAGAAAATTTCATGGCTACTTTCAAAAAGCGCCCTAAGTAAGCACAAATTTGCACTGAGAAATTCAGCTGGCGTTTTTGTTGTACAGCTAACCGTTTTACAATTTGAAACATACTGTCATAAATGGAGGGAAGCGCCATTTGGGCGGGATAGGCGCTCTTGTTTTGGGAACATTATTAGTAGAGAATTGAGTCTAGATTATTGAATCTAAATTTAGTTGTTTGCCGGTGTTAATCAACCGCCCTCTCGGGTGAAAGTCATGAAATTGGTATCTCGAATTATCTGGACTGGGCTGAGCCTGACCTTAGGCCTCTATGGCGGCACTTGTGGCTCATACGCGCAAGCTGGCGGTCCGATTCAGCAAGACCAACAATATCAGCAACTCGTGCCGGAAATAGATGACAGTTCAAACGACCAGGCAAGTCTTGAGACAAGCCCAAAAAAGAAACACAAGCTAACACCGTTGGAGAAGCTCGAACAAAAGTGGCGAGAGCAAGGGGCTCAGCCGTATGCGATTACGGAGCCAACACGCTATCACGAATTTGTCGATTCCACGCGGAACAGAAAGAAGCCGCGCAATTATCCGGAGGCACAAGCGCCGCAATTTGAATCACGCCCAACCACTTACGCACCAAATGGTCGTGGCGGATACACGGTAGTGGGCCCAGACGGTTCCGTAGGGACAATGACACCAAATAAGGGTGGTGGCTTTAATGTGCTAGGTACCAGTGGTGGTGGCGGCGGCATGTTCGTTCGACCAAAACCAGGTGGCGGCTTTAGTGCCTTTGGCACAGGACAATCTTCACCAACATTCATGACACCAAATGGAGCTAGCGGCTACAACCTCTGGGGTGCGGACGGAACAGTCGGCACAATGAATGCCAGACCCGATGGTGGTTACAACGTAACAGGTACAGATGGTTCATTTCAAACCATCATGCCTGGGCCAGGAGGTAAGCCTTATATTTTTGGCAAGTAAGAGAGCAGATCTGCTTGCAATTTAGACTGTGGTGGCCAGAGGAAGTCCAAATAAAAGGAGAATGTTTCTATAAATCACAGGGGATCTGACAGCTGACAATCACCAGTTGTTGAACGCGCGGGACTAAAGCAAAATGAGCACAACGCTGCGCAAAGCGTGCATTACTTGCGGCAAAGAATTTGAAGGCGAACTAACTGTTTGTCCGGATGATGGCACCGTGCTCACCACTTTGACATCAGATAAAATGACCGGGCAAGTGCTTGCCGATCGTTATGAAATTTTGGGTGTGCTTGGCTCGGGCGCGATGGGTACTGTCTACAAAGCTAAGCATCTTTTGATGAAGCGCACAGTGGCGATTAAGATGCTTAATCAGAATACGGTGTCGAATGCCTATGCGCTCAAACGATTTCAAAAAGAAGCACAGGCAGCTAGCCAACTTAACCATCCAAACATTCTTGCTGTTTATGACTTTGGTTTGACAGCAGACGGGCTTCCTTATTTAGCCATGGACTTTTTGGAAGGCACAAATCTAGAGGCGGTCTTAGAAGCCGAAGGTAGTTTAAAACCAGAACGTGCCGTGCCGATTTTTATTCAAGCAGCTGCGGCTCTGGCTCATGCACACCAAAAGGGCGTGATTCATCGCGATTTAAAACCAAGCAATCTCATGCTCGTTGATCTTGATGGCAATAAAGATTTTGTCAAAGTAGTTGATTTCGGCATCGCTAAAATCATGACTCAGGATGAAGAGACAACCAAGAATCTCACGCAAACTGGCGATGTATTTGGTAGTCCGTTATATATGAGTCCGGAGCAGTGCCGCGGACAAGAGCTGGACTTTCGCACTGATATTTATTCGCTTGGTTGCGTAATGTACAAAACTTTGAGTGGCAAGGCACCACTGATTGGCCAAGACCTCATGCAGTGCATGTACAAACAAGTGAATGAGGCGCCTGCACCGTTTGGCGACGTCTGTCCGGAATTGGGCATTGCCGAACAGTTGGAAGCAATTGTCTTCAAAGCCATGGCCAAGGATGTGGAAGGCCGCTGGCAATCGATGAATGATCTCAAGCAAGCCTTGGAGCAATTGTCAGCCACAGCCGTCAGCACGGCACCATCCGTGGTACCACAGGCACTGCCTTCAGAATCAGCACCGGCTCAATCCGCACTTACCCAGCTAATTGATCAAGCAGCATCCTCACAATCAACTACGAATGAACCATCGGCTCAACCAGCTTCACAAGACAAAGCAATGGCGGCCTCGACAGAAATTCCCCAAGTGGTTATTTCGCATACCATTTCTCCCAATGAACCTTCGCTCGGTCAATCAATTCCGCCACCACAAGCACCACCTGCTTCCATGCAATACTCTGTGCCACCAACTGTTACCCATACGCCAGGCGTACACCACGCATCAATGGCGCGGCGTCTGCCGGTACTTTCAGCAAAAATAATTTCCTACCTAGTGGTCGGCCTAGCAGCAATCGTTGTGCTTGCCTGGTATGCGCTAGGCGGCGGGCCGAAAGATGAACTTAGCCAAATAATGAAAAAGGCCCAAGCCGAATTGGACAATGCCGATTTTTATTCAGCCGAGCGTGACTTTAAAAAGGCCCAAGCCATAGCGGAAAAACAAGGTGCTCCAGGTATACCACAAGCAGCCGAGGCTTTAGCCTTGTTGGGTGAAACTTACTTTACGGCAGGCAGATATAAGGAAGCCGCAGACGTTTTACAAAAGGCATTGGTTCTGGTCAAGACACCAACGGAAGATAATCTCCCCGTACTAATTGACGTACTCAATCGCCTGGCAATGGTCGACATTTCCTTGAACGACTTCCAATCAGCTTCTAGTTACTTAGCTCAATCCAACGCTTTAGGCAAAAAATTGCCGATGGCAGAAATTGGTCGGCAAGCAGAAACGTTGACAGTCATGGCACGCTTGGCGACAAGGCAAGATCAGCCAGATAAAGCAATTCAATATGCCACTCAGTCTTTGCAAATTGATGAAAAGAAATTTGGCTCCGGTGATATTGAAACAGCGGCAGGCTTAAACCGCCTTGGGCAAACCTATCTTTTTGCCGGCGATTTGGATAAGGCAGAAGAATATATTTCGCGCTCACTTTTAATTAGGAAAAGCGAGCTTGGTGCAGGCAATCCCAAAGTTGCCGATTGCTTGAGGGGGCTTGCCTCGATTCATTTCCGTCACGGCGAATATCAACAAAGCGAAGCCATGCTCAATCAGGCGCTGACAATCAAAGAGAGCGCCTTGGGAAGTAACAACGCTTCAGTTGCGGATATTCTTACCGATCTGGCAGTCGTCTATCAAGCAGAAAAGCAATATACCAAAGCAGCCCCGTTGCTGAAACGGGCCATGCAAATTCGCCAGAAACAACTTCGACCAGACAATCCTGAGCTGGTGGCTACTCAGAAAATGTATGCCAACCTGCAAAACAAGATCAAGCGCGGCAAATGATTTTCATTCTGATTTAGGCTGGAGTAATCGTATAAGCAAAAGCGCTTTCAGCAGCAACTACTTTGCGCTTTTCCAAATATTCTAGAACGCAAGCAACAAACGTAGCATGGCTCCAGGTTAGTGGTGAAACCGAGAGTGGCTCATTTGTATACGGATGCACTTGCTCTGCCAGAACACCTGACGGCAGAGCATGATCACAGACCCATTCGAGAATTTTAAGAGCATCATGCAATTGATCCGGACTCTTAGCTAAAGCAATATCGTATTGGGCCAGCCACATGGTGCAAATAAACCACGGATTTCCTGGTACGGCGTCGAGATTGTCCTTTGTTACTTGGTGATAGTAATCGTTTTCATAACGAGCCACACCACCAACATCTGTCTTGACCCAGAGCCTGTCCCGAATGGCTTTCATGGTTGCTTTTACTTTCGGATCATAAGGCGGCAAACTTGTGAAAGCAAAAATTGCATACATAGCAGCATCAATTGTCATGTCGAGCTTATACCCGTCGGCAGCGCGCGTGGCCATGCGGCAGAAGCGACCATCGCTCTCGCTCCACATGTGCTTGATCATGGCATCTTGTATTTCGTCTGCAACCTCACTATAAAGTTTTTGCTTTTCCATTTCGCCCAACGCATGGCAGAAATTAGCGGCAGCTTGCAGCCCGCCAATCACAGAGGCCACCGTAAACAGGTGTACGCCATATCGTTCCTCCCAAAGATCATGGGAAGGCAAAGGCAATTTCGTTTCCGGATCGCGATAACGCACTAAGAAATCCGCGGCAGGTACAATTAACTCTTTCAGCATTGGGCGAATAAATTCTGCATTGTGGAATTTCTTGAAATGCTGCCATAAGGACCAAAGCACAAGTGCGGTTTCGTCTTCCTGAATTGGCAGATCTAGTTTATTATCGCGGATCCATGGATGCCAGCTCGAGGCCAGAGATTTATCTGCGTTATATTTGTGCAGTAAGTAACCTTCTGGTTTAATTACCTCCATGCAGAATTTGTAAAACTGCTGCGAAACATCTCGATGCCCAGCCTTACTTAAGGCATAAGCAACCAAGGCACCATCCCGTGGCCACATGTAAGAATAAGTGTCACGCGAAAATTGCGCAATATCGTGATCGTTGGCAGCAATAATTGCACCGCCAGCATCGATTTGCGTGCGAATCACAAGCAAACTACGCTTGAAGAGGTCAACAACTTTGGTTGGCAGGTTTTGGAAATCAACCGGTTCCGGATTAAGCCATAAGCGCCAATAGTTTTGATTGCGGGCAATAAAATAGGCCGGCTTTTCCTCTAGGACGACTTTGTGCAATTTCTCCACGTCTTCATACTTAGTGCCAAAGCAAAGCCAATAGTGAGCCACAGCAGCGCCGTTAGCTGAGACATTTAATGATGTCCGGATCACAGAATCAACAGAGCCCTGGGCAATCGGGTTTTGGCCAAGCTCGCCATCTTCAGCATCGCGCCATGTACCTTCGGCACCACCCACACCCTTTTTGCCACAAGCCCATTGATCAACGCCTGCCTTTTCAGCCGATCCGGCCGAAACCAAAAACCAGGTGTTTTTCTTGTAGTGAATTACAGATTCGGTCTGGGGATCGTAGTAGGCAGTATCACCAACTTCGTTTTCGTCAATGTAAAAATCATGGTGAAAGAACAAGCGCACTTGGCGCTGTTTGCCAGAAAGATCGCGGACATAGACTTCCTTAAGATAAACGTCCAAATAAAAATCAACCACATCATGCGTCTTAATCTCAAGACCAAGCTTGTCGTTGCGCAAGGAAACATCGGTAACCAAAGTGTCGCGGATGTAGCGCCGATCAATTTGCCAACCAGGTCCAACCCAACTAAATTGCCCATCAACCCAAACGCCAAAGCGCGATTGATGGCCCATAGTCTGATTTTCCTGACCGACATGCGGCCAATAGATGTCTCTCAAACAGTAGTCCTTGTCAAAATTGACCAAGACTCTGCCATTGCCCACCGGTAAATCTCGCGGCATGATTAAATCCTCGCCCCGTCAAACCAACAACAATTACTATTTCATAGATAAATTAACTTCTTGGACTGATAAAGCTATGCCAAGTATCTGAAATTATGAAACCTTGGCCAGCAACATCCTGTTACATACTCAGAGGGCACGGCGAAAGAAGAAAAAGGTCGTAGCGCTAACTATACATACGAGTATGAGCGTGATCAGAGGCACACCAATCGGTGAGTGAATCAGCGGCAATCCACTAAAGTTCATGCCAAAGTAACCAGTCACCACATTCAATGGCAAAAGAATTGTGGCATAGATGGTTAATGTCTTCACAATGTCGTTTGTCCGGTGCGCCGTGGCAGACATGTTAACTTCAATAATCCCCATGATCAAATCACGATGCGTTTCAATCAATTCTGTTGACTGCAACAAGTGATCGTAAACATCGCGGAAATAAAGATTTAGCCTTGCATCAATAAATGGTGGATGCATGCGGAGCAAATGGTGGATCACTTCGCGATGTTGTACTGCCGAACGGCGTAAAAACGTCAGCACCCTTTTTAAGCCGGTCGCCCGTGTGGGTATTGAGTGATCCGGTCCGCTACCTACCTGCAATTCCATCTCGCTAATGTCTTCGGCAATTTCATCAATGACAATTAAGAACTCGTCACAAGCATTGTCCAGCAGCCCATAAAGAACATCCTGAGCGGTGGGAAATGCTTTACCACTGCGTAAAGCACTCCTGACTCGAGCGACAGGCAATGCTGTGCGCTCACAAACAGTAACAACAAATTCTTCGCCAATAAAACAACAGAGTTTTTCTTCCACAAGCTGATGTTGCACAGCATCAAAACTAGGCGTATTGATAACAATGAAAACATAACCGTCATAATCATCAATCTTGGCGCGGGGACTGCGAGAAGCACAATCCTCCAGTGCCAGTTCGTGAAGTGAATATTGCGCCGCCAAAACAACCAGCTCCGGATCTTCCGGATCATCGAAATGATGCCAGCGCAAATCAGCACGCTCAATAACTATTTCTTCCGGCACCCTCGGTAATCCTCGCAAACGACTGATAATTTTTCAAGCCTAGCCATAGCATAGTTGGCGGCAAATACTTTGTACCCGCCGAGACAAGCTTAGACTCACGTATAAGATCAGCGCTTATTGACCAGGTGACATTTCATTGCTTGTCGCTTCGCTCAATGGGCAGAATCGCGGCAATTCAAACATTTTTTCAAAAGCAGCTAGTTGGTCGCTCGCGCCAAAGACATACAGTTCATCACCAAGCTCTACCGTCACCGAAGAATCAGGATGCGGAATGACGTTATCGTCACGTTTAATTGCCAGAACGGTTGCCCCGGTTTTCTTACGCACATCCAAATCGATAATACTTCTTCCGGAAACGCTCTCTGAACCAACTCTGAACCAGACACCAACATAATCATCTTGGGCCTGTCCAAGAGCACGTGAAAGTAATGGCTCAGAAATACTGGCTTGAAACAATGTATAACGCTGCATACGCAGATCGTTTAGCGCTTGTTGAATTTCCTCTGAGGGGCGATTGATTCCCAGAAGAGTGACACGGCACATTTCCAGAGACGCTTCAAATTCTGGCTGCACAACGGCATTTGCACCGGTGGCTCTGAAGATTTCAATGTCCTCTGTTCTGTGCGCACGCGCAATAATTTTGATTTCCGGATTGTAGTGCTTGGCCATGCCAATGATTGTCGTAGCCGCTATCGGGTCAGGAACCGTTACCACCAAACAACGGGCGCGCCTCAGATTTGCCCTGAGTAAGACAACTAAGCTTGAGGCCTCACCATAAATATGTGGAATTTCCAGAGCCGTGAGATCAGCAAGGATTGCGCCATTAGTTTCAATTATCACAAATGGTATGTCGTAAGACTTAAGCACAATTCCCAAATTGCGACCAACTCGACCAAAGCCGCAAAGAATCACATGATCGGTAAGTTCTTTTATCGGGCCGGCTTGCCTGTCGGTCAATCTCCTTTCCACATTTCTAGCACGGAACCAGGTCAACTTTCTCAGCAAATGCGGCACAGTAAACATGAGCAATGGTGAAGCGATGATGCTGACGACAGATGCAGCAAAAAATAAATTGTAAAGTTCACTGTTAATCAGGCCAGATTTATAACCTAAAGTTGCCAGAATAAAAGAAAATTCTCCGACCTGGGCCAGGCCAACTCCAACCAGAAGTGCGCTCCACAAACTGGGCGTAACAATCAAGGCGGAAAGCATGCCGAGAATAGTTTTGGCGACAATTAGCAAGACAACGAAAAGGGCAACCTCCAGTGGGTGTGCTGTCACAAATGTCGGGTTAACCAACATTCCCACCGAAACAAAAAATACGGTGGCAAACAAGTCACGCAAAGGCAACAAATCCGAAAATGCTCGATGTCCGTAAGAAGAACTGCTCACCATTATTCCAGCCAAAAATGCACCAAGGGCAAGTGACAATCCCACTGCATTGCTTAAAAGCGCAACACCAAGACAAACCGAAAGCACAGTGAGCAAAAACAGTTCTCGCGAACCTGAGTGCGCAACTTTTTCCAGAAATGGTGGAACAATTTTTGTTGTGCCCCAAAAAATTACTGCAATAGCGATTACCCCTTTAAGCATGGCTAGAAGCAAGGCTAGCAGCGGATCGCCATTGCCTGCATCTTTGAGCGCTGGCAAAATTGAGATCAAAGGTACCAAGCTGAGATCTTGGACCAACAATATGGCAACCAGGATTTTTCCATGAGTGGCGTCGCTTTCACCACGATCCATCAGCACTTTCGTGACAATCACAGTTGATGATAAGGCGCAGATACAACCAAAGAGAAATCCTTGCGGTCCAGTGAGAGCAAAACCAAACAAGACCGCAAATGCCCAGGCCAAAGCCACAGTCGAAACAATTTGTGTCATACCAGCCATTATGCTTTTACCGGCAGAAGCAAAGATTTGTCGGAGCGACAACTCAACTCCCAGGGTAAAAAGCAAAAGCGCTACACCCAAATCAGCCAGAACATCTACTTGTTCCGGATTGCCAATCAGCTTAATTCCATATGGTCCAATGACAATACCGGCAAGAATGTAGCCGGTAATCACAGGCATGCGCAAACCAACACAAATACAACCGGCAATTAAGGCTGCCAGCCAAACAATAGACAGATCTTGAATCAACATCAGCTCTCGCATGATTCGGTGTTCTGCCACCTCCGACTAAATTGCAAGTTGGATACTACCCTGTTCGTGCAGCCAGAGCCGCCTCTGATGCCGGCATCTGTAGCTCCGGATATTCAGTCAGCACACGCAAAAGTTCCGCTACCGACCAAGCCTGGGCAATACAACCTTGCGGCTCGTGCGGTTCATCGCCATCAAATATTTCTGAAATACTGCCTAAGCCAGCCGTATCAAGAATGTGGTGCTTCAGTGGGGCAATTTTGGCCGATATATAACGCAAATTATCTTGCGTGCGTCCATGAATCTTAATCCGCGCATCCACCCATGGTCCAATCAACCACGGCCAGACTGTGCCTTGATGATAAGTCATGTCACGGTCGTATTGATTAGCTTGGGCTTTGCCTTGACCATACTTACCTTGGTAATTAGTGTCATGCGGCGAAAGACTGCGCAAACCAAATGGTGTAAGTAGTTCCAGTTCAACCACAGCCAGTACCGAACGAGCTTGTTCCGGTGAAAGCAGTTCAAAGGGCAGGCTGAGAGCAAAGATTTGATTTGGGCGAACCGCTGCATCCTTGCTGCCATCCATGTTTATTACATCGTACAAGCAGCCACGCTCGGCATTCCAAAATTCTTGGAAGCCTTGCTTTGCTTTAGCTGCCAATTCCGAATAATCAGGACCGATAAGAGAAAGTGTCTCGCGCAGATGATCGAGAATTTTCAAAAAGTTATACCAAAGGGCACAAATTTCTACAGCCTTTCCTGCCCGGGGCGTAACGACAAAATCACCACACTTAGCGTCCATCCAGGTAAGTTGCACACCTGGCTCACCGCCAGAAATCAGTCCATCGGTTTCATCCACGTGCAAACGATAACGCGTGACTTTCCGATGCCAATCGACAACCGAATCCAAATCCGGCAAGGCTGCTTTGACAAAGTCCGCATCATTGGTCTTTTCAAAATATTTTAAAAGCGTCCAAGCCCACCAAAACGTCGCGTCCGATGTATTGTACTGGGGTTCTTGTCCGCGATCAGGAAAGTTATTCGGCAACATGCCCTGGCTCAAATAACTTTGAAAAGTCTTTAAAATCGAGCGCGCAATTTCCGGGCGTCCTGTAGCTAGCGCCAGTCCTGGCAGGCTAATCATCGAATCACGGCCCCAGTCGTTGAACCAGTGGTAGCCAGCAATAATTGAGTTTGACTTTGTCGAATCGCGCCAGACCAAAAAATTGTCGGCCGATAAAACCAGCTTTTGCACGCTGCCGCTTTTCGGTTTGCCAGCCTTGATCAAAAGCGATTTTTGCTGAGCAGCTGCTTGTGTGACCACATCTTCAATAGTGATGGCTCGCGGCTCGAGCTTCAAGCCAGCCCGAATTGTGGTTGATTCGTTTGGTGTAAGAGTTAACTTCAAGACACCAGCGTGGAAGTTATCTTCATAGGCGTTCAAACCACGTTCATATTCGCGCGGCCAAAAATAGTGACTATACCAACTAGGATCTTCAAGGTAAGCCCCGGAACTAAAAACAAGCATCAGCTCAGGAGCATCACTCCAAGCCCGAATGCGCAAAGTATCTTCGACCATCTGTTGTTGAAAGAACCAATCGGGCGAGCCCTTGGTTTCACCATGGAAATCGCGATTATTGACCAAGAAATGCAATTCCAATTCGCAAGGATCAAGGGAAGTATTTTTACCAGCAAGATAAGTGTAACCAATCACTACTTCCTGTTTACCAGACTGCATGGCCACTTGCTTGATTAAATAACCCGAGCCAACTTTATAAGCCCAGGTCGGTACTGGATAAATCGTAAATCCGACCAGACTTTCAAAGCCACGCGGATTGAGATTATTTGGACCCCAGAAATTTGTGGAAAGATTTGTGCCATTGGCAATTTCGTCAATGCGGGAAAGCAGCACCGCCCGCGATACCGGTGGATCCAAGGCCGCAACGAAAAGCCCATGGTACTTTCTCGTATTGGCACCGGTGATCGCGGCCGATGCATACGAACCAAAGCCATTGGTAATTAACCATTCCCGATTATCGGAAGCCGAAAGTTTGGCAATATCAATCCGAGGCGCGGCGATGTGCTTGTCCGCGGCTTGAAACCTCAACCATTCAGTCAGATCAAAGCCCACCTAATTGCCTGCTTTCACTTGAGGGTGTTGTGAAATACATACCCAAATCACTTCTGCATAATTCAATTAAGATCTTAAATGTTACGTATTTCTTGACATAGAATTTGACAAGCGTTTGACATAGAACTTAAAGATAGCCAATCGCAAGTCCTGCCTGCAAATCAACGCCGGGCGCCAACTAGTCGACCGTCCTAACTGGCAGGCGGCGGTGGCAGCAAAAGAACTCTTGGTCTTTGCTCCTCGTCAAGAATGTCCCTTTCAATTTCTTGAATCAGAAAGCCGACTATAGCCGGCTTTGCTGTAGAAATTTCAAAAGAACTTTCTCGCTGAAATTCTTGTTTCCACATACCATCGGGCCCGCGCCCCGTAATGTAAATCGATATACGCTGGTTGTCTGAGTGAATCGTATACATGATTGCTTGCTTCTCGAAGTCAGACCATTTCTTGATGGCAAGCAGATCGAGAATTGCTGACCCTGCCTGAACACCCGCCTCAGCAGTAGATATCCTGGGATTTTCTGAAGACAACAAATTGACTAGTGCCGCCTCAAGCGATTCCTTGGCATCAGCATCAATACTTGTGACTGGGGCCTCGTCTAAATAAACGCCGGTTTCCGTTTGGCAAACAGTGGGAATCAAGACCTGTTGCTTATAAACATAAAGATGATAAAGGCTCATGATCGCAAGACTTTACTCCTACAAACCGTCACAGAACAGTTACTTTTCTTCGGTCTTCAATTTGCTCGACGCCTTTTCAAGATTATCCATTGACTCATCTATTAGTTCTTCTGAAGCTTTCTTGCCAATTGGTTTCATCGTCGGGAAAGCAATAACATCGCGGATTGATGCCGAGTCAGTTAAATACATCATCAAGCGATCAATGCCCACGCCAATTCCCATTGTTGGTGGCATGCCATATTCCATTGCCAAAATAAAGTCCAAATCCATGGGCTGCGCTTCTTCATTGCCGGCCGCTTTTTTACGTGCTTGTTCTTCCAAGCGAGCCCGCTGATCTTGTGGGTCGGTCAGCTCACTATAGCCGTTTGCTAATTCACGACCATAAACAAATAATTCAAACCTCTCCACATAACCAGGCTTTTCTCGATGCACTTTGGTCAAAGGAGAAATCTCCACTGGATAATCGATAATGAAGGTTGGCTGAATTAAAGATGATTCCACTTTCTCTTCGAAAATCGCATTGATTACGGCCCCGCGACTGTCTTCACCTTTCAAGGGCACACCCAGTTTTTGGGCGACAATTTTGGCTTCTTCAAAACTGCCAATTTGATCAACGTCAATGCCGCATACGTCTTGAATGGCTTTGGCCATTGGTATGCGCTTCCAGGGACGGGCAAAATTTATTTCCGTGCCTTGGTAAGTAAGCGAAGATCTGCCTTCGGTCACGCCGTGCACCAAATGCAATACCATCTCCTCTGTCATATCCATCAATTCGTTGTAATCACCATAAGCTTGATAAGCCTCAAGCATGGTGAATTCCGGATTGTGCCTGGTACTTATGCCTTCGTTGCGGAAGATACGTCCAATTTCGTATACACGCTCAAAACCGCCAATAATCAAGCGCTTTAAATGCAATTCCGTGGCAATGCGCAAATACAAATCCAAACTGAGGGCATTGTGATGTGTGGCAAACGGGCGAGCGTCCGCACCACCGGCTTCTGTCTGAAAGACCGGTGTTTCAATTTCCAGAAAACCACGCGCATCCATGAAGCGACGCAGCTCAGCTACTGCTTGAGCACGTTTGCGCATCGTCTCACGCACAGACGGGTTCATGATCATGTCGACATAACGATGACGATAGCGCGCCTCGACATCGGTAAAGCCATCCCAACTATCCGGCAAAGGCTGCAAAGATTTGCAGAGCACCTCATAATCAGTCACCTTAACGGAAAGCTCACCTTGGCGAGTGCGGCGGATTGTGCCAGTCGCTCCGATGAAATCTCCTTTATCCAAGAGCCTAAGCCGCTTTAGATCTGGTTCGTGCAAATTTTGTTTATGACAAAACAACTGAATTTTTCCCGATTCATCATATAGATCGACAAACATCCAGGTATTGCGCTCGTTCATCACCCGACCACAAACCCGCACCACATCCTCGGTTTCGGTGTCGTTGGCCAAGCCCTTGTAAAGGTGCTGCAAATCAGAAGCACGATGGGTGCGCTCGAATTTGTAAGGATACGGGTTAATTCCCTCTTCCTTTAGTTGTGCCAACTTTCGCAAACGCTCTTGGCGTAGCCTGGTCTCTTCAATTTCTAAAACGGTCACCGCGAGCCCCCCGCAAGTACTCCAAAAGGATCAATAAGACGCAAAGAATATATTATAATTGGTCTTCTCAGACGAGTCGATGAGACTGCTTGCTGGCTGGAGGCAATCCGGTTAGGAAACATCTCGGGAAAACATATCGACGGACCGAAAGAAAAAGTCTAGAAGAGATCTAGGAGACATCAATCTTGAGTAAAGAAACACCAGCACCAGGCGAGCGTATTGTAACTGTTGAGTTGCGTGACGAAATGCGCAAGTCGTTTATTGACTATGCAATGTCAGTAATTGTCAGCCGCGCCATTCCTGATGTTCGAGATGGATTGAAACCAGTACATAGAAGAATTATTTACGGTATGTATGAGTTGGGATTGGCTCCCAATGAGCGTTACCGGAAGGCCGCCAAGACCGTCGGAGACGTCATGGGTAACTATCACCCGCACGGCGACTCGGCAATTTATGAAGCTTTAGTTAGATTGGCTCAACCTTCCGCTTCCCGATATGTCTTAGTAGATGGACATGGCAACTTCGGCGACCTCGATAATCCGCCAGCCGCCATGCGTTATACGGAAGCCAGACTTGCTCCGCTTTCCATGGAAATGCTTTCCGACATCGAAGCAGAAACAGTCGACACCAGACCAAACTTTGACGACAGCCGCCGCGAGCCAGTGGTTCTGCCATCACGCGTGCCGACACTTTTGCTTAACGGTTCTGCCGGTATTGCCGTTGGTATGGCCACAAATATTCCACCGCATAATTTGAGCGAAGTAATTGATGGCACGATTGCCAAGATCGAGGATCCCGATTTAGATTCAAAGGGACTGATGCAATACATCAAAGGTCCTGACTTTCCATTTGGCGGCGTGATCATGGGTCAGGAAGGCATTGTCGAGGCCTATACAACCGGTCGCGGTTCAATTCCTGTGCGCGGTATTGCCACCATTGAACAAATTGCTGGCGGTCACGGACGTCAATCGAGAATGGCAATTATTGTTACTTCCTTGCCATATCTTTGCGGTCCGGAAGCCTTCACTAAGCGTGTTGCAGACTTAGTGCGCGAAGACAAACTTTCCGGCGTTTCCGATGTTAACGACGAAACCGATCGCTCAGGCTTGCGCGTCGTGATTGAACTGAAGCGCGATGCCAGACCAGAAGTTGTGCTGAATAACTTGTACAAGCACACGCAATTACAGCAATCTTTCCCAGTTAACACACTGGCATTGGTGCGCAACCGTCCGGCAACCTTGCAGCTTGCCGACATGATTCAGGAATTCATTGACCACAGAATTGAAGTGGTGACCAGACGCACACGCTATTTGCTCAAGAAAGCAGAAGAGCGCGCGCACATATTGGAAGGTTATTTGAAGGCACTGGAAAACCTTGATGCAGTGATCAAGCTAATCCGCAGTGCTGATACCACCGAAGAAGCGCGCACCGGCTTGATGAACAAATTCAAACTGGATGAGCCACAAGCAAACGCAATTCTGGAAATGCAATTGCGCCGCTTAACAGGATTAGAACGCGGCAAGATTGAAAAAGAATATGCTGAACTGAACAAGAAGATTGCTCAGTACAAGAAGCTCTTGGAAAATCGCAAGCTTGTGCTTGAATTGATCAAGACTGAATTGACTGAGATAAAAACCAAGTATGGTGACGAGCGTCGCACACGCATTGAAGGATCGAAGGCTGATACCGAATTATCAAATAAGGATTTGATACCAAACGATCCGATGGTCGTCTTCATCACCAAGCAAGACTATATCAAGCGCTTGCCCTTGGATACATTCAAGCGTCAACGTCGCAACACACGCGGCATGACAGGCATGAAGACACGCGAAGAAGATGATTTACAACACTTCTTCACGGCCAACATGCACGACAAATTGCTTATCTTCACTAACCGCGGATTAGTCTATTCCTTAGATGTAATGGATCTGCCGGAAGGTGGACGTACCGCACGCGGACTAGCCATCGTCAACTTGCTTTCCATGAGCCAGGACGATACGGTCACCTCGGTTATTCCTGTGACTGGATTCGAGCCAGACAAGTATCTTGTCATGCTGACAAAGCAAGCTTATATCAAGCGTGTAGCACTAAGTGATTTTGCCAATATTCGCCGCACAGGCATTATTGCTATCACCCTCAATTCCGGCGATGAGCTGGGATGGGTCAGACCATCTGTTGGAAATTCCGATATCATCATCGGCACATCCGAAGGCATGTGTATCAGATATAGCGAACAAGACGTTTCTGTCCTTGGTCGCTCGGCTCGCGGCGTCAAGGCAATTACCTTGCGCGACGGCGACAAGATTGTCGGCTTCGACGTGTTTGAGCCAAGAACTGGATTACACGTACTTGTGATTACAAACGATGGTTACGGCAAACGCTGCACGCTATCGGAAGACAACTTCCGCAGACAACATCGTGGTGGCATCGGTTTAATTGGCACCAAGTTCAAGAGCGCTCAATCAAGATTGGCTTGCTTACGCGTAGTTGAACCAGGTACGGAAGTAATGATTGCCACCGGCAATGGTGTTGTTGTCAGGCAGAACGTTGATGAGATCAGCGCTCAAGGCCGCATGGCAACTGGTGTTCGCATTCAGCAAGCAGCTGAAGACGATTCAGTCATTTCTGTCACACCACTAGTCGAGCCAGAAGCTGAAGTTGGAGAAGAATAGTTAGCTATTCGAAACTGACTTCGTTACGAACGCCCAGTTGTTGAGATTTCGCTTGGCACCAGTTAAGTGACATCTGTTGAGCAAGTGCCAGGTTCTCCGGCAATTGTGGGCGTCCAGCAAAGACTTTGCCCAATAACAATTCCAGCTCACCTTGATATTGCTTCAGTGATGCTGGCAAACTCAACACGCAAGAACCAGCTCCCGGACGCGAGACCAAATCAAACCAAATGCGACCTTGCTCGTGGGAATCTGTCTTGTCTAACTGTTGTACTTTCGCCATGATTTGCGACATTATTTGCAACTGCGCCCGTAAAAAAGCTTTACTCTTGTAGTCATCATAGCTTTACACTTCGCAAAGGACAAGTCACAAACAAGGGAATTTTTGAATTTGCCCTCTTTTCATTGGGGAAGTTACGAGAGATAGCGAGCCATACACTGGTTAGTCGTTCTCATTGATACCAGTGCCCCCTTTGATAGCACCTTGATATTCAATCGGAGTTAGCTAGCTAACAAAAGCGCTGGTCAAAGCGATGAAATTTGGTCTAGCCTGCCGCACCAGACGGGCCTTCACATCTAATAACTGTCTCAGAAAGGCCTGTCAGGCGTTTCGAAATCGCAGCCGCTGGGTAAAACCCGACTGGGGCATCATATTGCCTTCTTTATTTTTACGAGGGAACGTTTAGATGGCGGACGAACGACACAAAAACCAGGCCAACAGAATTTATAAGCAGTACAAACCTAATGCCGGTCAGCCGGATAGCTCCCCATCCAAAACAAGCGTGGGCACAAGTACAGGCACATGTAGCGAGTTTGATGTCCTGCATGTTAGACGCGTAGTTGCAGGCAATCCGAATACGCCGCAACTCGTTCTTTCACGATTAGCTGATGATTCCACACCGCATATACGCAGGCGCGTGGCAGAAAATCCCAAGACTCCAAGCGAAGTACTAAGTCGTTTGGCACGAGATGCACACTCCGATGTACGCCTGGCTGTCGCCGAGAATCCCTCAACACCACCCGATGTTTTATCCTGGTTAGCCACAGATGAAGACATGGATGTCCGATATGGGGTGGCCGAAAATCCCCATATGCCAGAAGAGATTCTCTTCAAGCTAAGCGAAGATGACAATCCCTACATTCGCTGCCGGGCTCTCAAAACATTGCAAATGCTTGACCCGCAAGTCCAATCCCGCATCAAAATGATGATGAACTGGCATGTTCAACGCCAAGTAATGTAGAAGCAACAGCCCAGCGAAACGCAGCATTGCGAGTGAGCAATGCGCAGTGTAGCGTCGGTTCGCGCGGAGAAGCTGATGCTCGCATCAGCGCCGGAGCACTTACAAATCAATCCCGCTTATCTAGAAGGTTCTTCTTCGCGCAGGACGTAGCCTTCGCCGCGAACCGTTTGAATCAAGCGCTTGGAATTTGCATCTTCCAACTTGGAGCGCAAATAGCGGATATAGACTTCAATGACATTCGATTCGCCAATAAAGTCATAACCCCAAACTTTGTCGAAGATAAATTCGCGTGACAAGACTTGCTCTGGATATTGCATGAATAAACGCAGTAAATCAAATTCTTTAGCGCGCAAATCCAATTGACGCTCACCGCGCTTGACCACACGGTTAAGCTGATCCATCCAAAGATCGGCATAAGTAAGAATGCCTTCTTGCGGCTTACGTCTCATAACTGCACGTATACGAGCCAGCAATTCTTCGGTGGCAAACGGCTTAGTCAGATAATCATCTGCGCCGCTGTCCAAACCAACCACGCGGTCCTGCACGCCATCTTTTGCCGTCAACATGATGACTGGCACCTTAGATATGGAACGCAGCTTCTTACAAACTTCAACACCATCAAGTCCAGGCAACATTATGTCAAGTAAAACCAGGTCTGGCTGGTCTTTCTTGAACAACTCTATGCCGTGATTACCCTCATGAGCAACGCTAACTTGATAGCCTTCATAACCAAGTTCGAGCTCAATTAGACGGGCAATATTTACGTCGTCTTCAATAATCAGAATCTTCAAGGATCTCACCTCGCACAAAGTCGCCAGCTTTTAATATTAAACCCCATTCAATTTGACCTCGTTTAATCTTGATCACTGAAGGTGTCGAAATTGTTACATGCTCGAAGCGGTTCTCTTTTGACAAGAGCCTCGACTCAGAACATGAACTACCCGGCTAAACGCCTACGGATTTAATGAGGGTCTCATTTACCAAGATAATCTAGCAGGTGTTTAATCTATAGAAAAGGGGTTAGTTATCAATTAGGAGAAAAATGTAGTCTGGCTACCATTTTGTTTGGTTATCAAGCAAAACAAAATCAAAAAAGTCGCGATTGAGCAGATCAAGGGGCGGATATATTTGGACGATATCGGTCAACCCAACTCAAATGAGACCGGCTTAAGCCAGGGCACCCCTGGTCAAATTTGCGCGGAAAAGCAAACCAAGCAAGATTTTGAATCTAGTTCTCAAGCCCTAGCCAAACTTTCTCAAGCCACAGCCATCATTGTTGGCACTTTATTGGCCGTACCGGATGCCATTGCACTCGTGCCAAATTCCGAGACACCAATCTCTTGGCTGCTCCGACTGCTTGGCGTCTGGCTCTCAGCTGTGATTTTATGGTTTGTCGCCTTTTTAGGCATTCTACATATAGTTCGCTTTCTTTCTGGCGGCATCCAGGCCGACGATCAAGGCATTAGACTTTGGCGCTTTGGCCGAAAGATATCCTGGACCTCAATAGCTGCCATTAGTTGCGAACCACAAAAAATATTTTCCTTTCTGGCCGGCTATCGCCCGCCTGCCTCACGTCTGGTTCTATATATTGAGAAAGCCAAGAGCGGATCGCTTGCACCACGGGAAATTCCTTCCTTCTGGTTTAGCGAGGAAGTGTTTAGTAATCTTTATCAGACAATATGCCAGAAGACTTTTGCATTTGTACCGCAAAGTGAAAATGCGCTGGTCACCACACCAAGCCGGTTAGTCACACTGAAAAGAATTACCAGATTGCGGCAAGCTCAACGTGCATTGCTTACTTTGGTGATTGCCTTTGGACTTGTCTTTTGGCTCGGGCGCAAAGCCTGCGTCAACTATACCTATGCTTCCGGCAATCGCGAATTCAAGCAAGGTTTCATACCAAAGGCTAAAGCCAAATTTGAACTTGCCACCAAATTAGATCCCACCTTTGCTGTGGCTTGGAACAATCTGGCCGGCGCTGAATTTAGACTCGGACAAGTTGACAAAGCCAAGGAACATTGGGAGATTGCCTTAAGCTTGAAGCCTGACTTAGTAGAGGCAAAAGTGAGCTTGGCCTATCTGGCATTAAAAGAACGCGAATTTGCCCGCGCCAAAGAACTATTGGACAGAGCCCGCAAACTCGACCCTTGGAATTTGGAAGCACTAATAAACAGTGCAGAACTAAACATGCGCGAAGGTCATGTGCGCGAGGCTGTCCGATATGCAAGACAAGCACTTACCAAAGACAAAAACAACAAATTAGCCACTTGCTTGCTTGCTCAAGGCAGGCTGCGACTAGGAAGCCCGAAAGCAGCCCTTTTGCTTTTAGAAAAGAAATCGGATTTGCATTCCTCATCCAATGCCACCACATCTGCCGAAGATCAATTTTGTTTACTGGTGAAAGCCGAAACACATCTTGCCCTTTCGCAAACCGATCAAGCAGAAGCACTTTATGCCAAAGTTCTCTCTGCCAATAGTATGAATGTCGATGCCTTACTTGGCTTGGCTAACGTTTACATCATCAAAGGAAAACCCGACCAAGCTGAACCGCTCTTAGATTTGTCTTGCCAAATTTCTCCGCAAAATCCTTGGGTCTGGCTGATTCGTGCCCGGCTTGCCCTTTCCCGCAATGATCAGGACGCTTGTTTGCTGGCCGTCACCGCTGCCACGGCCAAACCCGGTCAAGATACCAATTCTTATGCAGAAGCAGCCCGACTCTCGCAGATTTTGGACAAGACCAAGCAGGCAGTATATTTAGCCGAACAAGCGCTGAAAATTGAACCGACAAATGTGGAAGCACAATCTGTTTTGCAAAGTACAAACCAGAAAAAATAGACCTAAATGCAGATTACTAGATATTAGGATATGATTTTGCAGGCGATTAATTGCAAGCAAGTCCGATCAACTAGAAAGTAAAACCAAATATGCTCAAGGCCTGCCAAATAAGTGTTTTGGTTTTTGGCTTTTTGATTTGCGGCTCTCAGTCATTGGCACAGCAAACAATCATCAACGTCCCGTCTGCTGATGTAACACCGGCAGGCAAGCTTTTTTTGCAACACGAATCACAATATAGATGGTGGAAGCCAGGGCAATACTGGTTTGGCACACACTATGCAGCACTCGGTATCGGTCATAACACAGAACTTGATTGCACCTTATTCAATGTCACATCTCCTGCCTCAAACAACATTTCCCTTGGGGTTGGTTTCAAAAAAATCTTTCCCATACTGCCAAAGCGCCTACCAGAAGAAGAGTTAAAACTAGTAGTCGGCGAAATGGTGCCTATTTCGCTTGAAGGTCAAAGCGTCGGTAATTGGACATATGTAGAAGGTTCCTTTCGTCTGCCTCGTCTTCACACCCGCATAACTGCTGGAGTTTCCACCGGCACCAAACAAATATTTTTTGACAATATGGTTTGCTTCCTTGGTGGCATCGAACAACCAATTACAAAAAAATTGACCGCCTTTACTGAATGGTACTCAGGCACTCATACCTTCGGATATTTGATTCCAGGCTTCTCTTACTCGCTGCCTTTGGGTCTGAATTTTTATTGTGGCTACCAGATTCCCAATTCGCTTGAGGTCAGCCGCTCCGGCTTGGTCATGGAAATGTCGAAGATAATTCCACTTGGGAAGAAGAGATAAGATCAGCCAACTATTTCGAAGCCAGTTTCTTGCTTGTGAGCATCTTGATTGAGCTGATTTTGCAGAATAATTTGTACAGCATCAACTTTTGCTGCCGACGGTCCCTCGTGACACCAAGCTACCAAAGCATCTACCTTCTGCTTCGGTCCGCAGGCCTCCATTTCCACAGTGCCATCATCCATGTTACGCACCCAGCCAGCGAGGCCAAGCATGCGGGCTTGCTCACGAGTGGATTGGCGAAAGAACACGCCCTGCACACGCCCGCTTATTTTGGCTCGGACTCTAACAATTTCCGGAGCAATTTCCGACATAGAAATTTATAAACCCCTTATGAAGATATTTGCATAAGTAAATTTAGATGAAATTTGCCTGACATATTCAACTCTAAACCATTAGCTTATTTGATCAATTGGGAATATTGAATTGAGTGGACTTGCGCGCAATATAAACCATGTTAAAAGACCTCAGCAATCAAAAGAACATAGATAAAGACGCTGTTCTGGCTGCGGTACAGTCGATTCAGTCAAAAGGCTGGGATGTCAATGCCTACACGGTTGCAGACGAACTCAGGGTGCCGCGTGCTGCACTTTACCGCAATACCGAGCTGATGGACATTATCTCTCAGTCGCGCGCGCAAAGCGGGCGCCCCAACGACTTAGCCAGCGATCAAATCATCAAACGCTCGGGTATTTTGGAACATGAGAATCAAGAGCTGCAAGAGCAAATGCTCAAACTCGAGCAGCAAAATCAAGATATACAAAAACGCGAACAGGAAGCCTGGCAGGCCGGCTACAAGCAGGGCTGGGAAGAAGCAGCCAAATATTTGGCTCAAGCAGACGAGATAGCCATGGAGACTAACAGGCAAACCGAAGTTGTCGAAAGTCCGCTCAATTTCGCCACAGATTCTCAGACAGATTTACCGCAAGCCGGGCAAGAATTTAATTCCATTTCTCATGCGGATATGCCGGTTGATGCCAAAGACGTCCATGCAGACGCTGCCCCTTATCAATTTGATGACGCCAATGCCACGCAGGAAATGCCGGTTTTCAATGCCTATCAATTTGATCAATTTGCAGCACCGGAAGGTAGTGATGCCATAAGCGAACCTCATGATGCGATTGACTCGACTACTGAACCAGAAACAGAGCTCGCACCGGACTATGGCGTAACTGACCCAGAGCTCACCGTGCAGCCAGCGGCTGATAATGCCAACAAACAACTTGAACAAGAGCAATTGGAGGACTTAGTCAAACGGCGGCTTTCGCAAACTCAGCAAAACAAAACGCAAGACAAGGGGTTGATGGGCAGCAAGTTGGCTGGTGCCGGACGAAAGGACACCGACACAGGGCAACACAGCTTTGTGATTCGCACAGTTCCTCCTGACATTCGCAAGGCCTGCCTGATGCTGGGAATACGGCCGGAAGAACTTACTCCGGAAAAGGTCCATCAAGCTTGGAAGACGGAAATGACCAGACCTGGCACCCATCCGGACGTTGGTGGCGATACGGAAATGGCGGTCTACTTAAATACTGCCAAGGACGTACTTTCCCACTGGCTGGAGAACCAAACACCCAAACTGGCCAAGAAATTTGGCAAAGAATCGGGTAAATTCCCGGCCATGAAGCCGGAAGATACTGAGCCAGGCGAAGCTGAGTAGTAAACTATAGAGTTATGTACAAACCGGTAATTGCAATTGTTGGCCGTCCCAATGTCGGCAAATCAACCTTTTTCAATCGCGTGATTGGCTCAAGAACAGCCATAGTCGATGAATTCGCTGGCTCAACCCGTGATCGCATTTATCGCGATGGCGACTGGGCGGGACATGATTTCTTGCTGATTGACACAGGTGGTCTGGTTGCCGACCCGGATGAGCCCCTGGCATCTGAAATCGCTGCCCAAGTTCGTCTGGCTTGTGATGAAGCAGATGTAATTGTTTTTATCGTCGACGGCAAGGCGGGCCTGACCGGGCAAGACCAGGACATCGCCAATCAACTTAGACGTGTGAAAAAACCAATATTGGTTGCTGTGAATAAAATCGATGATCCAAAGCAAACCGTAAATACCCATGAGTTTTATCAGCTTGGTTTAGGAGAGCCGATGGCACTTTCGGCCATGCGCGGCACTGGTGATGTCGGCGACCTCTTGGATAAAATCGTCTCGTTTTTCCCGAAAAAATCGAAACCAAATATTGAAGAGGGAGAAGACGGCGAGGTAAGCGAAGAAGAGAAGGAATTAAAAGCCTTTTCTATAGCCATTGTCGGAAAGCCAAATGTCGGTAAATCATCAATCGTCAATTTCCTCTGTGGCAGTCAACGTTGCATCGTCACGCCGGAAGCTGGCACCACCCGTGATGCCATTGATACAACGATTAGATACAAAGGCAAGGACATCACGCTGATTGATACAGCAGGCATCAGACGCAAGTCCAAAGTTTCTTACGGCGTGGAAGCATTTTCCGTTGTCCGCTCTTTATCTGCTCTTTCGCGCGCCGATGTTGTGGCTATTGTTTTGGATGCCAATGAAGGCGTTTCCGATCAAGATCAAAAGATCGCGCGAAAAATAGAAGAAGCGGGAAAACCATGTGTCGTAGTTTTGAACAAGTGGGACTTAGTTGAGAACCGCTCGTCATCATCCATGAAAGAGTATCAGGAAGAATTAGATCGCGAATTGCCGCACTTAAAATTTGCCGAAGTGGTTTTTTCATCTGCTCAAACAAAACAGCGCGTAGCAAAAATCATGGAAGCCGCCGAACGGGCACTTTTACAAGGACGGCGCAGAATCTCCACGTCACTGGTTAATCAAGTGATTAATGAAGCTGTCGCACTGGTGCCACCACCAGCATCTAAGCGCGGCAAACGACTGAGAATTTATTACTCATCGCAAGTTTCAACCTCTCCACCAACCTTTCTCCTATTTTCCAATGATGCGAAATTGCTCACGCCTTCCTATCGCACATATATAGAAAGAAAAATCCGTGAAGCCTTTGGTTTTGCTGGCACACCAATAGTTGTGGCTTTGAGATCAAAAGAAAGGTAGGCCAAATCATGCTTGCCTTAATTCTGCTTACCTTATCCGCGTATCTGCTTGGCTCAATACCCACAGGTTATTGGGCAGGAAAATTATTTGCTCGTGTAGATGTGAGAACAAGCGGTTCTTGCTCAACCGGTGCCACCAATGTACTACGCACTGCAGGCAAAGTTCCGGCCCTAATTACCTTAATTGTCGATATTGGCAAAGGTTATTTGCCGGTCTGGTTGGCAATTTATTTGGAGCAAGCATACCCAAATTTACTACCTGTGGATAATTTTCTCTTGATACCACCTGCGATGGCACTCTTGTCGGTAATCGGACACAGCAAATCAATTTTTCTGGGCTTTGCCGGCGGGAAAAGTGCAGCAACTGGATTAGGCACATTGCTTGCCTTGCAATGGCAGGCGGGCTTAGCGCTTTTTGCCCTCTGGCTTCTTGTGCTGGCGATAAGCAGAATTGTTTCTTTGGCATCAATAATTACAGGCGGACTAACACCGGTATTGATGTATCTTTTTGGTGCGCCGGCGAGTTATGCTGCTTATGGACTGGCGGCCGGAGTTTATGTAATTGTCCGCCACAAATCAAATATTGTCAGGCTTCTTGCTGGTCAAGAGCCTCGGGTTGGTCAGAAAGTTGGAGAAAAGGTTGATATAGGAAAGAGCCAATGAACACGAAGAAAATGACAACAATTGCAATGCTTGCACCATTTATCGTTAGTTTGCTCACTGCAAATACTGCTTTGGCAGTGAGCAAAAACGGCACGACGCCAGCCATCACACCGGATGAGGCAGTAAACATCAGAGTTTACAAATCCACCAATCAAGGCGTTGTGCACGTTGCCACCATGGCCCAAGCGGAAGACTTTTTGTTCAATGTCGTACCGCGCGAAGGTTTTGGCTCTGGCTCAATTATCAATTCCTCAGGCTATATTCTCACCAACAACCACGTGGTGGCAGGCGCGCAAAAGGTGCGCATTACACTTTACGACGGTACTAATTTACCGGCTGATGTTGTGGGCGCCGATGCAGCCAACGATATTGCCGTATTGAAAATCACACCGCCGGCCGGCATGAAGTTAACGGCAATTCCGCTTGGTGATTCGGCCAATTTAGAAGTAGGCAGACGTGTTTTTGCTATCGGCAATCCGTTTGGTTTGGACAGAACTCTCACCCAAGGGATTATCTCCAGCATTGGACGCACGCTTGGTACAGGCGGTGGACGTTTGATCAAGGGCATTATTCAAACCGATGCAGCCATTAATCCCGGGAATTCCGGCGGTCCATTATTAGATACACAAGGAAAAATGATAGGTATCAATACAGCTATCTTTAGCCGTGCTGGCCAATCTGCCGGCATCGGCTTTGCTATTCCTATCAATATCGCCAAGCGTTTGATACCAGAGTTAATTGCCCACCATGCAATAGTTCGCCCCGACCTCGGCATCTTGCAAGTCCAACAAACGGACAAAGGTTTGCGAGTTGTAACGGTCGATCCAAACGGGCCGGCAGCCCAAGCCGGCATAAAGGGACGAAAGCTTGTTGTAAGTCAACAAGGACCATTCACGGTCCAATCAATTGACTATGCCTCTGCCGACATTATCAATTCAATTGACAATCAACCAGTACGCACTCCAGACGATCTGCTTTCTTATATCGATAATAAACAGGCTGGGCAAATCGTCACCTTGGGTGTGCTCCGGCAAGGGAAATTAACTAAAATTCCAGTAAAATTGGTAAGCAGTAATACACAATAAGCATTCGGTCCAAATTTTGAGGATATATCCTTGAGTAGAATTCTCGTCATTGACGACGATCCATCCATCGTCGAGCTTGTAAAAGTCAATCTTGAGCTGCTTGGGCACCAGGTATCGGTTGCCTCAGACGGCATCAAGGGGCTGGCTTTAGCTCAGCAAAATCGTCCGGACATGATTATTCTTGACGTGATGATGCCAGACTTGGATGGCTTTACAGTCTGCCAGCGTTTGCGCCACAACCCCCAAACCAATCCGATTCCGGTTTTGATGCTCACAGCTCTTGGCATGACACAAGATAAAGTTACCGGTTTTGATTCCGGTGCTGACGACTACCTTGTCAAGCCATTTGAAATTCCGGAACTGCAGGTGAGAGTGCGTGCGCTCTTGCGGCGTGCCGGGTCAGCGCCCTTATCCGCCAGCTTGCCGGAAATTCTCACAGCCGGTGAAATTACTCTTATTCCGGAAAACTTACAGGCAAAAGTCCAGGAAAGAATTATCAAACTGACGCCAACCGAGTTTGAGATCTTGCATTGCTTGATGCAGCATCACGGTCAAACCGTGTCCACAGGCAAGCTCTTGGAAGAAGTCTGGGGCTATTCGCCGGACGATGATGTTGATACGATTCGCGTACACATTCGCCACTTGAGAACCAGATTGGAAACTCAAGAGCGCAAGTACATCAAAACAGTCTACGGCGGCGGTTATCAATTAATTCCAGATGGAATTACCAAGGCAGCAGATGCTCCCGAGCACGAAGAGTAATCTCCGCTTTTCGATCGGTTGCCAAATGTTTGCCGGGTGATTTGTTCGCTAGAATCGTACGCGCCTGTTTTCAAGATGTCGGTACACGATATTGTGCGGGCGCTTACTCGATGTTGACAACAAAAGCCTGTAGAAACATTTACATTAAGAGATCTGCCTTTCGCTAGACGTACTTGAAATCTAAGATTTACAATCTAGGTCTATTCTGAAGTCTTGTTATTGACTTCTCGTGCAAACCGGCAATCTATTTGCAGAATTTTTGCAAGTGCGAGGTTGCCTTGTTATAAGGAGATGGAAGGTTGGAATTTAACAGTCTGCAGTACTTGGTCTTTCTTCCGACCGTATTTTTACTTTTTTGGATTTGTCCACATCGTTTGCGTGTGCCGCTACTTTTGGTGGCAAGCTACGTTTTCTATATGTCGTGGCGGCCAATCTACGGATTTCTTATTGCCGGTTTGACGCTGGGAAATTATTTCTTAGTGCCCCTGATCACAAAAACCGAAAAACACAAGAAGTTGATTTTGGGAATTGTGGTGGCAGGCAACTTAATTACGCTGGCAATTTTCAAGTACGCCACGTTTGGCATGCACACACTGAAAGAAGGTTTGGCGCTAGCTCATATCAATTGGCGTGAACCACACTTGCATATTCTTCTGCCTTTGGGCATTTCCTTTTTCGTTTTTGAGTTCATTCATTACGCCGTTGAGGTTTATCGCGGCAAAGAGCCGGTCAAATCCTTGCCCGGCTTTGCGCTTTTCGCTTCGTTTTTCCCGACGCAAATTGCTGGTCCAATCAAGCGCTATCAAGACTTTATTCCCCAGCTTGCTATTCCTGCCAAATTCAAGTGGGAATATGTGGATGAGGGCATGCAACAAATTTTGCTTGGACTCTTCAAGAAAGTTTTGATTGCAGACAATCTTGCCCTTGTTGTGCAAGCTGGTTTTACACATCCGGAAAATTTCTCGAGCCTTGATCTCTGGGTAATTGTTTACGCATTTGCTTTCCAGATTTTCTTTGACTTTGCCGGTTACACGGATATTGCCCGTGGCTCAGCCATGCTCTTCGGTTACAAGGTGCCAATCAACTTCAACTTGCCTTACATCGCCGCAAACGTTTCCGATTTCTGGCATCGTTGGCATATCAGTCTGTCAACCTGGTTGAGAGACTATTTGTTTATTCCACTCGGTGGATCGCGTGGTGGCACATTGTTCACCTACCGCAATTTATTTTTGACCATGGCACTGGGCGGACTCTGGCACGGTGCTGCTATGCACTACCTGGCTTGGGGTGCGTACCAAGGCGTGCTTTTGATTCTGCACAAAGAATATTCAAAAATGCTTGTCCGCGTGGGCGTAGCAGAAAAACTATTATCGTCCAAGATTTATCACGCTGTGTCAGTGGTTATCACATTCCACATTGTCTGTGTCGGCTGGGTATTCTTCCGGGCTGAGAATCTGACCATTGCTTGGAACATCATTCAAAAATTGGCGCAAGCACCAATCGAGTTGGCACACTTCAGCGCTGCGCAATTGGCAATTCTGCAAATTCGTGATCCAATTATTTTCCCGGCTTTAGTTCTAATTTTGCCGGTGCTAATGATTGCGCAGCCAGTTGTGGATTGGCTTAACGACAAGCGTTTCTATTTAAGTCCGCCATGGCCTGTACAAGTAACTGTAATGGTGGCACTAATGTGTCTTCTGACTATTTTCAGTCCGGACACTTCGCCACGCTTCATTTACTTCCAATTCTAGAGAGCGTTTGTCCGACTTAATTCCGACAATTTGCCAATTTCCAATGGACCGTAAATAGTGGACAACTCTGAGAAAGCCAATTTAAAAGAAGCAAGTTGCCATCAAGCAAAAGATGTCTGCTTTGTTAGCTCTTTTGCTTTTGCGGTTTTGCTCTACTGGCTAGTCAACTATGCGGCCTGGGTCAATGGATTTGGCCAGACGGAAGCAACTAAGTTTCCGGAGAAGAATTGGACAAGTTGGGCAATCGGTGATTTTCTCAAACAAAAGAAATCTCCTGATTTGGTTTTCCTTGGCTCATCGCTGATGCTTGTTCCTCTCGCCGGCTGCGATGCTGATTACACGCATAAGCGTATCGATGGCAGCCAGCATCATAAGAGTCTTTACTTTGAAGATGTTTTTTCCAGGAAATCAGGCAAAGCCATTTCGACTTTCAACTTTGCTTTACCTGGTGAAATGCCCTCGGATGCAGACTTGATCACTCAGTTTTTGCTTAGACATGAAAAGGCACCAAAAATAATTGTCTATGGTGTCGGCCCGCGTGACTTCTTGGATAATTTGTTGCCTAGTCCTTCGGCAACAGATCCGTTCCATTCCCTCAGTCGTTTAGGTTCGGTGGAAGAACAAGCCTCGCTCTTTTTCCCGGATTGGAAAGAACGCCTCAACTATGAGCTGAGCAAGTCGGTTTACTTATATGGATTGAAACAAGACATAACTTGCAAAGCAAACCAGTTGGCGACCAGCAAGGCAGAAAAATATATTCCTCTGCCGCAAACAGAAAAACGATTTTCGATTTTCGACCGGCGGGCTTTGATGCCGGAATATAGACCAGGCGAACTGAACGTGGGAGAAGCCTTCTTCCGCCCTCATGAGCTTGGCGAACGCGAAGCCTTTGCCGACAACTTAATTGAATATCGCAAGCGCTATAAGTCCCTTAAGTGGGATACATATATAACTCAAATGCGTTCTTTTACCGATCTGATGAATGTGGCTCGCGCGCGTGGAATTCATGTAGTAGTAATGGCAATGCCAATTACCGATATCAATCGTTCGCTTTTGACCAAGCAAGCCTGGGACGTCTACCGCACCGGTGTTCGCAGTTTTGCCTTATCAAAAGGTGCAACCTTTATCGATCTCGATGCCAGCAAGAAATTCGCGCTGTCTGATTTCATGGACACAGTGCATTTGCACACTGGTGGCGGACGCAAGATGCTTGATTGCTTGGCAGACACACTTTCAGCTGACCGCCCAACTTTGGTGGCATTAGGAATAAAACCAAAAGGTGTGCAATTAGCTTCTGGCTTGCGACATGCAACGGCGGCTCGTTCCCCAAAGGTGATCAAGGCGGCAAGAAGCAAGGCAAGAGAAACACGGCTTTCCCTTTCTGGCAACAAGCCGTTATAGGTGGTGGAAGAAAATGCAAACTCCAACTATTTCACCAGATCCCAATAAACTGACAGGACAAGAAAGTCCTGGCGTAGAGAATGCTCACGTGTTGAGTTCCGCCGAACAAGCAAAGCGAGCAGCCGAGGAGGCTCATCGAGATCATCACAGTTTCTTTGCTGTAAACATTCGCAGACCGAGAAGCTTGTTTATTGCTACTCTGGTTGTCTTCTTATTGCTCAACCACTATTTGTCTTATGCAACACCATTCCGCTTCGACTCTTTTGCCTTTCCCTATCGCGGCTGGTCCTGGTGGACTATAAATGATTTACGCAAACAAACTGCGGAGCACAATGTTGCGCTATTAGGATCGTCATTAATGGTCAGCGCGGTTGCCGGTACCGACGCAAATTATTTGAATAAGCCGCTTGATTTGGCCAACTACCACAAAGCTTCCTATCTTGAGCATTTGTTGCGCACCAGATTTGGTGGCACCTTCTCCACGGCTAATTTATCGGCTCCAGGTCAAATGCCTTCTGATGCCTATCTTACTCTCAAGGCAACTGTCAATTGTGCCAATCGTCCGGATGTTGTGGTTTATGGCATCGCACCGCGTGACTTCATCGACAGCACTCTTTCCACACCAGCCGATACTGAACCTTTCAGATATCTCAAGCGCCTGGTGACCATTGACGACATTGCCGGCAAGATATTCGAATCACCATATGCAAAACTTGACTGGTGGCTGCAAAGAACAGTCTATCTTTATGGACAAGCGGTTGATTGCCAAATGGCATTCAAGCAAGAGTCCACCAACTTCCTTGCCCAGGCGGTTCCTAAACCATACAACAATCCGCCTTTCACCTGGTGGGATCGGGTTCGTTTAATTCCCAACTACTTACCAACTGAAATTCATCCGGAAGCCGTGATGGCCGGTCCAATTGATGAAAAGACCGCCAGAGCACGTTATTCAGATAATCGCATGGAATATGCCCAACGCTATAAGCATCCGAACCTGCACACTTATCGCACGCAAGTTTACTTCCTCAGACAATTAGCTCGTTATTGCCAGAAAGAGCGCATGGAGCTGATTATGGTCAACATGCCAATTACACTCTATAACGTTTCCATGTTGCCTCCAGGCGTTTACATGAAGTACTTGCAAGACATGCGCGCCTTTGCTGCAAATAACAATGTTGAGTTTTACGATCTCTCCAACTTCCAACATTATTCAATTTCTGACTTCCATGATTCAGTTCACTTAAATGCTTATGGTGGCAAGAAGTTTTTTGAGGATTTATCAAAGACTCTGGCAAGCGATGGACGGTCAGCCACGGCATTATCATTGGCAGGTGATGCGCTGGCTAAGCACGAAGCCCTGGCAAGCAATGAGCGCAATCATAGCCATGAGCAGAAGCAGGATGCAGAAGATGCACCAAAATGGAATCCGAATAAGCCACTTTAGAGAAGCATGCAAAATCTCGGTCAAGACACACAAACAATAGAGCGCAGTCCAAGACTGAAGGCAGGACAAGCACCTGCCAGAAAGCTCAAGTCGACCAAATCAACCAGCAAGTTTCTCATGGCGCTGAGCATATTCTTTATTGCCAATCTAACTTTGCTTTTCTCTGTCAATTTGCGAACCACAACTATTGACGAAGAACTGTCCAAACCAGATTCCGCATCAAACATCAAAGGTACTTGGCCTTGGTGGATATCAAAATCTTACCTTGCTCAAGTGCAAGCACCGGATATCGTCTTGCTTGGCAGTTCACAAATGGCTACGGCTGTTTTTACCGCTGATGCGCAAACTTTACAAAAGGCATTGGACTGCGTGTCTTATCGCCGTGCCACCACTTTGGAAAATGATTTGACTCATCGTCTTGGTCATCCTATTTCCATATTCAATTGGTCTATGGGCGGTGCAATGGCTTCAGATCAAAATTTGATCACACGCACTTTGCTTACCGGCAGACTCAAACCAAAGATGGTAGTGATTGGTATCTCGCCACGTGATTTCATTGACAATACTTTGCCTTCCGCTTCGGCAACTGAGCCGTTTCGTTTCTTCTCGCGCTTTGTCGAGCCGGACAAACTAGCTGCCTGGGCTTTCACCGACGATCTCTCTCGCTTTGGCTGGTTATTGAATAGATACTTGCCGATGAGTCAATTGCACGGAAAAGTCGCAAGTTGTATGGCAAGCGGCGAGGCACCAGCAACAACTAACAAACAAGAGTTTCTCAAAGGCATTTCTGCCTCTGGTGGCAATATCTCACCCGGACAATGGCTTGTGCCAGCCAATATTCCTTATTTGTTTGTCGACAATACGCAAGAGTACATCCACCGTTATACAAACCCGAATCCACCCATATACCCGCAAGAACTTTCATTTTTCAACGACGCGCTCACACGGCTGCGACAAAACGGTGTCAAGGTATTGGTTGTCGGCATGCCATCAGTTAGCCCGAATCGCAAGCTTCTGCCTGACAGTTTCTGGCAGGACTTCCATAACAACATATCGTCCATCTGCGTGAAGAATTCAGCCGACTGGTTGGATCTTTCCGATAGCGATGTTTTTACCCTGGATGATTATTTGGATACCGTCCATCTTTCCGCCCGTGGTGGAGACAAACTATTTGCCGAAATTACCAGATACATTGGCAAGCAACCAAACCTGGTTACTAGTTTAAACAGCGCTGGACCAATTGCACGGCTGCACCGTTCGGAATAGGTGCTGCGATCCAATGAGGGCGGGGAGACCCCGCCCCTACACGAATCATTACTTTATGGACTTCGCTCAATCATATCTCGGTAAATTAAGAACACTTGTTGGTCACAGGCTTTTGCATGTGCCTGGTGGCAGAGGCATTCTCGAACGCGAAGACGGCAAAATTCTTTTGCACAAACGTTCGGATTTTAAGGCTTGGGCGCTGCCTGGAGGCGCACCAGAGGAGCGCGAATCGTGCGAGCAGGCAATCGTCAGGGAAATCTTTGAAGAAACCGGTTTGACCATCAAACAATATCAAGCTTGCGCCTTCGCCTCTGAACCAGAGTATGAAATAGTCACTTATCCAAACGGTGATCGCGTGCACGGATTTGGCTTAGTCCTACATGCAACCAAGTGGGAAGGCGAGCTCATAGATAGCAACGATGAGACTCTGGCAATTGATTTTTTCGCGCCCAATCAGCTACCCGATATGATTGAATGCGATCGAATTGCCATTGAGCAATTGCAAACATTCAAGCGTACAGGCAAATTCCAAGCCTCGTGCAAAGATAAATCCCAGAAGCTCTCAGAATTGTCCGTCACGCTTCCCGGAAATGCCAAGCCGTTTGCCGATTCTTATGCCGGACAATTGCGCAAAATAGTCGGCAATCATTTGCTGATGATCCCCGGTGGCAGAGCCGTCTTGGAACGCGAGGACGGCAAAATTCTTTTGCACAGACGTCCTGACTTCGGCATCTGGGGACTGCCTACCGGCGGCACAGAAGATGGTGAGTGTATAGAAGAATGTATCTGGCGAGAAGTCTTTGAAGAAACCGGTTTACAAATGCTTAATCATCAAGCATTTGGTTTTGCCTCTGATCCAAATTTTGAAATAGTCTCATATCCCAATGGTGATCTAATCCACTGCTTCTCATTGATTTGGCATGCCACCAAATGGCAAGGCACCCTCATGCAAAGCAACGACGAATCTTTAGAGATAGATTTTTTCGATCCCAAGTCGCTTCCCGAAATGCTACCGCACCACAAACGCACGATCGAAAAACTAACTGAATTCAAACGCACGGGCCAGTTCGTCTTGTTCTAGCGCTTGTCAGTTTGCTTAAGAGCCGCGTATTCATCCTCTAGGATTGCGTAGAGGAGAGAATCGCGCCATTGGCCGCGCACCAGCATATGTTGTCGGAAGTGCGCCTCTTTTCGCATGCCCGCCTTTTCTAAGATGCGAGCTGAGCCAATATTTTCCGGATCGCAAGTAGCCCAGATGCGATGAACTTTCAATTTGGAAAAGCCAAAGTCAACCAAGGCAGCAGCAGCCTCTGTGCCATAGCCATGCCCCCAGTACCTTTGGGTGTACATATAACCCATAGAGGCAGTTTGGTTTTCGGCATCAACAATGCGAATACCACAACCACCAATAACTTCGCCTGTTTCCTTCAGTGTCACTGCCAGTTCAAAATGCAATCTGGGTTCTTCTGTTTGGTAAGTGATTACCTTGAAGATGAACTCTTTTGTTTCTTCTTCTGTATTCGGCCCAAATTGCATATAAGCAACGGCTTTCGGATCAGAGGACCATTGATGGGCAAAAACCCAATCGTCTGTTTGCCATTCGCGCA
The DNA here is from genome assembly GCA_020050685.1 of Candidatus Obscuribacterales bacterium. Taxonomy (GTDB): domain Bacteria; phylum Cyanobacteriota; class Vampirovibrionia; order Obscuribacterales; family Obscuribacteraceae; genus JAGVKG01. Next base: position 6,200 of record JAGVKG010000042.1, on the reverse strand, counting down.
GCACTAATCTCTTTGTTAATAAGGGTATGGATGTAGTTGCCAAAATGTTTCCTTGCGTCCGATAAAGCCAATTCCAGTTTAGACTGCTATTTTACATGCTATATTTGACTCCAGACCGGTTGTCAATCTTACTAATTTCTATACTTTGGATTGTGATGACAGAACGTGATCTGGTTGAAGCAACACATAAGGCACCAGCAACAGTGTCATCACTGACTAATGATTTCCGCAAACTCGGAATTCAGCCAGGCATGACCGTGCTTGTCCATTCATCCTTATCAAAGTTAGGTTGGGTATGTGGTGGCGAAGTCGCTGTGATTCAAGCCCTACATGCCGCACTTGGTCCGGAAGGAACATTCGTCGTACCAACGCACACCGCTCACCTTTCAGATCCAACAGCTTGGCAAAATCCACCGGTGCCAACCAACTGGTGGGAAATTATCAAAGAAAATATGCCGGCATATGATCCAGCAATTACACCATCACGCAAAATGGGTGCCATTGCTGAATGTTTTCGCAAAATGCCTGGCGTAATTCGCAGCGATCACCCGCATACATCGTTTGCGGCCCATGGACCGAAGGCAGAACTAATAATCAGAAACCACCAGCTGCATCATTGCTTAGGTGAAGGTTCACCACTTGCCCGTCTTTATGATCTCGATGCTTGGGTATTGCTTTTGGGAGTCGATCATACAAGTAATACTTCAATTCACCTTGCCGAATATCGGGCCAATTACAAAGGCAAAGATGTCACCCAATATGGTGCACCCGTATCGCATAATGGACAAAGAAAATGGGTCATATTTGAAGACATCAATAATCTCGACGACTCCGACTTTGATTTAATTGGCGAAGCCTTTGCCGAAGAGTCCGGTCTTGTGATCAAAGGCAAGATTGCCGAAGCAGATGCATTCTTATTTCCTCAACGACCACTTGTGGATTTCGCTGTCAAATATATTGAGAAGAATCGATAGCCTAGCGCATTTCAGCTGCACGCAGGTTTGCGGCTTCGGCGCGCATGCGCATTGTATCAGCGTAGACAGGTTGACCCTGCTCGTCAAAAAATACAGCTAGGCGCTCCAAAAACGCTATACGTTCCGGTGTACAAGGATTGGGATCTGGTTCTGACTTCGAGCGCTCTATGACATTTGCCAATTGCTCTTTCATCTTCGAAGGGTCGCAAGAATATCTGCGGCCATGTGCCGGCAGTATCCGTTCGAAGTCATATTTTTGCAAACGCTCAAGAGACTTAATCTGCTCGCCCCACGAATACCAACAATACAATGGCGGCCAGACTTCCAAACCTTCATGGTATCGAAAGTTCGCCGTTAATACATCGCCAGAAAACAAATACTTATTCTTGTAAAGCAACATGCAATGTCCTTCAGTGTGTCCTGGCGTGGGAATGATGATGAAGTCATTGTCCAAGGTAAGTGGGTTTAATCCTTCAAGAATCATTTCCGCATGCGGCTGAGATTCGATGTCTTCAATATGAATAATCCGGTTAGCATTTAGCTTGGTGGCATATGATCCAGCATCGGCAACATCATCTCTATGCGTCAAGAAAATATATTTCAAACCACCATTAGCTTGTATCCACTCAAGCAGCCGCGGTTGAAACTTTGGACTGTCAATCATCCAATTACCGTTTGGATGTTTGACAAAGTAGCTTTTGCCACCAGCACCTTTGGGTGAATTGAAACCAAAATAATAGATATTCTCATCAATGAGAATGGGGAACTCATCAATCACAGATTTGATGTCGTGCTTTTCATGGGTGCCAATCGAACCGGTTGGGCAGCAAACCAGCGCCTGCAATGAGAGATGAATCTCCTCGGCAGATTGAGGCTGCCTTTTCACACCCGCATAAGATCCAAATCGTCCAAAAACTTCAGGCACCATCTCGCGGCAATTGTCACAGTTGATACAAGTGGTATCAACAAAAAAATCACCCGCCACATTACCTTCTACAATCTTATTCTTGTCTGCCATAGTCTTCTCCCTTGAAGACTACATTATATCTCTAAGCAAACAAGACATTGCCCTTGGCAAAGAAAAGCGCCAGAGCCGATTGGGCTCTGGCGCTCACTGCATCAAGCTGGGCTAGCTTGCCATCTTCTTACAAGCTTCTGCACATTTGCGACATTCCTCTGCGCAGGCTTGCATTTGCTTATCCACTTTGCCCTCTTTGTCTTTAATAGACTCGCAGGACTCAGCGCACTTGGTGCAAACTTCCGCACAAAGCGTGCAAGCTTGAGGCTGGAATTGCGAACCAGTCTTCATAAACTGTTCACTTAACTTGCACGTAGCAATGCAATCTTTCAGCAAAGCCAAGTGTTTAGGATCAGCGTGTTTGCCGCCTTGCTTCTCGCAATAGGCAAGTGTCTTTTCACACATCTCAGCACACGTGCCACACTCGGCTCGACAGGCTGGATGTGATGATTCGGCAGCTTTGCTATCTTCAGCAAAACCAACCTGCGCCAAACCGAAAGTGGCTAGCACCCCCAGAATTAGCATGCACAAACAAAATAATCTCTTCATGTCATTTCTCCTTAAATAGACGTTGCAAAACAAATCACTTACACAAGTGATTTGTGGATCTGATTTGGAGAAATCTTTAGATCAGAAGTACACGATTGAGTAAGTACAATCGCTCGGGCTTAAGCTTGTGATTGTGCTGTGAAAAATTGAGCGTCCCAGTAGCAGTCGGCTCTGAGACAAGTCCAACCAGTCCGACCTGACGGAGCGCTTGCGGCTTTGGTGAGGATTCGCTAGCCTGGAATTGGGGAGTGGAGTCCTGCAGCGGCGAAGAGTCACAGCAGCCGCAGTGCTCAGACATTTGTTGTGTCGGCATGTGCGCAGGACAGCTGGTAGTTACCTCGGAAGCACAGCAAGGCATGACCTTTGCCTGAGCATTGCTTTCTGGTAAAACAATCCAACTGCTCAAGAAAAGAACTAGAAAACTAAGAAAGAAAATTAGGGTTTCATTTTTGCCGACTTCCCCTACCAACAATTTCATTTTACGCTCTTAAGACCCTTAATTTATCGACGTCCGCAAATTTAATTTGTTCCGGCTTACGACTTGCCTTGCTTGCCGCTAACTTGTTTCTGGGTTTGCTCCAGAACCCGGCTATAAAAGTCTTCCAGCCTTTGGTTTACGCCAGAAAGCTCTTGCACTACCTTTTCCGACCAGGCAATGTATTGGAGAATTCTTTCGTGGGGCCAGCCGACCGGCGGCGCACTGCCCATGGATGCCATATTACTAATCTTATCGGCGATTTTAATTTGTCTGGCAGCGGCGGATTTATCTTTGGCATGCTCAATTTGCAAACGCTTACGCTCGGTCTTTGGCAGCTCTTTATCATCAGTGCACTCTTTGACCATGGACATGACGTTATCACCAAAAATCGTGCGCAACTCATCTGCAGTTGTATGGGTATCTTCAAGTGTGTCGTGCAAAATGGCTGCCACCAAAATATCAGTATCGGAAATACCACCAACCCGTGCCAGGATCTCCGCCACCTCTATTGGGTGATTAATGTAGGGAGCAGCATCCTTACCCTTGCGGTGTTGTCCCTTATGTTTTTCTGCGGCAAACTTCAAAGCCGCAAAAATCTTGGGAATATCGGTGTCAGACTTGCCGCTCATAGTGTTAATCTCCTCAGCCTAGCCTTCTTACCATATTTTGGCCTGAAAACTATTTTTAGCTCTGCTTCAATTATTTGATCTTTTACAACCTTCAACTCGAATTGTTGAGCAATTGTTGCAATTGCCAGTACCGATTCCATAATAGCTAAGTTATTGCCAATACACATTCTTTGCGAATCAGTGTATTGATTGCTTGATGACGGCGATCGATTGATTAGACTTGCGTATGGCAATCGAAACAGATGATTGAGCAGCAACGGCAGCGACTTGATCTAAAAACTTTTGGCTGACTGCTGGACTTAAATGCACGGTGTCGGCAAAGTTAGCCTCAGCGTCCCAGGGGTTCTTATTTAAGTCAACGAACTCTGCATCGTAAGCCTTACTCAAGCTTCCAAGGCGATTTAGATAAGCAGTGTAAAACTCTTTGGGCATCAAACTCTTATTGAATTGACTGAGCGGCATATTAATCAACAATACTGGCGTGCCGCGTTGGCTGCACAAAGCCAAAAGTTTTTGCAAATACTCAAATTCCGCATCAATCATTTTTTGATTTGGCGGGTTGTATCGTCTTATATACTCAAAGCGAGCCGCCTCTGCCGACGTGTGTTCCACGGCAACATTTGGGAAAGCTTGCAAAACACCAATTGCCTCTTCCGGAAATTGCCCGCGCTTGCGTGGCTTCAGCTCAAGCGTTTCGCCATATTTATCAAACATCACCCAAGGCAAACAAGCCTCCAGTAATTTCTTGGCACGCAAGGTCAAATAGGTTTTGATGTCAGCATGATATCGCCAGAGTCCCCAGACTCTCTCAAGAAAAATGTTTGTCTTCTGTTCCCAAGTAAGATTGGCTGTTTGGAAAAGATCCGGCAAATCATTTACACGAGCAAGCACATGGAATGTCTCACTTGATTGAACGCCTGGCATGATGTTGTCTTGAAAATCACGCGGAGCAATGCCGTAGATAATTGCCGATGGTGTTTTGTTATCCAAAACATGTTTCACGATCAAATAAGCATCTGATACCATTTCGCCGCCAACAGCCAAACAAAAGATTTTTGGACTTGTACTTGGGTCATGACTGTCGAGCTTCTTAGCTAACGCCGCTTCGAGAAATTCACAATTGCGCTGTGAGAAACGGGAAATTGGTTGATTGGCCAGAATTGCATCGGCTTGCATTACTGGAGCCGTAACAAGCGATGATCCTAATAGCACCACATCTGGTGCCTTGGCTACTTTCTTGTACTCTTGCGTGGCAGTAAATATTTCGCCGCGATCAAGAGAAGCAGTTGGAGCATGCGCCAACGGATGGCCCAAATTGAGCCAGAGATCGAGAACGATAACCAGAGCGCAAACGCAAATAGTGGTGCTAATAAAGAAACTTTTCATAGCTTAGGCGATGATACCGCGAATTTGTCAAGAATAGTCATCGCCTGGCTGAAAGTTCTTTCAGGGGAAACTCTAATTGGGCGCGCCAAGAGGTGGGTTGACCGGGACTGGCGGCGCAATTAGGCGGTCATAGACAAAACGAATGTCGTCTGTAAAAAAGAGATCACCGAGAAAACGATTGCCTCCTGGCGGCCAGTTTGGTTCGTCGCCAAAAACCTTCTCTTTCAAATCAGCCAAGGAAATTTGGTAATAATCGCGTGCTGAGTGCTTATCTTGTGCTAGCAGGGCCAAGACATAAAGCCGAGGCAAGAGTGCCTCATCATGCAGATCGACAGCCATGTCCACGCAAGCGCGTGCTTGTTTTTCCTTGCCAGTGTCTGCCAGAAGCCGGGCCAAGAAAAGCCAGTTGCGATACTGCTTAGGAGCAAGTGTGGTGACTTGCCTTGCTTCTTTAACGGCTTCAGCTTTCAGACCCATATACCAAAGGGCTTCGGCCCGAGCCTGATGTACACCGGCAGCAATTGATCCTTCACGCAAGAGTTTGATATTCACCAATGAAAGCATCTGCGGATGGGCAAGCTGCCAATCAGCCTTCACAAGATGCTCGCGCGCCTGGGACAAATTTCCTGCCCGCGCTTGAGACTGTGCCAAATAGTAGTTCTTCACCATTTCCAAATAGGCGCATGTCGAATTACCAAGATCAAGCAAAACCAAAAGCATGATCACAGGACCAATCAAACTGACAGCCGGCGCAAACTTTGGCTCGCGGCTGCCCATGCGCTTAATCAAGCGACGATTGAGCAAGAGCTTCTCATTTTTCCTCTGGGCCTGATCGATAAAAGCCTTTTGCGCCTCTGGCGCTGCCAGACCAAATGGTATTGCTAGAACTACATCCGGATGAAGACTATTAGGTCCACAAATTGCCCGCGATTGAATCAAGAGATTGCCAAAAAAGTTCAAGGCAAGCCCATCAATGGCAGCCCAGGAAACTTGCCTGATGCCAAAGATAATTCCCGAGTCACTTAAGCTTAGCCAGCGCCGATAGACGAATGGTGGCTTACCTTTGCAACGGAACTTCCTTTCTGACAACTATTCTTGAGTGAGACAAGCACGGGGTGAGAGGGGTTTGCGGTATTTTTTGTGCCGACCGGTGTAGGCACTAATTT
>JAGVKG010000038.1 GCA_020050685.1 Candidatus Obscuribacterales bacterium | reverse complement strand
GTACGGGAATATTAACCCGTTGTGCATCGACTACGCCTTTCGGCCTCGCCTTAGCTCCCGACTAACCCCACGTGGACGAACCTGCCGTGGGAACCCTTAGTCTTTCGGTGCATTTGATTCTCACAAATGTTTTCGCTACTTAAGCCGACAGTCTCACTTCTGCTTCGTCCATACGTGCTTACGCTCGTACTTCGACCTACAACAGAACGCTCCCCTACCGATCAGAAAACTGATCCCACGATTTCGGCAACACGTTTGAGTCCCGGATATTTTCGGCGCAGAGTCGCTTGACCAGTGAGCTATTACGCACTCTTTCAAGGATGGCTGCTTCTAAGCAAACCTCCTGGTTGTCTGAGCAACTCCACCTCCTTAATCACTTAACGTGTATTTTGGGGCCTTAGTCGGTGGTCTGGGCTGTTTCCCTCTTGGCGACGGAACTTATCTCTCGCCGCCTCACTGCTGGATAAAACATTATGGGTATTCGGAGTTTAACTCGATTTGGTACGGATTTTCTCCGCCCGCACCGAACTAGTGCTCTACCCCCCATAAGATACATCCAACGCTGTGCCTAAACGCATTTCGGGGAGAACCAGCTAGCTCCGGGTTCGATTGGCATTTCACCCCTATGCACAGTTCATCCGCTGATTTTTCAATATCAGTCGGTTCGGACCTCTACGCATTGTTACACGCGCTTCATCCTGACCATGCATAGATCACCCGGGTTCGGGTCTGCCGCATGTAATTATCAACGCCCTTATCAGACTCGGTTTCCCTGTGGCTTCGCGTTTTAACCGCTTAACCAACTACACACGGCAACTCGCCGGCTCATTCTTCAACAGGCACACTGTCATACTATTAAATAGTACTCCAATTGCTTGTAAGCACACGGTTTCATGTTCTATTTCACTCCCCTCACCGGGGTTCTTTTCACCTTTCCCTCGCGGTACTTGTTCACTATCGGTCGCTAGTCAGTATTTAGCCTTACCGGATGGTCCCGGCAGATTCATACAGGGTTTCACGTGCCCCGCATTACTTGGGATACTCTTGGAGTTCAGAGCCTGTCATTTACCGGGCTGTCACCGTCTTTGGCGGGCCTTTCCAGACCACTTCAATTATTCTCTTCCCATTCCGTATAGAGTCCCGCAACCCCTCTGTGACTTGCGTCATAGAGGTTTAGGCTCCTCCCCTTTCACTCGCCGCTACTGAGGGAATCACTCGTTTGTTTTCTTTTCGTCTGGGTACTAAGATGTTTCAGTTCCCCAACTTACCTCAACCGCCCTATGTATTCAGACGGCTGTCGCCGGACATTACTCCGGCGGGGTTGCCCCATTCGGATACCCGCGGATCTAAGCCTGCAACGGCTCCCCACGGCATTTCGCTGTTTGCTGCGTCCTTCATCGGCTGCTAGCGCCTAGGTATCCACCGTGCGCTCTTAGTAGCTTGACCAACTCTGGATATTAAAGTGCAGCAGGACGCTGCCCTTAAATCCAGAACTACATTTGGTGGATTATAAATTTACGGACTATTCTCAATATGCAGTTTTCAGGGTACAGACCGGTCATTATGCGGCCTCGCGGCTGGCCGTTCACACGGGCAATAAACCCGTGAGGATTACTAATAATAACAGAAAAGACCGGGAAGGCACAAATTCGCTAGTTAGTTGTGATTCATCTATGATCAACTAAAAGATCCAATGCATATACGCCGGAATCCGGTTGCAGAGCCAATTTGGCTACTGAACGCATCAGCACCGCTTAGCATTTTCGTAATTATTTGAAGCACTTTTAAGGCAATGTTGCTGATCGAAATTGCATCACACATTCAATTCAAGACCGTTACGGCAGCGGGATCTCGAATCCACTGTCATCTGTTTTGTTCCGAGATATCCTGGCACCATGCTGGGTCCCGCCTACTCGATAACGAATTACTTTCAAGAACGGGGAATATTGGAGCAAGGGATGTCGATGTTCGCAACTATATATATAGAAAAGGATCTGGATAATGACTACCGACGAAAGACAACTAGAAGACCCTGAAGCAAGCAAGAGTCCGACTGCTCGAGATTTGACTGATGGGCTGTCTGAAATTGTCGGTCCTGCGACCGAGAAATCGAACCCGGGTAAGGAATTTGCAAGCCTGCTTGAAAAGGTGGGCGGGGTCGGCAAGCCACAAATTCTCTACTTCTCTATGGATGACTGCGAAGCCTGCCAAGAAATGGCTCCCAAGCTTGATGAGTTGGCCGAGAAACATAAGGATGAGGCGCATCTAGCCAAGTTCGATTTCAGTGCCTACGACCGGAAAAACCCCACAATTGACCAACAAATGATCAAATTCCTTGGCGTCGGCTCAGTGCCTGCACTAGTCTTTGTTGACAAGCAGGGAACGATTCAAAGCTCTTTAATTGGATATGCGGCTGAGAATTTCTCAAACAGTTTTGAGAAGTGCTTGGGCAAGGCAAGAGATGCAAAAGTGAAGACGGATCCGGATGATCTCCGTGAACTCCAAAACGCTCGAGTGCAGCAAGCTCGGGAGAACTTTGCCATTTAAGATGAGGGCTTCCGGCAAAACCGAAAGCCCTCATTTTTAAATGGTGGAGGCTGGGAGATTCGAACTCCCGACCTTCTCCGTGCAAAGGAGACGCTCTACCAACTGAGCCAAGCCCCCACAACCACAAGTTATGCAACCAGGGTTGAAATATGGGCCATCCTGGACTCGAACCAGGGACCTCACCCTTATCAGGGGTGCGCTCTAACCACCTGAGCTAATAGCCCTCAGCAAAAGAATTCTACCACTTCGGGTTGTCAGCACCAAGTCCACAACAAAATTTCAATCTTTTTCTAGGTTTTTGGGGCTGGAAATGTTTATTTAGTGGGAATTTCCACACAGACAATTTCTTCTGCCGACCATATCATGACAACAATTCTAGATGCAAAGCAGAATCCAGCTTCAATTTTAATAAGAGGAATCAATCCATGGCCGGCGACTCCAATTTAAGCCTCCCTCAGTCCACCCAAACCAAAACCGATCAAATAAGCCCGGAGGCGATTAGCTCTGGTCTCAAAGATCCGCACAAAGAAATCGCCAATCAGATCAATCAGGCCTTGCTATTGGACTTTTTCACAACGCAAAAGGGAAGCAAACAATTAAGAGACCAGTTAGCAAGCTTCGAAAAACACTTCTCCAAGAGCGGCCAAGTCAGCACCATTCATATTGATGCCGAGGATCCAAAAAACCAGGACTTAACAAAGCAGTACGGCGTGACGCTCGAACCACCTATACCAACTCTGCTCTATTTAGATGCACAAGGACAAGTGAAGAAAAGACAGGTTGGCGTATTTTATGATAGAGATCAAAACGACCAGCAAATTTCAGAGGGACTTTCAGCAATTATTCCAAATTCGTCAGCAGATCAAATTCTTAGAGACGTAAGAATTATTGATACGAAAGAAGCTGCACCTGCCTACAAGAACAATGAAAACAAAAATCTTGAGGGCACACGAAGAAAGTCAGATCAATCTGAGCAAACTCTCTCAGCCGGAAAACAATTTATAGAGCTAACCGAAGAGTTAGGTAGACCAGGACTCCCGAAGGTATTGCATTTTTCGATGGAGGGATGCGGTCCTTGTAAACAATTGGAGCCCGTTCTAGAAAAAGCAAGAAAGAAGTTTGCCGATAAAGTCGATGTAATCGACATTGACGTTAACGACTCCAAATACAAGAAGCTTATCGAGCACCTTTCACTCAACGGAGTGCCAGCATTGCTATATGTGGATAAGCAGGGCACCTTAGCTGACGTCATCATCGGATTTGACAAAAGTGTAGAAGGAGCGGTTGGATCCAAATTTGAGCACCTAACCGCCAAAAAACAAAGTAAGAACGACGAAGACTTGGCCGCTCTACAAGACAAAAAAGTTGAACAATTCAGGGAAATTTCATCAGGGAAAAGAGCCCGAGAAGCAGAACGAATTAGCAATATCTCTGAATACATGAGCGGCCTGGGTAGACCTGGTCACTTCAAAATTGCTGAGTTCTATATCGATGGCCACAAAGTTTGCAAGTCGGCACATAATTTAATGGAGCGATTGAAAAAGTCCTATGGTGAAAAAGTAGACTTTTTGCAATTTGACTTGAACGATCCAATAGGCAACAAAATCGCCAAGAAATATTTGGGGAGCCCTTCTGCCGGCGTAGCCATCGTCAATCCCGAGGGGCTATATTACACCTGTTTCTATAGCAACGACCAAGAGCTTGAGGATCGCCTCAGATCATCTCTGAAGCAAGTCACCCGATAAAGATTGGCAATTTTATTTTGTCTTAAACGAAACTGCTATACTGCTTAATCTCTTAGCTGGATACGATGTTGACATGCGTGCATGCATGAGGAGTTAGGCCATGGGGCAGGAGAAAAAGTTGAGCGGGCAATTGGCAGAGCTTAGCTTGCCAATCTCCAATATCATTGGCATGACACAGTTGCTTTTGGACACTCCACTAAACAACGATCAAAGAGAATTTGCCAAGGTAATTTATGATTCGGCTCAAGCGCTTTTGCCAAGACTCAGTTCAATTGCAGATTCTTTTCAATCTGAAAATGGTGCCCTCGCCTTAGCACAAGTCAATCCCCGGATAATCACAAATTCCGCTCTCGATCTTATGCGACCTTTTGCCGAGGCAAAGAAGCTGGCTCTCAAGGGCGCCGTTGATGCTGCCGTACCTGATTGTGTACACGGCGATCCGGTTCGCTTGCGGCAAGTCTTGATCACCTTAATTGGTAACGCCATCAAGTTTACCGATGCTGGTGAAGTGTCGGTCCACGCAATGGTGGAAAACCAAAACAAGCTTTTTGTCACATTACGTTTTGAAGTACGCGACACCGGTGCTGGACTTTCACCGGCTGCTTGTTTGACTCTCTTTCAACCGCCGACACAAGCCGATAGCTTCACGCTCCGCCGTTTTGGTGATACGGGACTCGGTCTTGCCACCTGCAAAACGCTGGTTAGTCATATGAACGGACAAATTGGCGTAGACAGCAAGAAGGGCAAGGGTTCCACGTTCTGGTTCACCATTTCATTTAAGCGCATCTCAACCGATGGCGACGGGCAGGCTTAATCACCCATTCGAGTTAGACGCAGAAGAAAGCCGAAGTAGTACAATAAAGTTAGCAGAGAAAGACACATAGTAGGATCTTGCGGTCATTCCCTCAGAGCGACGGATACTTGCTCACTGTACATCTTAAACTGACGAACTGGTCTTACGGGGCCGGATTTGTAGTGTTCAAACAAGCATCCTACTCGCAAGTCTCTCTCAATCATGACTGACAATAACGACGAGCTAAGAAAGTTGCGTGCAGAGATTTCGGCACTGCGTCAACTTTTGGACATCAGCGAGCACACCACCACTGATCAATCAGGCAGATTAGAAAAAGCGATAGATGAGTTAACAAATGCTCGAGACGAAGCCGTAGAAGCATCCCGAATTAAATCGCAATTTCTCGCCAATACCAGTCATGAGATACGTACACCAATTTCCAGTATCATTGGCATGATCGAACTTTTACTGGATACTGCCTTGAACGACGACCAAAAAATGCTGGCAACCGTTGTGCACGACTCCGCGCAATCCCTGCTCACAATCATCAATGATATTTTGGACATTTCCAAAATGGAGGTTGGTCGAGTTTCATTAATCAGCACACCATTTTCGCCACAGTCCGTGCTGAAGTCGGCCGTGAGCATATTAGAGGCACAAGCGCGCGACAAGGGAATTGAGCTGCGCTCTGAATTTGATCCACGCATGCCATCTCTGGTAGTGGGAGATCCGGTGCGCTTGCAACAAATCTTAGTTAACCTGCTAAGCAATGCCATCAAGTTCACAGACCAAGGCCGTGTCGTGGCTGCGGCCAGTTTAGACACACAGGATGAGACGAGCCTCAGCCTGCATTTCGAAATTTGTGACACGGGAATCGGGCTATCGGATAGCGGGCAACATCGGCTCTTTCAGCCATTCTCGCAGGCGGATACTTCCACGACTCGCAAATATGGTGGCACCGGTCTTGGACTTTCGATATGCAAGCACTTGGTCAGCCTCATGAATGGTCAAATTGGCGTCAAGAGCGAAGTCGGACAAGGCTCAACATTTTGGTTTACTGTACCGTTCAAAAAGATCTCTAAGGAGCGCGATTTGCAAGTAGTTTCCGGCAGTCATGCAATGCCCTTCGCCAAACTAATCGCGGAGCACCCGGTGCTTGTCGTCGAAGACAGCCCAACCTTGAGGGAATTAGCGGTCAGACAATTAGGTAAATTGGGACTACCGGCACATGCTGTCGGTTCAGGAGCAGAGGCGCTAGAAGCCTTGTCCAATTCAGTGTACTCAGCCATATTAATGGATTGTCAGATGCCCATTATGGATGGTTATGAGGTGACGGCAGAAATTCGCAAAAACGAATGCTCGACAAGCAAGCACGTTCCGATTATCGCCATGACTGCATCTGCCATGGAAGGCGACAAAGAGCGTTGCATTGATGCCGGCATGGACGATTACTTGAGCAAACCGGTCAGTCAGGTCAGTCTATACCAAACCCTAAAGCGCTGGATAAAGGCAAGCATTCCCAGCTCCTGAGTTCATGCCCATGCGTACACACAAATATACACTGGTTCATGCAAGACATGCATTTACCGCGAACCAAACAACATTCATTAAATTTGGAGATAAGGGGATTCGAACCCCTGACCTCACGGGTGCGATCCGTGCGCTCTACCAACTGAGCTATATCCCCTTACATTAGCCAAGAAATTACCTTGACATTATCAATCGCACTATTGGCCAATTATTATATACCCCCCAAATGGGTGTTTGTCATCCATTTTTCGCGCCCAAGGCTCTCTCCAGACTATTTCTTTTCTAAAACCCAGAGCAACCCAACGTTGTCCATCACCCTCAAGTGAGAGGGTAAACCATCAGCTAGCCGCTTGCGAAAGCCTTCCGTCGGCATATAGACAAAAACATCGCTGGCATCAAGATGAATTTCGGGCAGCTTTTCGCCAGTCACCACTTCCAGAGAAACTTTTGGATCTAGCATAGTGGCAAGCGTGAGCAAATTTGCACAATCAAGATTATCGGCGTTATAACAAGCAATCACCAGTGGTTTCCGTGCGCTATTAATTGTATTAGCCACGTCCGGTGTGAATCTATTTACTGGCTTGTTCCACCAAGTCACGGCTTGCGAAATCAGCTGGCACGAGGCGATTTCACCTGTGAGCAAAATGATTAGGGCAGCCACCCAAATTTTGCTTTGGAAATTTTGATCAACTAATTTGCGCGCAAATAAATAAGCAACAGAAATTTGCAAGCCAAGGTAACAAGGAAAGAAATAACGGGCAATCAACGCTCTCATGCCCCCGAAGGCAAGATCTGCAGGAACTAGAGCTAATGCCGGCACAGCGATTGTGCAAAAAACATACAACCATATTCGTTTGTCAGCCTGCTTGTACAGATAAAAGAGCGAATATAACTCCAGGGCAATTATCAGCGGAACTGCGAAAGCAAATAGAACTCCACCGTAGATATCAAAATCGACAAAGACACGACAAAGGTTAAAAGCAACAAGCTTTAGCCATTGGCTGAATGGTACGGCAGTAGTAAGCCAGCTTGTATTGGCTGAAATTTCGTGCGAGCCAAAGAGAATCACATAAAGCCAGGGAGAAAAAAGCAATAGTGCAGCTCCGGCGGCACTCAGAAAGTACCTGCCCGTAATTAAGCGTGACGTCTTGGTCTCAGAGAACCAAAGATAAATTGCCTGGGCAATAATTACGTACAAGAAAAACGGCTGAAAATATAAACCACAAGTAGCAGAGAGGGCATAGCCGACCCAGGCGATTTTTGACTGACTGCGCGACGCCAACAAAAACAAATAGCCGGAAAGCAAGATCATAACAATCAAGCAGCTATAAGCACGCGCTTCCTGCGCATACAAAACTTGCATGGGTGAAAGGGCCAATATTGCCACGGTAAGCCAAGCCGTTACCTGGGCAATAGGAGATGACGACTTTGAGCTGTCGGATTGATCAGCTGGCAGGGTAAACAGTTCCATACAAAGCAAAAATGCCGAAGGCAAAATTAACAAACTGACAAACGCGGAGAAGGCACGAATGGCACCAGGGGTGGTGCCAAGAATTTCTGCCCAGAATCGAACTAGCACGTAATAGAGTGGAGGTATATGCGGGTCTTCTGAGGCTGCAGACTTGAAAGTATCTGTTAACGTCTTGCCGGGAGCAAGCTGCTGATAACGCAAAACATCCAAAGGACTGAGAACTCTACCGTCAAAAATCTCTCCCACCATTTCACGAACCGAGTAGCCAGCCAGACGGAGCGAGGTGATGCTCTCATCCACCCAGTAAACTTTTTGATCGAGATTGGCAAATCTGAACCAAGCACCGACTGCTACCAAGCATGCGACCAGGACGGGCAAGTATTTAAATTTCTCTGGCAGCGGCTTGATCATTGTCCAAGTATAACTAATTAGTGACGGTTCTGATGCGCCGCGCCTTCTTGTGCGACTTGATTTTCTTGCGCGGTCTGTTCGGCTTGACTGCCGGGTGACTCTTTGGATTCATCTGATTGGCCAAAAGAAAGTCCTTATCTGCCAATTTCGTTTGCCCCAACTTCTTATAGCACTGCCCCCGCATTGCAATTGTTGAAGCTACCGGCTTCAAGTCAATTGCCACTGACAAATCAGAAATCGCTTCTGCATTGCGATTCATCGCAATATAGACCTTGGCACGGGCAAGATAATATGGGGCAATCTTCAGAAGGCCAACCGCCGTCGACAGGTCTTGCAGTGCTCGATCATATTGGCGAAGATCAGCATATGCAAGTCCGCGATAATAATACGCTCTGTAGTCCGAGCTATTCATGCGAATAGCATAATCAAGCTTATCGATGGCCTGATCGTATTTTTTCAAAAAATAAAAGCATGCACCAATTCCACAATAGGTGCTCTCCAAATCAGCATTGAGTTGCAAGGATTTGTTGAAATCTTCCATTGCTAACTGATATTTTTTATTTTGCATCAATGCCCAGCCACGGTTACACAAAGCAGCTGCACTGGCTGGGTTCACTTCAATATACTGGTTATAGTACTCAATAGATTGATCGTATCGACCAAGTTGATAGGCACAATTTCCCAGGTAAATTCCCAATTCCGGAAGATTTGGATTTATGTCCCCCGCCCTCTCAAAGTCAAGCAGAGCTGACTCGTATTGTGATAAGCCAAGTTCCGCACGCCCTCTCTCGAAATAAAGCATTGCCGACTTAGGAGCAATGCCTATGGCATTGTCAAAATGTTGCTTTGCCTGGAGATATTTCTGTGAAGAAGCGTCCCATTTACCGATTGTATATTCAACATACGCCAAGGGACTACTGGTGCCAATGGCAGTGATAGCACTCAAGCTAAGAAAACCTAAAATCAGAGTCGGCAATACTAAAGCTAATAATGAAGTCGCTAAAATTTGATAATACGCAGGCGCTCCTTCCACTATTTCATGACTAAGTCGCCTACGTCTGTGCTCCTTAGCCTCATCCGCTTTCTTCATCTGTTCAATCAACTGCGAATCCTCGGCAATCTTATTTTCCTTTGGAACAAATACTTGCACAAGCAAAATTCCGGCAAGGAATCCACCGATGTGGGCCATCCACGCTATGCCACCAGTTTCCACGTGTCCCGAATTCAGATCAACAAATTGAAAAATCACCTGCATAATGAACCAAACACCAATTATGCTGTATGCAGGAAGAGTAGCGACAATCGGCGGCAAGAAGGAGAACCACAAGCGAATATTTGCTGTCGGATAGAGCATAAAGTAGGCACCCAACACTCCTGAAATAGCACCACTTGCGCCAATTGAAGCAATAGTCTGATTGTGTCTAATTAAGACATCGGCAATGTCGGCAAAAGTCCCACAAATCAGATAGAAGAGAAGAAACTTAGCCATTCCCATGCGATTTTCAATATTGTCACCAAAGACATGGAGAAACAGCATGTTGCCAAATAAGTGGCCAAAGCCGCCATGCATAAACATGGATGTAAACCCGGTCACAAATACATGAGGATCAAATCCACCAAAAACTTTTGCGGGAATCAATCCCCATTCATCTACAAATGCCTTGATTTGAGGCTCAGTGCGAGTGACCTCGTAAATAAATACACCGACATTAATCAGAATGAGTAGCCAGACGCCTGGCGTATTGTCTCTGTGCTCTGCATTCTCTTCATACAACAACATTTGCTCAGTTCCTATGATTGGCGATTGCCTTTGAATACCCAGAAAAGATAGTAAAAAGCAGGAAAAAGAAAGAGCGCACCGGCGATTAATGCTGCCAACAATAATTTCAGGGTGATGGCTGGTGCAGCGGCATTAAAAATTGTCAGAGTCGGCGCCACCAAGTACGGATACTGCGCAAATGCCCAGCCCCAAACAATTAGGGTTACTTGTGCAGCAGCACAAATGACTGCCAAGCGAAATCGCTTTTGCCAGAGAAAAATGAAAGCGCCGACGGCCGTAAATGCAGTAGCGATGTGCAAAGGCCATGTCCATGGTCTAGCGGTTAAGGCATGTCTGATAGAAGGTGCACCTTCTGCGGAAAGCAGAAATACCACCAAGGCCATTACGCCAACAAAGGCACCAGAAGCCAGCGCTCTTTTCCTGAAATCATTTTGCAATTCCCTGTCATCCGATTCCTGAGCCAGATAAACAGCGGCTAAAAATGAAAACAAAGACAAAGCAAAAACACCAACAGCAATGGGAAACGGTCCTAACCAGGGCCAGACATAGGTTTGCATGAAGTCTCGACCACCGACGAAAATATTGCCGGCTGATATAGCACCAACGACAATGCCAATGAAAATCGGCGTTATCAAGCTCGACACGGCGAAGATCAGTCCCCAATGATGTTTTTTCTCATCGTCAGGAGTCCCATAGTGGCGGAACGTAAAAGCCGAACCACGCAATACTACGCCGATGAGCATAAGCATTATTGGTATGTGCAGACCTGTTGTAATAGCGGCAAAAGCTTGGGGAAAAGCCGTAAATAAGATCACAATTACGAGAATCAACCAAACATGGTCGGCTTCCCAAATTGGGGCAATGGCTTTGGCAATCGTATTTCGCTGAGCTTGGGCACGCGGACCAAAGGATAAAAGATCCCAGACTCCGCCGCCATAATCAGCGCCACCACTAAGAACGTAAATGGTCAAGGAAATCAACATTATGCCGGCGACAAGATGTTCCAAAGGTAGCATTATGAATCACCTTTTTCAGAACTATCCTGCAAAATAACCGGACTCTGTTGAATTTGCCAGAGGATCATCCAAGCAACAATGGCAAAGAGAAATAGATAGAGCAAGGAAAACAAAGCACAACTAACTATTAAACCAGGCATCGGCGTTACGGCATGCGCGGTTTTCATTACTCCATAAATAACCCAAGGCTGGCGACCAACTTCAGTAACACACCAGCCCGCTTCTATGCAGACAAAACCAAGTGGCGCAGCAAGAGACATTACTTTTAGGAAAAGTGGAGAATCCGGCAAGCGTCTGGTCTGCCAATAAATCACCAAAGCCCATAGTGGCACAAGCGCCATGAGTGACCCGACTGCGATCATTATCTGAAAAGCCAAATGAACCACAGTGATATTCGGCCACAGCTCACGCGGAAACGCATCCAGTCCCTGAACAACTGTCTTAAAATCATGACTAATCAGGAAGCTAAGTAATCCGGGAATTTCAATGGCAAATTTGTTGACTTGCTGACTTACGTCTGGCAAACCACCAATCGCGAATGGAGCATAAGCCTGCGTCTTAAAGAGCGCTTCAAATGCTGCCAATTTGAGAGGTTGGTTGAAAGCAACGGCGCGCGCCAAAATATCTCCGGTCAGCGGTTCGATAATCGCCGCCAAACCACCAATTGTCAGCGCAATTGCCAAAGCCCTTCTATGAAACAAATTGCCTCTGTCTTTCAAAAGACAGTAAGCGTGCACACCGGCAACCAAAAAACCTGTGGCAGCATAACAAGCAACTGTCATGTGCAAAGTTTGCGCAAATGCATTGGGATTCAACATTGCCGCAATCGGATCAATATTTGTCGGCCAACCATTCACCAAAGTGAAACCACTTGGTGTATTCATCCAGGCATTAGCGATGACAACAAATATCGCTGAAGCCAATCCGCTCAGCGCCACCACCACACCAGCAAATATATGCGCCTGCGGCGACACACGTTGCCAACCGTAAAGATAGATACCAAGGAAAATCGCCTCAGTAAAAAATGCAAATCCTTCTAGGGCAAATGGCAAACCAATAATCGGTCCGGCAAAGCGCATGAAGTTGGGCCAGAGAAGACCCAACTCAAATGACAGAACCGTTCCGGACACTGCGCCAACGGCAAACAATATTGCCGTACCTTTTGCCCAGTGTTTGGCAAGCGTAAGATAGACTTCCTTTTTTGTTTTGTACCAAAGACTTTCTGCAACCACCATAAGTAGCGGCAAGCCAATTCCTAAAACGGCAAAAATTATGTGGAAAGCAAGCGACATTGCCATTTGCAATCGAGCCGCCAACAAATCCATTTTCTGCGCGCCCCCGAACCAAGAATTATAGTTGTCTAATTATAACCCAGCCTGACTCGAAGCCAAAGAAAAGCTCGAAGCAAAAAAATGGATCTCTGAGCGAGGGCTCGGAGATCCATCTACATGATTTATGCTACATGCTTTACGTTGTCAACCACCAGCGGCTTTATGCCAAACTGTCGAGCATTCCTTCTGTCGTTTGGCTGATGCAAGTGAAAATTGGCGTGTCACGCAAAGTGTACAGGCTGCCTTGCGACTCGCGCAGCTCCTGCACCAAATCCAAGAAGTCTGCAGCAACATCAGTTTCAAATGCCACGACGAATTCCTGATCGTCAAGTCCGAACGAATACGTCGTATTCAATTTGACCGACGGGTATTTGTTGCCGATACGAATGTGCTCATCCATCATTTTTTGGCGCTCTTCAAATGGCAATACATACCAATCGCGCTTTTTGACGAACGGATAGACAAAGAAGTATTTGTGCTTGCCTGGCAAGATGTGCAAGCGGTCTTCGGCATGCTCTGGGCTAATGCGATCGATGTACATGGTGCGCTTCGTCATCGCCAAAAAAGAATGCGGGCGAGTCAGGTAAGCGCCAAGCTTTGTGGCAGCTAAAGCCGATGCCAGTTCTTGATGTGCTTCCAAATCTTCCGAAATTATCCAAAGCAAGAAATCCGCTTCGGCTTTCATGCCCATTAGCGTGTAAGTAATAATTTGGCAGCGCTTCTCATCCACAAATTTTTTGATTACAGAACCAAATTCAACTTTATGCGCTTGGCGCTCTGATTGCGGCAAACGACGCCAAACCGGATCAACTTGATAGAAGGCAAAGCTAACAAACTGTCTTTTGATTTCAACTTTCGGTTTTCTTTCAGCTTGCGGTTGGACAGCAACTTCGGTCATGGCTTATCTCCTAAATTATGCTTAATCGCGGCAGCACAGGTCAAATGCACTTGCATGCCTACGAAATTCCTATAAGTTTACGGCAAAGGGTAGCGCCAAACCCGCCCGTAAGACTAAATAAAGTTCAACTGTCGTTAACAACAGTGGCAGTAATGGGTGTAATGCCGGCTGAGATCATGCCCAGCTCTTGGGCAGCAGCGGGCGACAAGTCGAGCACACGGTCTTTGATGAAAGGTCCGCGGTCATTGACAGTCACGACTGCCGTGCGACCATTGCTGTGATTCTTCACCAAAAGTTTGGTGCCAAAGGGCAGATGTTTGTGAGCAGCGGTCATCTTGTGAGCAACAAATCGCGCGCCGGAAGCTGTCTTCCGCCCCAGAAATTGCCCGCCATACCAGGAAGCAATGCCAGTGATATGAGATCCATGCCGGCGAGACTTTGCCATGCGAGTTCTTGAATGGGATTTTGCCAATTGAACTTTCTTGCGAAATTTTGTCTTTTGAACTTTCCTGGGAGAACTCACGATTTGAGATCTCCTGGATAATCGCGCTATTGGAACCCCTTTGGGAGCTTGCCCAATGTGGACTCTCTCAAGAGATCTTGATATTTGAACACTCTTAGCCCTCTCCATTCTTGCAATTGGGCAAAAGCTTGCGGCATCGTTTTTTGCAACCGATGATTCCAGCATCTGAGGTGCATCAGATTTTGTGCGCTCGATCCAGCTATCTGCATAGCAATTGAGGTACCAAATTATGGCAATCAACAGCACTGTGGACACAATAGTCAGTTTCTTCATGGGCTAGTCTCTATAAATTCGCACTGTAAATTAATGGAGCCGAAAGGCAGCAGTGTCTATGCGCGCGCCAAAATCTACAGCCGATAATTCGGCTGAACTTTGAACATTGCTGCGTTTAGACACGACCGCCCCAGCAAATACCGGCCAACGCTCTCCATCGTTGCCAGCTCAGGCTATTGGGATACCAGCCACCGCCAGGGCTATAAGACTCTTGACTTCTACTCCATCAACTTTGTTCCTGGCTTTGGTTTTAGATTTAATTCTCGCGGGTAAAAATTTCCAAGGCTGACGTCACGGCGACTGGAATTAGTAAGAAATCGGCGAAAGAAATCTGACGAATTCGTGTGGTAGTCTTGCTTGAGCACAGACAGAACTGAGGAGAAATAATGCAGCTAAACCATCGATCGTCGCGACTAAATCTGTTTTCGATCGTAGTCACAATCTCCACAGTTATCACAATTGGCACATATTTTGTCTTGCAGACACAAGCACAAGACTCAACATCGGCTAATGACAAATCCGAACAAACAATCACGATCAAAAAATCTGATGGACTGGAGAGCTTAGAGTTCGATACTATTTATGGTCGGGTTGAAGTAAATTTGCCAGATGATTTAGCGAGTTCGGATACGATTTCCGGAACTGTGATTGCTGAGCCATCAGGAGAAACGAAAGAAGAAATTGCCAAAAACGAAGATATACTTACAGGCTGCGTAGTTGAGATTAAAGAGACGAAAAATGTAGAAGAGCAAAAGCCACTTCAAGCGACTAATGCACCAAAGACGACGCCACAAATTATTACAGCCGCACCAACTGTTCTAAATGAACCGCCAAGCATCAAGATCTGCAAGAAGAAAGCCGCGCCATTTACTTGTTTGATACCAGCCGCGAACAAAACAATACTCGTGAACATTGCTTATGGCGGCAAATCCATATGTAATCAACCGGTTAAATGTTTGCCACCACCGCCTAAGGCAGTTATCCCGTGTACTTTACCGGCTTCAGCTACTTGCGGCAAACCATTTCGCATACCTGGATCTTGCAGTGGCAGATTTGCGACAAGCAATATCACGGTTGCCGGAAAGCAATGCTCAATGATTGCCGAATCACCACGCCAACAAATTTGCCAACCACCGGAAAAGATTTCCGGGCGCTGCCCAATTGTCCGCTGCGAAGGCCGCACCATTACAAAAGGGATGATCACGCTTGTGCCTGCGCCGAATCTGCCGAAGCAAACTCCCGTAAACAAAGCAGGAGCAGCAAAGGTTGTTTTCAAACGAACAGGTCCCTTTGTCAAATTATTTCAACCGAAGTCGAACAATCGGTGGCAAGCCACAAGTGAAGACGGGCGAATAATTTTTGCTGGACCATATTGGGACCTCGGGAAAGAACGAACTATTTCTTCGACTGTAACTTATACGGCACCACCGGAGACTATGAGTCCTGGAGACAAATTCACTTTAGAGGCTACCGTAACCGGAGATGAGTATGCCTACCCTACTGGTTACATTTCTGTGGACGGCTCTTGGATAAATGTTCCCAAGGATGCAAACAATATGCACTTATCGGGATATGGCGACAACAAAGTTCTCCACATAAGCGGTACTTATCCAGTAATAGATGCCAGAGAGCGCATCAAAGAGTTCAAAGCGGTTTCACCACAAGCAATTACCCCAGCCATGGAAGAGCAAGTGCTAAACAATTTGCCTATGACCAGAATGTATGTGAGTACGCACGGCGCCGAAGCAGAAGTGATTTTCCGATACGTGCGCTAACAATAGCCGCACTAATTTTGCTCAAAAAAGTGCTTACATAAAATGTTGTCTTTGACGAAATGTGATTAGCGGTCAGCCTTCCAAACGGACAAACTTTCTTCGTCCGACTTGCAGGACAAGTGTGCCACCATCTGGCGGCGGAATTTCTTGGTTGGGATCCATGATTTGATTTCCTTCCAATCTGACTGCGCCTTCTTGAATTAAGCGTTTTGCTTCGCCGGTGCCACCAACTAATTTTGCATCAACAAGGAGACGAAAGAGCGGTGTATTTGCTGACACTACATGCGATGGCATGTCTTCTGGCACTTGTCGTTGACTGTGCACGCGTTCCCAATCAGCATGCGCTTTGTCGGAAGCCTCTTTGCCGTGGTATTGCAAAACGATCTGACGAGCCAATTTTTCTTTGGCGTCTTTAGGATTGCCACCAGATTCCAGAGCAGCTTTGACTTGATCAATTTCTGCACCAGTAAACGTAGTTGCAAGATCGAAATATTTGACAATCAGATTATCCGGAATGCGCATGCACTTGCCAAACATATCATCCGGAGTGTCTTTCAGCGCAATGTAATTGCCGTAAGACTTGGACATTTTTTGCACACCATCAGTGCCTTCCAACAATGGTGATAACAAAACAAGTTGCGGCTCTTGTCCATAATGTGGCTGCAATTCACGTCCTTGCAAGCAATTGAAGCGTTGATCAGTGCCACCAAGTTCAATGTCAGAACGAATGGCAATTGAGTCATAGCCCTGGAAGATGGGATAAAATAATTCATGCAAACCAACTGGAAGCTGCTTATCAAGCCTGTCTCCGAAAGCTTCCTTGGCTATTAATTGATTGACCGTGCAAAGTCCCGCTAACTTGACCATGTCTTTCAAACTCATGTTCGACAACCAATCAGCGTTGTTTACAATTTCGGCTTTGTCCATATCTAAGACCGCACCCATTTGTTCCAGATAGGTCTTAGCATTTGTCTCGACATCTTCTGCAGAAAGCGGCGGACGAGTTTTGTTGCGTCCTGTCGGATCGCCAATTTGAGCGGTGGCGCCACCAATGATCACCACAACTTGATGGCCGAAGTCCTGGAATCTTTTTAAACGGCGAAACTGGACCGCATGACCGATGTGCAAATCCGTCGACGAGGGATCGATACCGAGCTTGACTCGCAGTGGACGCCCCTGCTTGCGCGCTTGCCAAATTTTTTCTGCCAAGGCACGCGCTCCGTCCGGCAACACTTCAGCCTGCCGCGAAAGCTCATGAGCCTGATCGATTATTTCCTGGGGAATTTTCTCGGCGGCTTTTGTTTCGGCTTTATTGATTTGGCCAGTCATACGCTTGCAGTTCCTCAATAGCACAAGAGACAGGACACAGTGAGTGATATTTCATCATGACAAAGTGCAAAGAAATCTTAGCATGTAATCAGGCTTTTCTTGGCAATTCCAAGAGGGCGATATAGAATTGACGTTTCCGCATCGTTTTGCAATTCAAATGCCAAGGAGGCAGCTTTTCAATGGCCAGTCAATACAGCCCACAGGACATAGAAGAAAAGTGGCAGGTCCAATGGGACAAGCTCGGCATTTATCGCGCAGTTGATGGCGATTCGCGCAAAAAGTTTTATTCACTTGTGATGTTTCCCTATCCGTCTGGCGATTTGCACATGGGGCACATGCGGGTGTACACAATCTCCGATGTGATCAGCAGGCAACGCCGCATGCAAGGATTCAACGTTTTGAATCCGATGGGTTGGGATGCTTTTGGTCTGCCGGCAGAGAATGCGGCAATTTCGCGCAAGATGCACCCGGGTAAGTGGACAAAGCAAAACATCGAGTACATGCGCGATCAGCAGTTGAAGAAGCTCGGCACAAGTTACGACTGGAGCCGTGAAGTAACGACATGCGATCCTGATTATTATCGTTGGACTCAATGGATCTTCTTGCAGTTTTATAGAGCCGGTCTTGCCTATCGCAAGGAGGCACCAGTGAATTGGTGCCCGACTTGCCAGACCGTTTTAGCAAATGAGCAAGTGGAAGACGGTGCCTGCTGGCGTCATCCGGAAACACCGGTTGTACAAAAACAACTTTCGCAATGGTTTTACAAAATTTCCGCTTACACCGATGCGTTGCTTGATGATTTGAACTTGCTGGACGGATGGCCGGAGCGTGTCAAAGTAATGCAGCGTAATTGGATCGGCAAGTCCGAAGGTGCAATTCTCAAATTCACAGTTGTGAATAAGCCCAATGTGCAAATCAGTGTCTTTACCACGAGACCTGATACCACGTTTGGTGTCAGCTATCTGGTCTTAGCACCAGAGAATCCTTTGGTCAAAGAACTAACAACCGATGAATGTAAGGCTGCGGTCAATAAATACGTGGAGCAAGCCAGTCACAAGACTGAGCTAGAGCGCGTGGCTGCAGAAAAGGCAAAGACCGGTGTGCCAACCGGCAGTCATGTCGTCAATCCTTTTAATGGCGACATTGTGCCAATCTGGGTTTCTGACTACGTGCTGATGAGTTACGGCACGGGTGCGGTCATGGGCGTACCAGCACACGATGAAAGAGATTTTGCTTTTGCCAAGACTTACAATTTGCCAATTACAGAAGTAATATCACCAAACGGCAAATCATCCGGCGAGCTGAAAGAGGCTTACATCGAACCAGGTATCATGATCGGCTCCGGCATGTTTGACGGTTTGCCATCAGGCGATGCCAAGTCGAAGATGACTTCCTGGGCAGAAGAGAATGGTACAGGAAAGCGTACCACCCAATATCGCTTGCGTGATTGGTTGATTAGCCGCCAACGTTATTGGGGCGCTCCAATCCCATTGGTTCATTGCGAAAAGTGCGGCATCCAACCGGTTGGCGACGATGAGCTGCCTGTTGAATTGCCAACCGAAGGAATCGAGTTCACCGGTGAAGGTGGATCGCCTTTAGGCAAACTAGATTCATTCATCAACACCAAGTGTCCTAAGTGCAAGGGCAATGCGCGTCGCGAAACAGACACTATGGATACTTTCATAGACTCAAGCTGGTACTTCTTGCGTTATCCAGACGCAATGAATGACAAGGAAGCTTTTTCGCAAGAGAAAGTGAACTATTGGATGCCGGTTGATCAATACGTCGGCGGAATTGAACACGCGATTTTGCACTTGCTTTATTCGCGCTTCTTCACCAAAGCCTTGCGCGATTTAAAACTTGTCGATGCCACTGAGCCATTTGAGAATCTCTTGTCACAAGGCATGGTGACGATGTTTTCGCCTGTCTCGAAGCGCATTGAAAAAATGTCCAAGTCGCGCGGCAACGTGGTTGGTACCACCGATTTCTTCAAGAAATACGGAGCAGATTCGGCACGCTTATTTACTTTGTTTGCCGCACCGCCGGAGCAAGAACTTGAATGGTCGGAAGAAGGCGCGGTTGGCCAATTTAGATTCCTCGGTCGCGTCTGGCGCTTAGTGCAAGGTCTTGCCGAACGTGGAGACATAAATGCACGCGCCAATGTCACAAGTGCTGAAGGATTGGACGCAAAAGAAAAAGCGCTATTGCAATTGACACACCGTTCAATCAAATCAGTGACAGATGATTTGCACAAAGATCGTTACGCCTTCAACACAGCAATTGCCCGGTTGATGGAACTCGTCAATGGTCTTTATCAAGTTGCTGGTGATGCCGCAACCGGCGCTACGGATAAAACACCATTGTCTGACAAGCAAAAGGATCTGGTTTCATTTGCCGTGAGAAGCCTTTTGTTGTTGCTCGCTCCAATGGCACCACATCTGACCGAAGAGCTTTGGCATCAAGCCGGCTTTGCTAAGAGCCCAGATGATTCCATCCACGTCACTGAGTGGCCATCATATGTTGACACACTGACAGTAGCAGATGAAATTGAAATGGTTTTGCAAGTCAATGGCAAGATCGTAAACAAGATCACTGTCTCCCGCGGACTCTCTAAAGAGAAAGCAGAAGAGATAGCCCTAGCAGACGACAAGATCAAAGCCAAGCTCAACGGCAGTCCCATACGCAAAGTAATTGTGGTACCGGACAAGCTCGTAAATCTGGTGATTTAGTTAGGACTGCCGTTGTTAATCTCCCTTTGATGCGCAGACCATCACAATAATTAGACATATTGGATGTTTACGGAGAACAATATGAAACTTCGAAATCACATTTGGGCATTCTTCCTAATCTGCTTGCTATGTGTGAACAGCACATTCGCCAGCATTCCAAATCGCGCTGCTGATAATTTGCCAGTAGCTATAACTCCTGCCGATCGATCCAACGGCTCAATCATTTCAATCCAAGCAACTGCCGGCGAACAGGACAATTCCGACGTAAAGCTTTATCGAATTTGCTATATGAGCGATGGATTGGAAGTGATTGGATTTTTAGTAGTGCCGGCAAATGTGACCAAGAAATTACCCATACTAATTTTCAATCATGGCGGCTGCGACAATTGGTCCAGAATCGACGGAGTCTTGCTTGATTATCTTGCGCAGCTTGCGATTAAAGGACAATTTATTGTCCTGGCGTCACAATATCGCGGTATTGATGGCAGCCAGGGAAAAGACGAATGGTGTGGTAAGGATGTAAATGATGTTCTCAACCTCGCACCTCTGGCAGCTCACATAGCGATGGCAGACACTTCCCGGATTGTAATGCTAGGCATGTCGCGTGGCGGAGCAATGACATACAAGGCCATCGAAGCAGGGTTCCCTTTGAAAGCCGCTGCTGTAGCTGGAGGAGGAAGCGACTTGATTCAGAACTATGGAGATCGTGGCGAGGGCATGAAGTCAGTTTTGCGCAATCACCTTCAGGGCACACCAACAAGTGCTCCAGATGCGTACAAATCTAGATCCGCGCTTTACTGGCCGGAAAAAATCAATGTGCCGGTTCTGATTTTACACGGCGATGCCGACGATAGAGTGTCAGTAACGGAAGCACAAAAACTATCAGCCAAATTAGATGAGCTAAATAAGCCGCACAAGCTTGTCGTAGTGAAAAACGGCGATCACTGCCTGCGCAACAACGAGCAATTAAGAGATCAAATGATCCTTGATTGGTTTGCCAAATATACTAGCGACGTCGTTTCCATACCATTTCAAAAAATCCAGAACAATATTTACATTAATGGCGAACTAAACAATTGTGTTGGCAAATTTCTAGTCGATACAGGCTGTTCCATCTCTGCGATTGACGAGATCGCTTCAAAAAAACTCAATTTGAAAGCATCGACGAAGAACGGTTCATCTGGTGCTTTGGTTACAGTGCCCTCAATAAAGCTTGGGCAATTGAAACTTAAGGATGTAGCTTTGCGGGTACGAAAGCTTTCCAGCCTACATAAGAAGAAGGACGACGCAATCCTGGGAGTTATAGGCGAAAACATCTTGAATAGGTTTAGAGTCACCTTTGACTTCAAAAATCAAATCCTGACGTTGTCCGACGCTAATTCTGAAAGGCAAGCTATCTCCGGACCATTTATCCAAGCGCGCCATTATGATGACGGTTCAGGAATAATCTTTGATGCGGTTTTAGATGATCAGATAAAAATACCCTGTCTTTTTGACACCGGTGCTAGCGTAAATCTTGTAGCGGATAAACTAGTCCAACCGCTATTAAAGAAATCTCTTACTCCTACTGGTGAGATCCGTGGATTGAATGGAGAGCGCATAAAGACAGCAGAAATGACATTCAACAACTTCCAGACAGCAGATTTGCTAATTAAGAATCCGGTCTTTTCAGTCAAATTTCTAGAGGGCAAAAAGAAATGCGATCCTGGTTGCGTCTTGGAAAATGATTCATTTGCCGCGGTTGGTCCCGGACTTTGGGGTAAAGCAGCAATCACAATTGATTACAAAAACATGCGAATCTGGATTGAGCAACAACAATAGTTGATTGGTATAAAATTAACCTTGCAATTCTGGAATGATGATCCATAATTACAAGGTATGATTAAACGCTTAATTCAACCCGTCTTAGAGCAAAGACTTAGCGAATCACCGGCTGTAGCCTTGATCGGACCGCGGCAGATTGGCAAAACAACACTAGCATTGGATATCGCCGAACATCGTCCCTCCGTGTACATCGATCTTGAGTCTGATTCACAACGTGCCAAGCTATTTGACCCAGAAGCCTATCTTTCAGAATACGAAGACCGGTTGGTAATTCTGGATGAGGTGCATCGCCTGCCCAACATATTTCAACCTCTGCGAGGACTTATAGATCGCGGACGCAGGAAAGGAAAAGAGAACGGGCGTTTTCTGCTCTTAGGATCCGCATCGATAGATCTTCTAAAACAGAGCGGCGAAACTTTAGCCGGCCGAATTTCATATATCGAGCTAAGCGAACTTAATACCCTTGAGGTACCTGGAAATGCAATTGACAGCTTGTGGGTTCGCGGCGGCTTTCCAAAAAGCTTTCTATCTAACACAGACAAGGCAAGTCTAAGATGGCGGCTTGACTTCATCCAGACATATTTAGAAAGGGAAATACAACAGTTCGGGCCAAGAATTCCGGCAGAAACATTGAGACGGTTTTGGACTATGCTGGCACATAACCAGGGCGGGCTCTTGAATGCTGCGCAATTGGCTCGTAATTTAGGTGTCGATGGCAAAACTATTGCCAATTACCTTGATCTCCTTGTCGATCTCTTGTTGGTTAGAAGACTTCCGCCCTGGCATACCAACCGCGGCAAACGTCTGATCCGTTCGCCTAAAGTCTATGTCAGGGACAGCGGCTTGGTCCATGCACTACTCAAGATAGCTGATAAAGAAAGGCTCTTGGAGCATCCTATTATTGGACAAAGTTGGGAAGGATTTGTAATTGAAACACTTTTGTCTGTGGCTCCCGAGGATACAGAAGCAGCTTTTTATCGCACATCAGCCGGTGCGGAAATTGATCTTGTTCTAGAGTTTCTGGACGGTGAGAGGTGGGCTATCGAAATTAAGCGTGGCACACGCCCCAAAGTAGAACGTGGTTTTCATATTGGCTGCGAAGACTTGAAGGTCAGCAACCGTTTTGTGGTTTATCAAGGCACTGAGACCTTTCCGCTCGGCAACGACACCAAAGCCATAGGTGTTAGAAATTTGGCACGATTAATTCAAAAAAGATGACAAGTTTCACAACGCCAGCACTTCCGTAACTCAAGCAGTGCCATGAAGGACTCCTACCCTTGCAAGTCAACAGCAAGATCGTAAGTAAGATCACCGTCTCACACAGCCTAAATACTTTTTGTTATATGCGCCTCCCAAATGAGTTATTGCTCAGTCGACTGCCACCAACTTAAGCTATTGATTTTTCGCTCTTCGGAATGTAGGTCGCTTCTGATTCCAGAACACGCATGTATGCGGGAGATGGTTGAGAATAATTCGTCTCCCATCGAGCTATCGTGACTTGATTGGTACCAATGCGTTTTGCAAATTCAGACTGCGACAGACCAAGACGTCCACGCAGATGGCGGACCCAAGCACTCGTATCTTGATGGGCCTCCGGTGACAACTCAGCCCACAACTGTGATGCAACTCTCTTTGCCACACTATTTGGCAATACTTCACCGTGTGCCTGCTTAACTTGCCTAATCGCACCTGAAATTAATTTTTCAAGGTGCCGAACGAATTGTTCCTTTTCTTTACTCATTTCGATCACAGACTCTTTCGTATAACACAGGTGGAGGTACTGGTTGGAGGTGGCGGGACTCGAACCCGCGTCCTTGAGCTTGAAGGGCTCCGGACCCTCCCGGCACCCCCAGCCTGCTAAATTGCATTATAACATATGTTATAACATCCGACAAAAGCAACTACTACTCCTGCAATAGCTGGAAACATTGTCAAAATGGGCTCTTTTCAGCAGTGCTATTTAATTGCCTCAACGAGGCAAAGAGAAAGGACAACAAACCATTTGCCAAGTTTTGCAGAACTTGGACTTAGGATTTAGGTGCCATCAACTTGGTTGTGACAGCGGCAACATTAGCACCGATTTTTTCCACTGCTTTTTGTTGTTTCTCATCCCTGAGTGTACCGTCATCATTGAAAGCATCGTTTGCTTTAGGGACGCAAGTCTGATCAGGTAGAACATGAACACCGATATTGCCCAAGATTGAACGCACAGTTACTAATCCTCTGATCCCACCGAGAGCACCGGGCGATGCGCTCATTAATCCAGCAACTTTACCCGTAAAACATTCCAGTGTCTTTTCACCAGGAGCAGGACGCGATGCCCAATCGATAGCATTTTTCAAAACACCGGTAATGGAGGAATTGTATTCCGGTGCTGCAATCAAAAATCCTTGATGAGCAAGCATAATGTCTTTCAGCTTGCGGGCATTTGGGTGCAAGCCCTCTTCCTTTTCCAAATCCTCATCAAAAATTGGCAAGGGCAGATCGCGCAGATCTAAATAGGTCACCTCTGCACCAACAGATTCTGCTGCTTTAGCAGCAATCTTTACAAGTTTCTTGTTGAAAGAATCTTTTCTCAAACTGCCAGCGAATGCCAATATCTTTGGTTTGTCCAAGGTGCTGTTCTCCACAAAAAATGCAAGGCTCATAGTTTAACAGAAGTATATTTCTGTGACTGAACGCACAATCACAAGAGTACTAATCTTTACACTCAGCTTTAGGCTTCCGAAGTAGCCGGTCCTTCAGGAGAAGACTTTGTCTCGGGCGATTTCGGCTTGGATTTTGACTCAGGCGGCTTGGTCCAATAACCGAACCAATGCCAAGTGTATTTGAGACTTGCCTTTTCCAATGCCAAATAAAATATCGGCGTGATGTAGAGCGTCACAACTTGCGAGACCAAAAGTCCGCCCACTACAGCAACACCAAGCGGTTGCCTTGCTTCGCCGCCACCACCTACTGCCAGCGCAATGGGAAGCGATCCCATAATTGCCGCCATGGTCGTCATCATGATTGGTCTAAATCGATTGATGCAAGCCGTGTATATAGCATCATACGCAGACAAACCATCACGCCTCTGTGCTTCCAAAGCAAAGTCAATCATCATGATGGCATTTTTCTTGACGATACCAATCAAAAGAATCAAGCCTAAAAACGAATACAAGTTCAGATCAATATGAAAGATCATCAAAGTCAAAAGCGCACCAAAGCCAGCGGATGGCAAACCGGCCAAGATAGTAATTGGATGAATGAAGCTCTCATACAGAATACCGAGAATAAGATAAATGACAATAACGGAAATCCCCAAGAGCAACCAGAGGTTTTGGAAAGACGACTGAAAGGCTTGAGCGCTGCCCTGGAAACTGTAAACAACATCGGGCGGCAGGGTTGCTTTGGCAATTTTTTCAATCTTCTCAACCACATCACCGAGGGCAACACCCGGCTTTAAATTGAATGAGACTGTTGCTGACGTCAACTGACCCAAGTGATTAATCAAGAGTGGCCCAACCTTGGTTTCCACTTTAGCCACGGCTGACAGAGGCACCAACTTGCCACTCTTTGAACTTATATACAACTTGCTCAACAAGCCCGGATCTTGCTGAAACTCCGGCTCGACTTCCAGAACAACGCGATACTCGTTAGTCGGTGTATAGATAGTTGAGATTTGCGTGCTGCCATAAGCACAAGCCAAAGCCATCTCCACCTGTTTCGGTGTAACTCCCAGCGCATAAGATTTGTCCCTGTCGGCAGTAACCACCGTTTGCGGACTGGACATTTGCAAATCAGTAGAGAGATCTTGTACACCAGGAACATCACGAATTTCACTTTCTAATTTTTCTACGGACTTGAACAATGTTTCTGCATTCGGACTTTGCAAAGTCAGTTGATAAATTGCCTTTGTCAGTTGACCGCCCATTCTAATTGCTGCCGGGTTTTGCAAAAATATTTTTATGCCCGGTATAGCTGACATCTTTTTACGTAGTCTCTGAATTATTTGATCAACAGATTCGCTGCGCTCCGCCCGTGGCTTCAAGCGCATGAATATACGGCCGGTGTTACCGCCGATATTGATACCGCCGGAACCGACAGTACTCATATATGACACGACCGCCGGATCTTTTTCAATGATTTCTACCAGTTTGCCTTGATGGATTTTCATATCCTGAAACGAAATGGACTGCGCACCTTCAGTCATAGCGAAGATTTGATCGTTATCTTCAGACGGCATAAAGCCCTTAGGTACGATCATAAAGAGCACATAAGTCATTCCAACCATAAGAATGGACGCAGCGATTGTGATGCGTGGATGCCTGAGCACAACCAAAAGCGTCTTGTCATAAAAATTGAGTGCATATTGAAACAAGGCCTCTGACCACTGATAGATTTTCAATTGCCTGGCCTTTTCTTGCGGGCGCAAGAATCGGGCACAAAGCATCGGCGTCAAGGTCAGGGAAACAAATCCGGAAATGATAATTGCGACAGCCATTGTTACGGCAAACTCATTGAAAAGCCTGCCGACAATTCCTTCCATAAAGAGAATTGGGATGAAAACTGCAACTAGCGATGTGGTCATGGAAATGATCGTAAACACTACTTCCCGTGAACCAGCAATCGCAGCCGCAAAAAACTCCTCACCCGCCTCCATATGCCGGACAATGTTTTCGATCACAACAATGGCATCATCGACAACAAAACCAACACATAACGTCAAAGCCATGAGAGAAATATTGTCTATATTGAAATCAAGTAAATACATGACACCAAAGGTGCCGACAATGGAAAACGGCAAGGTAAGACTGGGAATAATTGTTGCAGTCGGATTGCGCAAGAAAAAGAAAATCACACCTATGACCAAGGCCATTGTCACAAGCAAGGTCATCTCAACATCATGAACGCTTTTACGAATTGTCAGCGATCGGTCAAAGAGAACTTCCATGGAAACTGAGGCAGGAATTTGTGCGCGCAAGCTCGGCAACACTTTGCGTATTTCATCAATCACGGCAATCGTATTTGATCCTGGCTGGCGGGTTACACCAAGGACTATTGCACGCTGGCCATCGCTCCAACTTGAGGTCTTGTCAGTCAATACTGAGTCAATCACCCGTCCAACTTGCTTTAATCGAATTGGCGCACCATTTTTCCAGGCAACTATTAAAGAACCGTATTCAGAGGCTCTATAAAGCTGGCCATTGACACGCAATTGATGCGATTGATACTGACCATGCATGGTGCCTGTCGGGAGCGTGACATTGCTGCTTCTCACAGCTTCTTGCACTTGATCAAGTCCAATGCCCAAAGTTGCTAAGGCATCCGGATTGACTTGCACGCGCGGTGCGTATTGTTGCGGCGCCATCACTTCTACTTCCGCAACGCCTGTAATCATCGACAAGCGCTGTGCCACTACTGTCTCTGCATATTCATCGACAGCGGAAATCGGCAAGGTTGGCGATTTCAAGGAAAGAAAAAGCACCGGCATATCAGCCGGATTTACTTTGTGATAAATCGGTGGTATTGGCATGCCCGGAGGCAAAGTAGCTTGAGCGGCAGCAATTGCCGCTTGCACATCCTGAGCCGCTGCATCGATGTCGCGTTCCAGTTTGAATTGTAATGTGATGTGGGTGCTACCTTGAGTTGATGTTGAGTTCATCGACTCAACACCGGAAATTGTCGAGAATTGTCTCTCAAGCGGTGTCGCCACAGCTGCCGCCATTGTTTCCGGTGGCGCTCCAGGCAATCCTGCCGACACGCGTATTGTCGGAAAGTCAACGTTAGGCAAACTATCAACTGGCAAGAACGTAAAAGCAATAATGCCGAATAAAAGAATTGCCGACATCAAAAGTGTCGTCATGACCGGGCGCCGAATAAATATTTCCGTGATATTCATGTTGCCCTCGATATCACGTAACTAATTGTTTATCCAGGCGTTTGACCGCGGCTTTCGTACTCAAGTTTTCCAACAAGATGTAAAACACGGGAGTGAAATACAAAGTCAGGAGCTGTGATACCAAAAGTCCTCCCAGAACAGCCAAGCCGAGCGGTTGGCGCGCCTCACCACCTGCACCCCAACCGGCAGCAATCGGAATTGCACCCATAATTGCCGCCATGGTCGTCATCATGATTGGACGAAAGCGAATTAAACAAGCTTGATAGATAGCAGCACGCGCATCCGGCCGATTCTCGCTGCCACCATTTTCACCACCGCGTCTTTGAGCATCAATGGCAAAGTCAATCATCATGATGGCATTTTTCTTGACGATACCAATCAAAAGAATCAAGCCCAAGAAGGCGTAAATATTCAAATCCACATGAAAGATTGCCAGGGTCAAAAGTGCACCCAATGCGGCTGGCGGCAATCCAGCCAAAATTGTCAACGGATGGATGAAGCTTTCGTAAAGCACGCCCAGCACAATATAAATGACAAGCACAGCGACAATGAGCAAGAACCACAAATTCGCCATTGAGGACTGAAATGCAGAAAGACTGCCTTGGAACGCATAACCAATGTTGTCGGGTAAAATTTCCTTGATTGTGCGCTCCACCTTTTCCATCGCCGTACCCAAAGATGCACCAGGAGCAAGATTGAAGGAGATGGTGGCAGATGGCAGTTGCCCAACGTGATTGATTACCAAAGGACCAACCGAAGGCGTAATTTTTGCCACTGTATTGAGCGGAACTAATTTGCCAAATGATGAAGTGACATAGAGTTTGGAAAGAAGTTGCGGATCTCTTTGGAAACGTGGTTCAACTTCTAAGACGACTCGATACTCGTTAGTAGTAGCGTAAATCGTCGAAATATAAGTGCTGCCATAAGCACCGCTAAGCGCCATTTCGATTTGCTGCACAGTCACGCCCAAAGAAGAGGCTTTATCGCGATCAATATCGATATTAACTTGCGGACCGGAAACTTGCAGATCGGTAGTCACATCTTGCAACTCCGGCATTTTCTGCATCCTATCCTTAATCTCCTCACCAGCCGCCAGCAACTTCTGGGTATCCGGACTTTGCAAAGTCACTTGATACATACTTTTTGTTTGTTGCCCACCAATTTGTATGGAAGGGGGATTTTGCAAGTAAACTCGAATGCCCGGAATAGCAATTAATTTGGCATGCAACTCTTCAATAATTTCATCAGCAGAAAGTTTTCTTTGTGCCCGCGGCTTTAGCCGGATAAATAGCTGCCCACTATTGCCAGTCAAACTGGTAACCGATCCACCAGTGCCACCGGCGCCTGCCGAACTCATAAATGCATCGACATTGGGATCGTGGGCAATGATTTCATTGACTTGCTTCTGATGGCGCACCATGTCGCGGAAGGAAGTATCTTGGTCAGCTTCCGTGATGGCAAAGATTTGATCCGTATCTTCACTGGGCATAAAGCCTTTTGGTATGACGACAAAAAGCCAGCCAGTGAAAAGTGTCATGATCACAAAAACAACAAATGTCTGATTCGGGTGATCCAATACCACTTTCAAAGTTCTATCGTAGCTGGCAGCAAGCAAGTCGAAGCCTCTTTCGCACATCTGAGAAAAAGGATTCGTGCGTTTGTGTGATTCGGTGCGCAAGAAGCGACTGCAAAGCATTGGCGTCAGCGACAGTGAGACAAACCCGGAAATTAAAATTGCACAAGCCATGGTGACAGCAAATTCATTGAACAAGCGACCGACAATTCCACTCATGAAGAAAATTGGAATGAAGACAGCAACGAGAGATATCGTCATGGAAACGATTGTAAAAACAATTTCCTTGGAGCCTTTTATCGCTGCCTCAATTCTGGACTGCCCGGCTTCAATGTGACGGACAATGTTTTCAATTACCACAATCGCATCATCAACAACAAAGCCAACAGATAATGTCAATGCCATCAAAGAAATATTGTCAATACTGAACTTGAGCAAGTGCATAACAGCAAACGTACCAATGATTGAAAATGGCAATGTCAAACTGGGAATGATTGTGGCAGATGCGTTGCGCAAGAAAAGAAAAATCACAAAGACAACCAGGACAACCGTGAGCGCCAATGTAATTTCCACATCGCGTGCCGAATCGCGAATGGTCTGCGAGCGATCGTAAAGTATTTCCATGTCCACAGCTGCCGGCATCTGTTCTTGCAGCATGGGCAGAACTTTCTTCACTTCATCCGTCACTTGAATCGTATTAGACCCAGGCTGCCTTTGCACTGCCAAAAGAATCGCTTGTTTATTACCAAGCCAACTAATACATTTGTCCGTAAGCGAGCTATCAATCACTTCGCCAATGTCACTCAAGCGAATGGGCGAACCATTGCGATAATTCACAACCAATTGGCGATAGGCCGATGCATCGTAAAGCTGTCCATTGGCTTGTACCGTTGATGATTGATATCGACCGTACAAAGTACCGGTAGGCAAATTGACATTGCCCGACTGAACAGCTGTTTGCACTTGATCAATACCAATGCCGAGGCCTGCCATTTTGTCCGGATTAAGTTGCACTCGCACGGCAAATTGCTGCGGCGCCAAAACTTGTACTTGCGCCACTCCGGATATCATGGACAATCTTTGAGCGACCAAAGTCTGCGCATATTCATCAACTTGATAAATTGGCAAGGTCGGAGAACTGAGAGCCAGATACATGACAGGCATGCTGGCGGGATTAACCTTTTTATAAGTTGGCGGTGATGGCATTCCTGGTGGCAAAAGATTATAAGCCGAGGCAATTGCCGCCTGCACATCTTGCCCTGCCGCATCAATATTGCGGGTCAATTTAAATTGCAGAGTAATCTGCGTATAACCAAGTGCCGAGCTTGAGCTCATCGACTCCAATCCAGCAATTGTCGTGAACTGTCGTTCCAAAGGCGTAGCAACTGCAGATGCCATTGTTTCCGGTGTTGCACCAGGCAAATTTGCCGTTACTAATATGGTTGGGAAATCAACATTCGGCAAATTGTTGACTGGCAGAGACTGAAAACTAATTATGCCGAAAATCAAAATCGCTGCCATCAGCAACGTTGTGGTAACCGGTCGACGAATAAAAAATTCAGCGATGGAGGTCATTGATTTATGCGCACTTGTGTGCCGGGAATTAGTTGCAGTTGACCATCGGTTACCACTGTTTCACCAACGTTCAATCCTTCTGATACCACGGCAAAGCCTTCGTGGTTGCGGTCCACTTTGATCGTGCGCATGTCTATAGTCGAATCCGGTTTGACGACAAATACGTATTGTCCCTTTTGCCCGACTTGTACAGCTTGTGATGGCACCATAATTGCTGCTTTCTGTTCAGCCAAATCAAGCGTGACATTGACAAATTGCCCAGGCCAAAGTTTGTGATCGAGATTGGCAAAGGTTCCTTTGAGTCGAATCGTACCAGTGGTGGCATCAACAGCATTATCAAAAAAGCTCAACTTGCCGGCAAGTGGTTCTGTCCGTCCATCCAAATGTGCACGC
The DNA here is from genome assembly GCA_020050685.1 of Candidatus Obscuribacterales bacterium. GTDB lineage: Bacteria > Cyanobacteriota > Vampirovibrionia > Obscuribacterales > Obscuribacteraceae > JAGVKG01. Next base: position 61,159 of record JAGVKG010000038.1, on the reverse strand, counting down.
ACAGCGAGCTTATTTTCTGCTTGATATTGCCGGATGCGAGCCAGATCCTGTTCCGGCACGGAGAAGCTGACATAAATTGGCACCACTTGATTGATAGTCACCAACGAGCCAATATCATTTGCCTTGATCATGTCACCAAGGTGGCTGATCAGACTGCCAGTACGCCCATCAATCGGCGAATAAATATAGCAATAACCAAGCCAGACCTGAGCATTTTGCAAAAGCGCTTGATTGCCTTTCAGGGAGGCCTGGGCATTTTCTACTAACGATCGATCAACTTCTATGGTAGCTTTGGCATTTTTAATTGCTGCTAAATCTGCTTGCAAAATTGCACTTTGCGATTTTTGGTTTGTCGTCATCTGATCAAATTGTTCGTGAGACACCGCACCTTGTGTCACCAGTTCACCATAACGACTGGATTCAGTTTCAGCAAACTTGTATTGCGCCATATCTTTTTGGTAATTGGCTTCAATTTGACCAAGTGTGGCAGTGTCCCGATCGACTGTCGCCTTCGCCTGCCGAATCAGGGCTGCATCTTTGGCTAAATTTGCTTGGGCTTGCGCCACTTGCGCTTGATATTGACGTGGATCGATAACAAATAAGAGGTCGCCCTTTTTGACAAATTCCCCTTCTTTAAAGTGTATCTCCTGCAATTGTCCTGTGACTTGCGATTTGATTTGCACGGTCGACAGTGCCTCGACATTACCAATTGCTTTTATTTGCACCGGCACATCGCGTGCCACCACTTGGGCCACCGTTACCGGCTTTATTTTGCCAGCCTTCTCTTGAGCCTGCTTTTCGGCTTGCTTTTGATTGGCGGTCCAGAAATTGAAACCAACATAGCCAAGCACAATCACAACTGCGGAAATTATCCAGACTTTGTGACGCTGATAAACAGGCAAAATTTTTGCCTGCACTTCGTTCAATTCTCGTGTCTTATCTGAAATTGCCATCTATCCTCATTTTCCCAGCTGCCGGTGCCCCTAATTAACCTTTGAGATCGACAGTTGCAGACGGCGCAAACGCCGACTTCAACAAGCTCAAGCCCTCAATCAACTTGAACATTTCCTCCTCTGGTATGGCTTCAAATAATTTGCCAATTTCGCCAATGGCAAACTGTCTGATTTCCTGCAAATAGGCTTCACCAGAGGCGGTAAGACTTAAGACCACACAACGGCGCTCATTGGGATCGTCAGCGCGCAAGACAAGCCCGCGTTGCACCATGCGCTCAACTAAAGCGCTGGCAGTCGGTTTGCTCACGCCAAGAAACTCTGCCACATCAGAAAGTGAGGCTCCAGGCGAGTCTTTCAACAAGGCAAACAAACGCACTTGAGCCAGCGAAACATTGCTTTTCTGCCCGGGCTTTTGTGTACGAATCAGACGTCTTATATGACGCATGACAAGCGGCATCGTCTCCATCAACGCGGTAGCACCTTGCTTAGCAGTGAGCTTGCTTTTCAGTTTGCCCCTAATTTGCGTTGTGGCCATGCGTTGATCCTTATAAAGTCACCATAAGGCACTAATTACCACTGTATCACAGCCTAACAGTTAGCATTACTAACTATTCTAGAACCTGCGGAAAAGAACCATCCAACCATGGAAACTTACATGAATTGCAGCATTAAATAAGCCCAATTTGACATTTCTAGACGACCGGTCTAATGTGTTACCAAACGCCAGCCCACCGGGCAAAATCACAAGCCTCCAAGAAAACCTCTTTATGCCGAAAGCCTCAACAATCAAAGCCAAAGAAGGCACCAAAGCGCAACTTTTAGAAGCCGGCGCACGAATCATGACGGAAAAAGGCTACAACCACACAGGCATCTTGGAAATCTTGCAAGAGACCGGCGTGCCAAAAGGATCCTTTTACTATTATTTTGCAAGCAAAGAAGATTTTGGTTTGCGCATCATCGATGATTTTGCCGAGGCGTACAGCCAAACTTTGGACGAATATTTTAAAGATACGAGCTTGAGTCCTTTAAATAGATTGCGCAAATATTGTGAAGACGGACGAAAAAAATTCGAAGCACAAGAGTGTCGCAAGGGTTGCTTGATTGGCAATCTTAGTCAAGAAATGTCGGACCAAAGCGAAATAATGCGCGTCCGCTTGGAAGAAGTAATGAATGGCTGGCGCGATCGTTTTGCTGATTGTTTGAAGGAAGCGCAAAAGCAAAATGAAATTCCCGCCCGTTATGACGCAAAGGCGTTGGCTGAATTTTTCCTCAGCGGCTGGGAAGGTGCGGTCATGCGCAGCAAGGTAACTAAAAGCACCAAACCAATCGATACATTTATCAAAATGGTTTTCGAAAAACTTTTCGTGCCGTAGCTTAAAGGAGAAAACAATGTCGCAATTCAAAGGGAAGGTAGCATTAATTACCGGCGGCTCTGCCGGTATTGGCCGAGCAGCAGCAGTTGCTTTTGCTCGTGAAGGTGCCAAAGTCGTGGTGGCATCGCGCCGCCAGAAAGAATCCGAAGAAACATTAGATCTGGTGCGCCAAGCCGGATCGGAAGGATTATTCGTTCAAACTGACGTGTCCAAATCCAAAGACGTTAAGACTATGGTCGAAAAAACCATAGACAAATATGGCCGGCTCGATTTTGCATTCAACAATGCTGGTGTACTTTTAGAAGGACAAGAGACAAATCAAAATGGCAATGAGGAAATTTTTGACCAAATAATGGACATCAACGTTAAAGGTGTTTGGCTTTCCATGCAATATGAAATACCCGAGCTGCTCAAAACCGGAGGCGCCATCGTCAACACATCAAGCATTCTTGGCACAATCGGAGCTCCTGGCGCACCAATTTATGTTGCCAGCAAACACGCTGTAATCGGGTTAACCAAAGCAACTGCCCTAAAATTTGCCAAGCAAGGCATTCGAGTCAATGCCGTGGCACCAGCAGCAATTGAAACGGATATGTATCACGGCTTTGCCAAAGATGAAAAAGCACGCGCACAATTTGCCGCCTTGCATCCAATTGGACGAGCCGGCGAACCAGAGGAAGTAGCCGGTGCAGTAATCTGGCTTTGCTCACCATCCGCATCTTTTGTGACCGGGCAAACTTTATTAATTGATGGCGGATATACGGTTCAATAAACGTATGTACTATCGGACACTGTTTTGCTGACATCTTGATGCAAAGAACAAGGTACTGGCCGGCAAAATTCGGAAATTTTTCTGACAAAATCATGCCTTGGTCACAACATGATTGAAACTTACTGTAAATTTCCGCGTCAATTTTGTTGTGTTCCTATACAGTTCAAGCTAAACGTTCTAAACTCTAGAATAGGTAGTCGTACAAGTGGTCGTACAATGAAAAAATCAATTTCACAAGAAGAAAGTTTGTTATTGGCGTTGGGGCAAGTAATTCTCAAGCGACGCACTCGCGCTCGCATGTCTCAACAAGAGCTGGCTGATTTATCCGAAGTCCACCGTCCATATATCAGTGATATAGAGCGCGGGCAGCGGAATCTCACCATTACGACAATGATCCGCATTTCTAACGCTTTGAAAGCACCGCTTTCAACTTTGTTTAGAGAAGCAGAAGCAGGCATGGGCAAAGCCGGTCGCTAAGAGCTCGGTCAATTTCATCCACGAGCGGCAACAGTAACTGGTTGCCGGCTTTGGCTATGATTTCTTGCCAACCGATTATTATCAGTCAAGTTTGTCTGGCTTTTGTCAGTTCTTGGCAAATTTTTGCCGTAAAAATGGTTTGGCATTAGCAAAAATGTAAATCAGGTTTGCCAAAAATCAAAACAAGGTATATTAACCTTGTCAAATTTTATGGAAAAATATGCAGCATTACGAAATCAAAAGAGCAAAGGCTAGCCTGGAGCCAATTACACCAATAGTAACCATTTTACTATTGGTATTGTGCTTTGTTGGCTTTACCATGTCCATTGGTCAGCCCGCATCGTGGCTCACTAAGCAAGCATTTTCCATTGCTCGGTTTGATTCGTATTTCAACCAGGGCGACTTTTTTAGCCTCGGTCAAATGATGTTTTGGGCAACTTTTACTCCGCTTAGCGTTTGGCAATTGCTCATTGGTGCCTACTTCTTGTGGGTATTTGGTTCAACCACAGAAGAACGACTAGGATCAATGCGCTTCTTCCTGATTGTCTTTTTGTGTTGGCTCGCCGGTTGGGTATTTCTTTCCTTTGATTCCGGCGTTAGCCGCGAAACACTTTTTATTAGCCCTTCATTGTTAACCGCCGGACTGATCGGTGGCTATTTGATCTTTTTCCCAGAGAAGAAAATGCAAGCGGCTGTACCGATGCATAAGTACACGTACCGGATTTTCAAACAAGAAGCTTCGCAAGATCCCCGCGAGCTTTATGGTATCAATCCCTGGTTAGTGCTCGGAGCATTTGTTGCTTTCCAAATTGGCATGCAAATTTACATGCACGGAATTTCCCTTCTGGAACTTGATCTTAAAGGTGCTTGGACAAATTTTGATTTGATGCGTCCATTGGCTGCCATGGGAGCCTTTTTAGTTGGCTTTGCTGTTTCGCTCACAGTAGTAGTTGGTGCCACCAAGACAGTCGAGGGCAATCCCCTCAAGAGCCTGGCCTGGATGAAATATCGCCAACTGAGGAAGTTGGACATGTCCCACGACCAAGCAGTCAAAGGAGCCGCCCGACTTCTGGCAATTCCAGAAGAGCAGGCTAGAGACTGGATTGGCTCAGGCCTGGGCGGTCCGCCCGAAGACAAACAATAAGAATCACCTAAGCTTTCTCGGCTGTGACGGTCTCGTTGAGCGGCAATCGGCACTTGTAAACATGTTAAGATAATGCCTCTTATGTCCCTGGCAATCAGCCCTGTTATCTTCAGGCTTGATGCTAAAAATGCAGGCAAAAGTTTTCATGCTCGAACTCTGGACGCAAATTCCCGTAAGACGCATTTTGCAAGTTATTCTTGATGCATTACTTGCGCTTTGCGCCATTGCTTGTGCCTTTGCCATTCGTTTTGATGGTGCAATCGGACAAACTTATTTAGATCAGCTCGTTGTTTTGGCACCACTGTTTGTTTGCCTGCATTTGGCGGCTAATTGGTTTTTCGGTGTCTACCGACGGCTTTGGCGCTATACAGGATTGACGGAAGTCACTGAGCTGGGAATTTCAGTTCTGACGGTGACAACGATTGTTTTGCTGGCACGGGCTTTAGGAATTCTCAAGCTAGAAGCACATCATCTATCGTACGGAATCATATTTATTGAATCAGGTTTGTCGTTTTTACTCTTGGTCAGCCCGCGCGTTATGCGCCGCCTAGAAACGGAACATAGACAACGCCGCCACTGGCGTCAACCGGTTCGTCAAAGAGCATTAGTAGTCGGCGCCGGTGAAGCCGGACAAATGGTGGCAAGAGAAATGTCACAGCGTCCGGATGTTGGTGTTGATGTTATCGGTTTGATTGATGACGATCCGCACAAGATTCGCACACGCATTGGTCACCATACAGTTTATGGTACGACAGATGATCTGCCGGCACTTTTAGAGAATCTGTTTATTGATCAAGTAATCATCGCCATTCCTTCGGCGCCACCACAGGAGGTGCGCCGCATTGTTGAGATTTGCCGCAATGCGGAAGTACAAACTCGCATTCTTCCTGGGCTTTATGAATTAATTGATGGCAGAGTGTCCGTCAACCAATTAAGAGAAGTATCACTTGAGGATTTGCTTGGACGCGAACCTGTTGAATTGAATACCAAGGCCATTGCTGGTTACATTGAAGGCCGCCGGATTCTAATTACCGGTGCCGGTGGTTCAATCGGCTCGGAACTTTGTCGTCAAATCATCAAATTCCAACCAGAAGAATTGCTCTTGCTCGGCAAGGGCGAAAACAGCATCTTTTCCATTTACCATGAACTGAAGCGCCTGCCTGAACCAGTCAAGCTCACATCAATAATTGCTGATGTCCGTGATTACCAGCGCATGGTCAACATTTTTGAAAAACACCGCCCGCAAGTCGTATTTCACGCAGCTGCACACAAACATGTTCCCCTGATGGAAGAAAATGTGCCAGAAGCAATTTCCAACAATATTTCCGGCACGCAAAACTTGGCTGAACTGGCCAATGCTTACAAGGTGGAGACCTTTGTTTTGGTTTCGACTGATAAAGCTGTTAACCCCACATCGGTAATGGGTGCCACCAAGCGTGTGGCAGAACTGATCGTTCAAGATCTTTCCAGCCGTTCACAAACAAAATACGCTGCAGTTCGATTTGGCAATGTGCTCGACAGCCGTGGTTCTGTCTTGCCGTTCTGGCGCTCACAAATTGCCAGTGGTGGACCAGTGACGGTGACTCACCCGGAAGTGATTCGTTACTTCATGTTGATTCCGGAAGCCGTACAGCTTGTTATACAAGCGGGAGCACTCGGATCAAGCGGTGAGATTTTCGTCCTCGATATGGGCGAACCAGTTAAGATGCTCGACTTGGCCAATGACCTAATTAAGCTTTCCGGCCTACGCCCAGGCGAGGATATCCAAATTGAAATTGTCGGTCTGCGCCCCGGCGAAAAGTTATTCGAAGAGCTTCTAACTGCCGAAGAAGGCTTGAGCAAAACTATTTACAAGAAGATTTTTGTCGGTAAACCCCAACCATATGACAATAAGTTGTTGGTGAGAAATCTCAACGTCTTATTTGAAGCTGCCAAAGAAGATAAAGAAGAAACAGTTCGTTCGATGCTCAATGAAATGATTGGCGGGACCCTCTTGGTCACAGATGCTTTGCAAAAATCGAAGCCAGAGTAAATTCCCAACCATTGATTTTTGGATCCAAACAAAAGGCAGCCCGCCCGGGAGCTGCCCTTTGTCGCTATTCACATGATTCACTTGCGTGAATCGTTCGGGTTTCGATTGGTAGAAGTCAACTTGGATTGGGGAATACCAAGAGGATTACTATCATTGTCCATCAAGCCAGCCGATTGCGCATCCCCAAGAGGTTGGAAATTTCTTGCCGTCAAATCCCCCGCACAGGTTACTAAATGAAGATAATCGGTTAACATGATTCCGGTGACCGATAGGCAAAGAGTGAACGGTAATGCTGCCAAAGATTGCTCAGAAATGCACCAAGTTGTTAATAGCCCTAGGATCAACAGCCGCTTGTTATTTCCTTAGTCTTAATGCCTGCTATGCAGAAAAGAATTTTTTGGTGCTCTCATCCGGAACACCACCGCCCTTGGCTGGCACAAATGTCATGATCAAAAATGGTGGCGCTGGTGCATCAGCAGCGGGACAACCGCCAGACATGCCAGGTTTTTCCGCCTCCATCGGTTTCGGAGACTTAGCCCAAGTGACTAACGGTGCACCAGCGGAAGCAGCCATTGGACTGCGTTTACGTGGCGACCAAAATTATGTCGTCACCGTCTCGCAAATTTCCATGATCGTCACCAACTTGCAGTTTCGCGGTGTCGATCTGCAAGGCTCATCTGATCGCGGATCTTTCTTGCGACTGGGTGCAGGCACGGTTGTTGGTACAGGCAACCAAGCCAATCCAACCGGATCAAACATCAACGCCGTTCTTTATGGCGACGGTTTAGGATTTAACCAAATAGCCCAAGGCTCGGTGAACGCCTCATCAACACAAGTTATTGCCGGTTCCAGTCCATCAATGGGAGGCTCAATGAATTCTGCTAATAATGCCATTGAGTTTGCTGTGATTATTGTGGCACCAACCGGTCTGGCGCTCGGGCCAACTGTAGCTGGCTCACCTGGAACATTTTCATCCATTCTACAATTTGGTGTTTTTCCCCTACCCTAATTCATTCAGAGCTTCAATTGACAATAAATCCAAAATGAAAACACAAATCAAATTACCAATCGCCTTAATAGCCGCAGCCTCACTCTGGCTTTTTGCTGATCTGCAAGAAGCAATCAGTCTGAGCCAAGCTACATATACGGGACGCGTATCGGCTATTGTCTCTTTAAGTTCTGCCGGAGGCCAGTCCGGTATCACAATCACCGGACCAAGCATTGGCGCAAGAGTAACGTCTACCGGTGGTGGCACTTCGGATTTTGCAGAAATAGTGGACTTTGGTGAGCTTTCGCTAGGCACAGGTGAACCAATTGTCGTCAACATTGGTTTGATGATGCGGGGAAACTCAACTTATAAATTGAATGCAGCAAATTTCAACTTCATTGCCACCAATTTGCAATATAAGGATATTGATGTTGGACCAAGCGGCGACAAAGGCAGTTTCATTACGATACAAGCAGGTTCTCCTACGCCAACCGGTGTGCGCTCCAATCCACAAGGCTCAACTGTGTCCGGCCTTTTCCAAGCTGGAGTCTTTTTGGACGAAATCACCCAGGGTCAAGTTGATGCTCAGTCCACTGCCATTACCTCAGGAGACTCGCCTTCGCTTGGCGGTACAATTAACAGTACGGACAATGCCGTGCTCGTGCCTTTGAGAATTTCAGTGCCGACCGGATTGGCAATCGGACCGACGTCAGACGCAGCAAAAGGCATTTTTCAAATTACATTGCAAGTTGGAATTTTCCCGGGCGGTTAGTTATGTACTACAAACGATACGCACGAAAGTTTTTACAATCAAGCCTTCTACTCTCGCTTGTCTTTGCCTATTCCATTGTTTATCCGGGAATTTGTCCGGAAGCTGAAGGTCAAAGTGCCAGCGTCAGCATTACAGGACAGTATGGTACGTTCGTGCAACTTTCTGCCGGCACGCCGCCAGCCGCTGGTGGCAGAACCGTTTCCGTTGCGGACAAAGGAACTGGTTGTGTTGCCTCTGGTTCACAACCAAACAATCAAGCCTTCGGCTCCTCTATAGATTTCGGTGACTTATCCAAAGGCGATGGCGAAGAATGTCCTGCCACGATTGGCATTAGATTGCGTTCCAACAGTGCCTTTAGACTTGTGGCATCAATGTCTTCCTTCCGTTGCCGCGGCTTGCGCTTCCAAGGCAAAGATGTTACCGATCAAGATGGCGGGACATTTGTTCATGTCTGGGCAGGAGCATTGTCCACTACTGGAGCAAATGCCGCCAGCCCATCATCTGTCTCAGTCAACTCCTCATTTACTGGTGGCACCACATTAGCCACTTTAGCCCGCGGTGGATGTACAGCATCTTCAACTTTGATTTGTGCAGCACCAGCCGCTTCGATTGGTGGCACAAGCAACAGTCCGGATAATGCACTCGAGCTGCCCATCTATGTATCTGTGCCAACCGGCATGGAACTCGGTCCAGCACCGGGCACGGCTTCTGGGACATTTTCCTTCACCGTTCAATTTGGGACCTATACAGGACCTTAAAGCGCGTGTTCGCGCTTTAAGGTCCTGATATATGTGCTCCGTCGCCTATCGGCTCCTCCGCACGTACTCCCGCTTCACTCCGAACTGCTCCTCGCAGTTCTGCGTTTCGCTGGGCCTTTAGATCAACATGAAAGAAATTTTCGCGGAAGCTTATCGCCACTTCACAACCCGCAGGCTCGATTGAGGCATAATTATCGGCTACTTGCCAAGAGACTTGTTCGACAAACCCCGGCTATTAACGGTTTGTGCCAGAACTCAAGACCTTGGCAGCCATTGCCTCCTACAGATCCCCTGGTTGCCTTTAATGATAAGAACCGGTCATTCAATCCTATATATATTGAATAACAAGTATCATTTGAATTTGGTCTGCCTGATGGCTCTGTTTTTCTATTCGGCAAGTCCCAGTACCTGTATGGGCGCAATTTCGCTTTCCGGCTTGGTGGTTAGCGAGGTGGGATTATTTGGCAGCCCGACAGCATCGGTAATTAATGCTCCGCCCGGGACAACAATCACAACTGATTCAGATCAATCTGGTAATTTTGTCGGCACGATTAATGTCGGCGAACTGATGAGGACGGACGGACCATGTGTTCTTTCCTTATCATTTAAGTCCCGCGCCAATACCCGTTGCCACATAGCTGCATCGGTTACTTCTTATTCAGCCACCAATTTAGCTTTTAACGGCAAACCATTAACATCAGGTCTGGCCACCGACCTTAGTTTTATTGGCATTGGTTGCGGAACGGTCACAGCTGGCTCGAATGGTGATTCATCCGGACATTGCTATGGACCAAAATTTGATTCTGGCACTGAGACTTTGGCAGATCTAAACAATGCCAGGATTGGGCCCGTATGCGAAGGATCTGATAGCTTTGCCTCATTTTCCAAAAAGCCCTCCCGCGCGGCCAATTTAGGTTGCTCCAACAATTATGTGGAAGACACTGCCACCTTTACGATTCCCACCGGATTGCTTTGGGAGCCCATTAATGGTGCGGCCTCGGGAAACTTTTCTATTTCCATTCAGTTTGAGCTTTTGCCCGGCGCCTAAACCTGCCAAAAACGGCGTTTTTTTACCGACTAAACCTCACCACTTTACAATCTTCGCAAATCCACAAACCAAGGAAGCACAAGCTAGTGCAGCTTTCCGAATACCACTTGACTTAATTAGACGAATATAAGAAATCAGTCCAATAAAGTCAGTTTTAGAAAACGGTAATCCGGGAATATGTCAAGTAGCAAGTAGTGGCGGTACTTCGGGGTTGGTTTGGGTTATTAAGGGGAACTTTTTACCGACCTGAATTGTAGGTGGCAAGCAACCGGCTTACGCAACCACTCTTGTTTTATAGTTTCGTTCTTATTGGCACAAGGGATCACATTGGGGGTTAGAGGATTAGGAGATATGAATAGAACAAAGCGCAGGTATCTTTCGGTATTGGCAACGGCCCTTTGCCTAGTTGGAGTATTTTTCTATACCTCAACACCAGTAACGTCTATGGGCACATTGACTTTGTCCGGCAGTGCATCTGGCGCGGTTGGCTTGTTCGGCTCCCCAACTAAGAGCTTAACGACAGCCCCCGGGCAGACTGGTACGTCCATCGCCCTAGATGGTGACACACCAGCCACCCCAGCCGCAAACTTTGTCGGCTCAGTTAACTTCGGTACATTAGCATCAGGCGATGGCACAGACTCGGTGGCATCGTTTTCTTTACGTGAACGCGGCAATGTTAAGTGCCACGTTTCGGCTTCTGTATCTTCCTACACGGCAACAAATCTAAGCTACGACGGTACAGCGTTAGCCGGCGGCGATGGCGCAGAATTGACATTCGTTACCTTGGGTAACGGTGCAGTTACAGCCGGCGCTCAAGGCAACTCTTCCGGTCACAGCTATGGCACGCTGTTTGATGGCACGCATACCTTAGACGAACTAAATACCGGAACGATAGCACCAGTTGCTACCGGCAAGGACGATTTTGATTCTTATAGTGTTAAGCCTTCCAATTCAGGTAGCCTATCGAGCGCGACCAATTATGTACAAGACACTGTAACGTTTGCTGTACCCACAGGATTCGTATGGGCACCAACGGATGACACCGGCACCGGTACATTCACGATTGCTATCCAATTTGAAATTTATGTAGGAGCGTAGCGTAGCCGGTTATTACTTTCAGCATGTTTCAACAGGCCAACGCTCCGTAAGCCGCGTTGGCCTGTTAATTTTCGAACCATCTTTCGATATGGTCTTGGGGCTTTGTCTGCTTTTTGCTAACCAAAGCAATTGCCAACGGGGATAAGGGGTGATGAAGTCTTTGCAACAAGATTTTTTGAGGCTTGCTGTCATCCTTGCTGGCTTGACGCTACTATTATTTTCAACATCAACACCGGTCACTTCCATGGGTACAATAACATTGACTGGCAGTGCCACAGGCTCGGTTGGTTTTTTTGGTTCTCCCAATAAGAGTTTGATTACAGTGCCCGGTCAGACCGGCACATCTATTTCTCTAGATAGCGATACACCGTCAAGTCCGGCACAGAATTTCGTCGGGTCAGTGAATTTCGGTACACTCGGCGGCGGCAATGGTGGCAACTCAATTGCCTCATTTTCTATGAGAGAGCGAGGCAATACTAAATGCCACGTCTCCGCTTCCGTTTCTTCTTATACTGCGACCAATATTAGTTATGACGGAACCGCACTTGCCGGTGGCGATGCAGCGGAACTGACTTTTGTCACGCTCGGAAATGGTCCGGTGACTGCCGGTGCTCAAGGCAATCCTGCTGCGCATAGCTATGGGGCAATGTTTGACGGCACACATACTTTAGCCGAGCTAAATTCGGGCACGATAGCACCAGTCGCCACCGGCAAGGACGAGTTTGATTCTTATAGCTCCAAACCGTCACTTTCAGGCACCTTGGTGACAGCCAATGATTACGTGGAGGACACTGTCACATTTACTGTACCAACGGGATTTGTCTGGTCACCAACGGATGATTCCGGCACTGGTACATTTACTATTGCCGTGCAATTTGAGATTTATCGGGATCCTTAAGTAAGCGCGGAGAAGTTGCCCGTTAGGCAACTTCTCCGCGCGTGGACGCGCTTCACTCCGCACCGCTCCTCGCGGCGCTGCGTTGCGCTGAGTCTTCGCCGTTTAAGCTAAACGCTCCGAAGTTGCCCGTTAGGCAACTTCTCCGCAACAGCAAAAACTTTTGGCAGAAGTTTTGTTGCCAAGGAGTTTGTGCTTTTAAAACGGTTGGTATAGGAGAAATGACAGGTATCAGCTCGCAAGGGCACCAGGAAGCAAAGAGGAATCCCGATGATGGCAGCGCGACGCAACTTATATATGATGGCGGCAGTGGGCACACTGCTAGCAGCGTTGTTTTTCTACACTTCAACTCCAGTTACTTCCATGGGTACGTTGACCCTTTCCGGAAGTGCATCTGGTGCAGTTGGTTTGTTTGGTTCACCAACCAAAAGCTTGACAACAGCGCCAGGACAAACAGGTACATCTATCTCTTTGGATGGTGACGCACCGGCAGCACCAGCAGCAAACTTTACTGGCTCAGTTAATTTCGGACAGTTAGCTTCTGGTGATGGCACACCCTCGGTTGCCTCGTTTGCCTTACGTGAAAGAGGCAATGTCAAGTGCCACGTTTCTGCTTCTGTTTCCGCTTATACCGCAACCAATATTAGTTACGACGGCACGGCTCTAGCCGGAGGCGATGGTGGGGAATTGACATTTATCACTTTGGGCAACGGCGCTGTTACAGCTGGTGGCAATGGAAACTCTTCTGGTCACAGCTATGGTTCCATGTTTGATGGCACTCACACACTCAGTGAATTGAACAGTGGCACAATTGCCCCCGTCTCAGATTCTGAGGATCAATTTGATTCTTATAGCACCAAGCCGTCAAATAGCGGCAGTCTGGCAAGTGCGGACAATTATGTGCAAGACACAGTAACTTTTGCTATACCAACAGGATTTGTCTGGTCTCCAACTGATGACACGGGCACCGGTACATTTTCTATTGCTGTGCAATTTGAGATTTATACCGGTCCATAGGAAGTTGCAGTCTCTCAATTGTTGCTAGCGTTGGCAAACGCTAACGTACTTTATCATCTTCATTTGGTTGCCAAGCGGAACAAGGGCACCACCGGCGGTGCCTGATGATGAACTCGATTGAAGATGAAAAGAAGTTATATGCATTTAGCGACCGATAACGGCTGATTTTTTTCAAAATCGCCTAGACAATTCTTACAAGCAGATATACACTTGCTATCCCAGGTTGATCCTGTGTGGCAGAAAAATTTAGGTGTCAGCTTTATCAGACAAGCTGTTCGCCGATGGAGACCTAAGATCATGCTGTTGACAAGTCGCAAATTTCTTTCGCTGGTGAGCGTTGCCGCAAGTTTGGCGGTGGCGTTCTTCTCAACGTCAGCACCGGTAACTTCAATAGGTACCTTAACTCTGTCAGGCAGCGCATCTGGTGCAGTTGGCTTGTTTGGTTCACCAACCAAAAGTTTGACTACAGCGCCAGGACAAACCGGAACTTCAATTGCTTTGGATGGTGATTCTCCAGCAGTGCCAGCAGGAAACTTTGCCGGCTCCGTCAACTATGGCGCATTAGCTTCCGGCAATGGCGCCTCTTCTATTGCTTCGTTTTCCTTGCGCGAACGCGGCAATGTCAAATGTCACGTTTCTGCTTCTGTTTCTTCCTACACAGCGACAAATATTAGTTATGACGGAACAGATTTGGCCGGCGGCGATGGTGCTGAATTGACATTTGTCACTTTAGGCAACGGTACTGTGACAGCTGGTAGCAATGGAAACTCTTCCGGTCACAGCTACGGCACCATGTTTGATGGCACGCACACACTCGCCGAACTGAACAGTGGCACGATTGCCGCCGTATCAGATTCTGCCGATCAATTTGATTCTTATAGCGTCAAACCCTCTAATTCAGGCAGTCTGGCCAGTACTGATAATTACGTGCAAGACACAGTGACTTTTGCCGTTCCGACAGGATTCATCTGGGCACCAACTAACGACACCGGCACCGGCAACTTTACAATTGCCGTGCAATTTGAAATCTATACCGGTCCTTAGTTCAAGTAAGCAAAATTTGTTGCCGAGTTGTATACTGTCCTTGACAACAAGGTTATAGGACAGACTAACTAAATTTGAGCCGACGTTCTTGCTGGTCCGCAAGGAGGATCAAAAGGTGCTGTCGTGTGCAGAAAAATTTTTGCAGGACTATAGGCGATCCATTAAGTAAGAGTGCCTAAAATTGACAAGAAAATCAGTAGGCAAGACGTGATATCGTAATTATGTGTTGAATTCGAGTCCGGTTTGGGGCATGACAAACAAAATGATCAAGGCATCTAAATTAGTCATCTGCGCTCTGCTTTTATTTCTTTATGCCAGCCCAAGTCTTTTTGCCTTCGATATGGGCTTGTCCCCGGCTAAGGTAGAAGAGACCCTTTTGCCTGGAACGGAAAAAACGGTTGTCTATGCCGTGACCAATTGTTCCAGCACGAGTAATTTGCGTATTCAGGTTCTGGTTTACGACTGGAAGGTCAGCACGCGCGGTGGTCTAATGACTCCCAAGCCCGGCACTTATGAGTATTCCGCCTCTAGCTGGGTAGAAGCCAGTCCATCTGAATTTGTTATAAAGCCGCGACAGACTCAGCTTGTTCGTGCAACTTATAAGGTACCAACGACCGCCAAGCCTGGCGATTATCTGACGAGCTTGTTATTCCGCCAACGAATCATCGTTCCTCCGGTGAAAGAACGCAGCATGGGTCAGCTTGTTCCACAGGGACTAATGGGTTCTCTCACATATATAAATGTCCCGCCGGCAGAAAAAAAACCTTCACTGGAATCCATGCGCTACGTAGCACCGGACGGCAGAAATCCAGCCAGGATCGAGATTGCCATTAAGAATGACGGCAATACTCACGTTCGCCCTAAGGGGAATTTGCAAGTTAAGGATAGCGCCGGTCAGACAGTTTACATGAAGGATCTCAATGATCTTTCTGTCGTGCTGCGAGATTCCATCGGCATTCGCGACTTTCCGATTGATGCACCACTGCCACCAGGCAAGTATGAAGCTATAGTCAATACGGATTTAGACGTAAGTCTCGGCCGCGTGGAAAGAGGCAGGCTTTCATTCGACTATGTGCAACCAAAAACAATTGCCACCACAAAATCCAAAGAAGAAGAACCTGCTTCCAAGGCTCAAGGAGCCGCGCCCAAGCCTGGGCAAAAGACAACCCAAGGCAAGGTGGTAGCGCCCCAGAAACCAGCGCCGGCTAATCAACCAAGTCCAAAGACAGAAAAGGCCAAAGCGCCTGCACAACCGGCAGACAAAGCAAGCAAAGAAAAGACTCCGACTCAAAGCAAGCCAGCCGACAAGGCACCACCTACGGTGCCAGCAGCGAAGCCATCAGCCGACAAAGGTAAGCAACCTGATTAGAATCGCTTCTCTTCTATTTCTTTTGGACGCTCTCTCACGACGAAGCTGATGTCAGCTACTCGGGTTCCCGGCTTGACCGTTACCTGTGCTTCACCCTCAAGAATTTCCAAATTGGGTGAGACATAGTCCGGGTCCATGCGCACAACATATTTACCTGGGCTGATGTCGTTGATAGTGAATTTGCCTTCTTCGTCAGTCAGGCTGTCGCGATCTGTTCCGACCACATAAATACGGATATCGCGCAACGCTCCCTTAGGCACAGGACCATCTGCTTTGACCCGACCAGCCATATGTCCGAATTTTCCAAAGCGGAAATCAATCACCTTTGTTTTTCCTGGCAAGATGAATGTGTCTTGGGACGTGTTATTTAAGAAAGCCAAATGGGCTGGTATCGCATCCAAATCAGTAGTGAAAGAGAGGAAGCCTTTTGGCAATCCCTTGACTATATATTTCCCTTCTGCATCAGTCCTTGCCACCACGGCACCGGATGCAATCACGCGCATGTTGGGCAAAGGTTTGTCGATAGCTGGATCAAACGTGCCGGACAAATCATTATCGATATAGAAGCGGCCAGTGACTGTACCCATTGGCCTAATGGGAATTTGCGGCTGTCCATATTGAGACAATGGTGTTTGACCACGTCCGACAAAGCCGCTGAGATTCACCAATACTTGAACGAAGTTATTGGAGCGAGAAAAGTTCACATCGGCGCGCTGATTGATGTAAGGAATAAAGAGCGACAGACCAGCATTGACGTTGTGCTGAATTTGATCCGGTGCCTTAAGTTCACCGATTGAGAATGTTCCTTTTATCCATGTACCGAATAAGTTACCTGTTTCCGCACCAATCAACCAGTTAGTCGTCGACGGTGTGGACCACTGCATCATGGCCGTGCTAGCCACGCCACGCCATAGCGCTGTCCTCGAAGTCATCATCATGATTTGGTTGGGTGTATTGTTCTCGCCATTATTTGCATAGAACCACTGTCCATTTAACGTGGTTCGCAAAGGCAAGATTTTTTGATTGAAAATCAAGGTATTGAAGAATTGCGAAGCGCCACCTTTTACAGGAGTGACGTTGGTGCTAAAGCTTACTTCCGGCAGGTAGTTTGGCCACTTATGGAAAGAGATTCCAGCCGTATAGAGTTTGGTGATGTCGCGCGTACGTCCTGATTGTGTCGGATGAGTCATCTGGTAGGAAGCATACGTGGAAACTCCTTGCAGGAGCTTGAGCGTTATCCCTTCATTCATCAAGAATTGGTTGCGATAAACATTGGAAATGTCCAAAGTGCGCCAATGCGGTCCGCCGCGTTGAACTAAGTTAGAGAAAGTAATTCGCTTAAACAATGTCGTGTGGTTGCGGAAGACAAAAACGCTCGAGGTGTGGAATCGCTCAAGAATGCTGCGAGTATCAAATTTGGCCGACGACCCGCCGAAGTCGAAGTTCGTGGTCGCATGCAAATTGCCCTTAAAGCGATCGAATTCATCACGTACATAGAAATACGACATGTAGGCTTTGCCCGGGATAAACTGAATCGGAGTGTCGGGAGTGCCTGGCGCATGGCTCAACGGCTTGGGCAAAACTTTTGAGTCTTGATAGCCACCGGTTCCAGCACCAATCTTGAACCAATGGTTCTTCCAGAGTTGAGCTGAATGACGAAAGTCTCTCGAGTCCCAGGAAAAATATGCCAGCACATTATTACGTTTAAACACCGGGCGTTGAGTTTGAATACCAACGTATTGCGTGGAGTTTTGCAATTGTCCGATTTGGAAGCCGATTTTAGTAGCACGCCCCCAAGCTCTTTCCGTACAAACACCACGGAAAAGTCCTGAGGCAAATAGTCCGCCGGTTCGTAAGGCATAATCGCCAATTTGTATTTGGCCAAAAGAAGGACGAATGATATTTACACCACCCATGCCGTAGCGCCAACCCGGACCGAACGTCGAACCCAAATATTGCCCATAGCAATTAACCATGGTTTGCCCAACTTGGGCGTTAACACGTCCGGATGTTGTGTGTCCGAGAAAAGATACAGTGTTGCGGTTGATCAAACTGTCATATTGCACTGCATTTAGTTTGAACGCCGGCAACTTAAATGGTTCCTTAGCTGGTTCCTTTGCCTTCTCAACGTGATAAGAGGTTAGCGCTTCGCCAAAGGTAGCGGAATTAGGCACAACAGCCACTTCGTTTTTGTTTGGATCAACTGATACGAATACATTGAACAAGCGTTCAAGCAAGGCTTGCGGTACCGCCTCTCGGCCGGGAGTCCAATCGATTAAGTTAGCATCTGGCTGTGGTCCCTGATTGAAGCTGGAAAGCTTCAAAATTGTTGTCCTGCCGTTGTAATTTAGTTCGGCACGATCGTCGGCACGAATGACTGTAATTGTTTGATTGAACGAGTCAATGTCAAGATCAGATAATAACCGTTCTGCCACAGGTCTGATTGGAATAACTAAAGTTCCTTGTTTGACCTGCACACCCGGAACTATCGTAAGCGTTCTTTCTCCGGCCACAATCAATGCAGGATCGTTGAGTTTAGAAAGATCCGGTACTTCTTGCGCGAAGGCCGGCACCATTGGTAATACCGCCAAGGCAAAGAGAACCGCTGCCATTGCCAGCGATTTTGCAACTCTTGCGAAGAAACTATTGGCTTGCAAACTTGCAGATTGCAAACATTTAGTTTGGCGAGACAATTACCTAAGCCAACTTTCTAGATCGACTTGACTACTCCTTTAGACAATGCCACCACAAACGGCATATATATTTAACTGTAATATTTATAGGCAATTATATATGCGCATAATGATCAAAGAGCTATAAGATTGGCCCGAAAGCAGAAATTCGCGCGGATTTTAGCTGGTTCTGATAACACCGTATTTGGTATCACTTGAAATTTAATGATTAAAAAGCATGATCCAGCGAAATTTCGGGCAAGGATCATATATAACTCTTTTGGGGGATGCACCATTTAGATCGACAACGGATATTCCCTGGAATCCCTTTGTATATAGGCACGTATGGAGAATTTCAAATACAGCGCAAAAATGACTTCCAGTGGGGCAAAGCGCCGCCATTGGATTTTGCTGTCTTTAATTCTGGCCTCGTCGCTCTCGCTTCCTTCAGCCTGGGCAGAAAATGCCACAGAGGTTGGCACCACCTGTGGTGCCAAGGAAGTAAAGACGCGTACACTGAAAGCCATCGTTGCCTATCAAAAACTCTTGGATGTGGTCCCACAGGATAAAGAAGCACGCAAAAATTTGGCTCGCTACTTAGCAGCCAATGGAAACATTGATCAAGCAATGAAGGAATACCAGAGAGCCGCTCATTCCAGCTCGTTTGAGCTGGAAGTAAAATCGCGACTGCTCGCACTCAGGCTTGAACAGGATGTTCATGACCCGGCATCAGTCAACTTCGAAGATTCAGATGACGATTTGCCTGGAAACATCCATTATCAATTAGCAGCGGAGCTGCTCACACATGGCATGGAATTGGCCGCTCTCAATGAGTTCTGTTTATCAGTAACCAGCACGCAACCCGAATTACAAGGCTGGAGAGAAATTGGTACATTGTTATCAGCATCAGGCAATTACTATTTGGCATCAAACGCCTTGACGCGCTACAGCGCTATGGTCCCAGATGCACTTGACGCAATTTCCGTTTACAACAAAGCAACAAAAATCAAGCAATACCACGAACCGGAAATATTGCAGTCAATTGCCGACCTACAAAATTCTGACGATGAGTGTAAAATTGCTTTAGGCTTCACAGCAAAATTATCGTCGCAGCAATAAGACTACGAGTTCATGACGCCAAATAAAGTCTTTAGTACTGTCAATATAGCTCGTCTAGCAATTGGCTTCTTATTTGTTTTGCCAATCGCCGGTTGCACAAAGAAACCGCCGGACAATTTGCTAACCGCGCAAGACAAGGCCGTAATCAGCCAAGCTTATGCCGGCAATGAACTCAAATTTTCGCTGAGAATAATCGACAGCCATTTACTCTCATGCCAAAAGGTAGAATTGACACTAGACAAATCAGTCTCGACAACAATTTCGGATTTGCCAATTACATCTGCAAAGCTGGAAATAAAGCCGCAAATCCAAAATGACATCATGGTGCTAAGTTTCCCAACCACCGTAGATTTTAGTCCTGGGATTTGGCACTTAAGTGAAATTCGCTTCTATCAGGCGGACAAAAAATCCTGGATTTCCCTCAAGGAAGGACAAGATTACGATGGCAACGGCTTCCGCCTCGTCAATCTTTCCGAACAAGGAAAGGTTGGCACCAAATTTGAGCAAGCCGGCTTCGAAGCTATCCATCTTCCTGGTAACAAGCAATGAGAGTACGCTCACTTTCACTTTGTTTGGCAGCATTTGTCGCAATGATTTTCGTGACCGGCTGCTCGGAAATCGAATTAAAGATCAACGTCAATCCTGATTATTCGGCAGACTTTGTCGAATGGTTCGTGCTTGATCCACAGCTTTCATCCTATCTCAGTCTTGAGCAAGCTCCATCTGAGGATTTCTGGGCGCGCTTGGCCACAATGGCAAAAGCGCGCGGCTGGAAATACAAACAACGTGCGGCAAATCAACTTGTGGTATCAGGACATGTGGAACCAGGAAAGCTGCCGGATCTGGAACAAGAGCTCACCTACCAACTAACACAATTGGCATTGGATTACGGAGCGACGGCCGCTACCAACAAAACTGCTCCCGCAACGACAAGATTTTTCCAAGTTCAAGAACGAGAAAGTTTGCTTGGGAAGATCTATGAAATTAGTTACGATATAGATCTTTCCCCAAATGCACTGTCCAAGCAACTTGTCTTGCCTGCTGGTTGGATTAAGGCACTAGCTCTACCCCGCAGCGAACAGTTGAGCATAAATCTGTTTATTACAACACCCACACCAGCACTGGCAACCAATGGTGCTTTGGACCAGGCAAGCAAAACTGTCAATTGGCGCTTATATGTCGGCCAGCACAATGAATTGGAAGCCACTTATGAAGTAATTATCTGGTGGAAAGTGATACTGCTGGTAGTGGCGGCGGTCGGTCTTATCGTCGCGACAATATTCATTTATCGCAGAAAGTCGAAAATAAAAAATAGAATCTAGCCATAACTAAAAATGCTATGGCGGCAATTTACCACCATAGCATTTTAGAAATTACTGGATAGCTACCTAGTTGTTACTAGGCTCATCCGGTGTTTGATCTTGATTTTCCTTAGCCCCTATCGACTCATTGGGAAATGTGCCGATATTTACAGCCACGGCCTTCACCTGATTGTTTCTCAAAACAAAAAGATTGAGCTTTTCGCTTACCTTATGAGCACGTACACAATCACGTACCTCACCTGGTCCAGCCATATCTTTGCCATCAATCTTTTGAATTACATCTCCGCGCTCTAGACCAGCAGCTTGAGCCGGACTGCCTTCGAGAACCTCAGCAATCAAAACACCTTTGCCGCCAGCGGCAAGACCAAGACTCTTAGCCATGGTGTCATCTATCGAGGCCAGCTTAACACCAAGCCATGGTCGATCAATTTGCTTGTGGGCAATAAGTTGCTCGGACACCTGCTTAGCAATATCCACAGGAATAGAAAAGCCAATATTTTGGGCATTGGCTTGGATAGCCGTGTTCACGCCAATTACTTCGCCTTCCAGATTGAGCAATGGCCCACCGGAATTGCCGGGGTTGATTGCCGCATCAGTTTGAATAAAGTTGATATTGCCGTTAACGTCTGTCACAGTCCGCTCGACTGCAGAAATAATACCAAGTGTCACCGTGTGATCAAAACCAAGCGGATTGCCGATTGCCACAGCAAATTCTCCGGGGCGTAAAGTTGTCGAAGAACCCATTGGCACGGTTGGCAAATTATTTGCATCAATTTTTACGACAGCTAGATCGGAAAAACCATCGATGCCCACTACCTTGCCATCAAAACTGCGTCTGTCTGTCAAAGTAACTTTGATCTTGCTGGCACCACGAACAACGTGTGCGTTGGTAATGATATAGCCATCCGGACGAATGATAAAACCCGAGCCGGCATTATGCCTTTGAATTGAAGGTGGCACAATTTTGCCGTTTGGACCCGGCTGCACTCGCTTACCGTTATAGAAAAATTCCATGTTGCCTGGCAGTTGACCAAATGGGAAATTAAACTGCGGCATATTGGCAGGCGATGAGGCAATCTTTTGGTCCACTTCGATATTCACGACTGCCGGTGCTACCTTCTGAGCCATATCAGCAATTGTATTAGCACCTAAACTCAACAAACCAGCCGCATGATTAGAGGCGACTTTCTCTGACGTCAGCTGATCTGCAAGCGCCTGATCCGACCGATTGCCGGACACGATGCCGGTCAGTCCGAACACAAATGAACCCGAAGCCAAAGCGACCAGCGATCCTAACAGGATAACTTTCTTCTTCAGTTGCATATTTAAACTCTCCCATTCCCCGAAATTCGAGCTACAGATTATCAGTCCTTGATCCTTATATATTGACCGCCAGCCTGCTTAAGCAGCCCAAAACGGGCGGTGGGTTTTCTATCTTAAGCAATCTCGACGCCGGCCGCATGCTTTTGTTCCCGGCACTGGATTTCAACTTCATTATTCAATTAGCGGCCCATTCCTAAGTGCTGAGCCTTTTGGAAAACTTTGCCCTCAGTCAAAATCGAAGGCGCAATTACCACTTCCACTTCCTTCATTTCGTCCAGAGACATAGCCCCAAGCGTTGACATGCTGGTTTTCAAAGCACCAATCAGGTTCATGCTGCCATCGTCAGTATGAGCAGGACCGAAGAGAATCTCAGCCAAAGGACCAGTTCTGCCAACTTTGATTCTCGTGCCCCTTGGCAAAACCGGACTCGGCGTTGCCATACCCCAGTGATAGCCGCGCCCCGGCGCTTCATGCGCTTTAGCTAATGGGCTGCCAATCATCACCGCATCTGCACCACAGGCTATGGCTTTGCAAATATCACCGCCCACGACCATGCCACCATCGGCAATAATGGCTGGTGCTTTACCATGCTTCGATTTATATAGATCGGCAGCCGCCTTGCAATCTGAGATTGCCGTTGCCATCGGCACCCCAATGCCCAAGACAGAGCGCGATGTGCACGCAGCCCCCGGTCCAACGCCAACTAAGATTCCGGCAACGCCTGTTTCCATCAGCTCCAAACAAGTTTGATAAGCGACACAATTGCCTACAACTACTGGCACCTTGCTCTCGCGACAAAACTTGGTCAAGTCCAATTGTCCATGACCATCAGCTGATTTATGTTCGATTCCGGTTACGGTTGATTGGACAAAAATGATATTGCATCCGGCATTTTGAGCAATCGGACCAAGTTTCGCAGCCATGTTCGGCGTTACAGAACCGGCAGCTTTGACACCAGTTGCCACAATTTCCGCAATGCGTTGGGCAACAAGTTCTTCCTTAACCGGCGCGGCATAAAGTTTCTGCATCACTTCAATGAAACTCTTGTCGTCACAGCTCGTGACTTTCTCATAAGCCTCATCGACGTTTTCGTAGCGAGTTTGCAATCCTTGCAAGTTAATCACGGCCAGACCGCCCAATTTGCCCAAGGCTCCAGCAACTTTAGCGTCAACAACGGAATCCATGGCCGATGCCAGTATTGGCAAATCGAATTTGTGCTCAGCTAATTGAAATGAAACGTCACACAATTCCAAATCGCAAGTTCTCGAGCCTGGCACCAAAGCAATTTCATCAAAACCATAGGCTCTCCGGGCAACATCCACCTTGGACTTGCCCTTGTTTATTATCAATTCTGTTTTCATAGCTCTCTGTCGTCCGCAGTGTGGGTTTTAAATTTGCGACTGGCGAGAAGGTTATAGAACCCGACTCACCGATTGAGGTTTTATTAATACTACCATCTTGAAATTCAATTGGCAGATTTAGGCTGAATGAGAGCCCGTCTTCTTCAACAAGAGTAATATTAAAGTGGGTCCCCTGGAAATGAGCGAAGCGATATTCCCCATTTGCCAACAATTTAATTATTAAGGAGGTGGCAGAATATGTCAGACAAAATAGTCATTGGCATCTTTGATAACTACGAGCAAGCCACCCACGCCGTCGAATTATTGCGCCAAGCAGAATTCGAGGCAAAGGACATTTCTGTATTAGGTGCTGATCCAGATGAATTACGCATGGTTGCGGTGGATCTGGAAAGCAAAAGACCAGACAGTGTGGTTACCACCTGTGGAATCATTGGCGCCTTAGGCGGCTTCACGGTTGGATTGGCTACACTTGCCATACCTGGTGTCGGTGCATTCTTGGCGGCCGGTCCATTAATGGCAGCCATTAGTGGTGCCGCTGCTGGTGGCATGTTAGGCATAATTGCCGGCGGCCTAATTCACTTTGATGTACCGGAATACGATGCTAACGTATACGAAACACATCTTACTCAAGGAAAGGTATTAGTGTCTGTGCACACAGACCAACACGATTTGCGTGTCTTGGCAGAAGACATTTTCGAAGAATGCGAGGCCTTCGAAATCTCGACAAAAGCCAGTCAAGAAAAAGAAACAGTAGCGGTCTAGCCTAACTCTTGTCTTGAGCAGATTCAAGATTCCGCCTCACTTTTGGTACACAATACGAAACAATGCTTTCTGCTAAGGGAGTTGCACCACAACCCTCCAGGCAAAATTCTAGTTTGACTAGACAAAAGGGTGGTTCAACGAATACCGTTGCAAGCAACTTAATTTCACTCACCTTGCCACTATCCACATATTTCAGCTTAGCCTCAAACTGAGAAGGATTCGTGGCTGCCACCCCCCACTTATTACCAGCTGAACTTTCGGATGCAAGCGTGGCAGCAATACTATCAAGAGCCTCCTTTTCCGTCAGCCGAAAGCTGAACATGTAAGGGCTCTCGATAATTGAACGTCTTTGAAATTCCGGACGCAAATCAAAAGTGAAATGCCAGATCAACCAAAGAACAATGGGAATGCCAATGTAAGTGGGAGCCGCTATAACAAACAATCCCCAAACGATTAGCGCCAGTGTCATACGCCTGACCCATAAAACACAAAAGCCAATCAGAAATGCCCATACAAGCGGTTCTTCATCTTTCACAGGCGATTTGTCGATTCCCATAAACACATAAAATCTATAGAGAAATTCCTTCAGCGCTAAATAGAAAGCAGGCAGCTCAGACGCTACCGGAGCAGCACTTGCTTGAGTAAAGGCATCCGCTGGTGGCAGAGGAGATACTTTCGCCGAAGAAGACCTTGGTGGCGATGCAGAAGATGATTGTGGCGGCGGCACAGAAGATGATTGCGCTTCAAACCATCGCTTCAAATGATCATAAGCATTGTTTACCTGCTTTTGTTTTTCTAAAGCCATCTTGTAAGCCTGCGAACCAGCTGGATGTCTATCCGGATGCCAAATCTGAGAAAGCACACGCCAACGATTTTTTACCTCTTCAAAAGAAGCACCAGGTTCGAGATCTAAAACGTAATACCAAAGATCCATTTCGTCAATTGACATTTGCTTACTCTCGGCTAGCTAACGACTAAAGTTCACCAATATCTTCAGCCCAAATTTCCGGATGCTTACGAGCAAATTCTTGCAACATTTGAAAACACTCGTCCAAATCCAAATCAATTACTTCCACACCATTTTTTGTCATGAATTCAAAATGGCTAGCAAATGTTCGGTTCTCACCGGCAATTATTTTAGGAATACCAAATTGCACGACTGCGCCGGCACACATGGCACAAGGCATAAGAGTCGAATACAAAACGGTATTATGGTAACGGCCAATTCTGCCTGCCTGACCGAGACAATCAATTTCTGCATGGAGAGTGGGATTGCCATGTTGAACGCGGCGGTTGTGTCCACGTCCAATAATTTTGCCATCGGAAACCAAAACAGAACCGATGGGAATTCCTCCGGATTCTAAACCGGCTCGGGCTTCTTTAATTGCCTCTTGCATAAACTTCATATGCTCGGCAATCTGATTATCGGACAACGCCATCATCGATTAATCTCCTCCGTTTGATATTGCAAAACCCAGTTGCCAAAGTATATCTTCCACAAAAACTATTCTATTAGTTAATTTCGGTAGTTAATTCCCGATTGGTACATTTCAAGTGACTGGCATTTGCAATACGTCGACAAGAATTCTTTGACGAGCATATCACTTTGCCAGCAAATCATTTAGACTAGATCTGCTGGCGAGAAAACTGATGAAACCTCTTAATGTTCTTGGCTTGAATAGTGGCACTTCAATGGACGGCATTGATGCGGCTTTGTATCGCATCGAACCAGTTGGCGGCAAAGGCATTGACAATGGACATTTGCAGCTTTCCACCTCGCTAATATCGTCATTGGTTTATCCATTTGAGCCCGGATTTCATAAGCGTTTGACAAGCCTGGTAGCCTCGGGGCAAACCACTCTCGAACAACTCGCCCGATTGAATTTTGCCCTGGGTCAAATTTTTGCCGATGCGGCTTTAGCCCTGATCAAGCAATCCGGCATTAATCGCGAAGATGTAAATTTAATTGGTTCGCATGGACAAACACTTTGGCATGCACCAAACAAAGAAAGCTTTTGGGGCATCGAGACATCGGCCAGTTTGCAAATGGCGGAGCCGGCCGTAATTGCCGCCCAAACTAAAATTCCAGTGGTAGCAGACTTCCGCGTAAACGACATCGCTGTCGGAGGCCAAGGAGCACCACTTGTAGCATTTGCCGATCAAATTCTTTTCGGCCAAGAGCACGTTCCAACTGGCGTACTGAATATTGGTGGCATTGCCAATATCACCATCATTGATTCAAAGGGCACAGCCCTGATGGCCTTTGATACCGGTCCAGGCAATATGTTAATTGATAGAGCCGCACAAACTCTTTTCGGACGCGAATATGATGATGGTGGCAAACTGGCAGCCGCCGGCAAAGTCTTTGAACCGCTTTTGGAAGAGCTGCGAAGTAATCCATATTTACATAAGACTCCACCCAAGACGACCGGGCGAGAGGACTTTGGTTTTACATTTGCCGATCAAATAATCAAAAAAGCAATCTCCCAAGATTTAGCCAAAGAAGATTGTCTGGCAACGCTCACAGCTTTTACTGCTTCGTCAATTGCCGACGCCTACCAAAATTTCGTCAAACCAAAATCAACCATCGAGCGACTTGTGCTTGGTGGCGGTGGCGCAGAAAATCACACATTGCAGAAAATGATTTTGCAATATTGGCCAGACAAAATCCAAATTCACCGCCACGAAGATTTTGGCATCTCAACCAAATTCAAGGAAGCACTTTTGTTTGCCCTGCTTGCCTACACCACTTACTTTGATATTCCAAACAACGTACCAAACTGCACAGGAGCTTCCCGTCAAGTCTGTTTGGGGAAAATCACCAAGCCCTAAGCACCGTACTATACTTAAGTAATGCAAACAAAAATAGAAATCAATTTACACATTCCACCAGGCATCAACTATGACTGCACTGGCTGCGGCAAATGCTGCGGCGGCTGGGCAGTGCCGATGACTGGAGATGACTATGCTCGCATTTCGAAAGTTGATTGGGGCGCACGCTTGCCAAAATTTGCCGGCAAGAATTTGTTTCGCCCCCTGAAAGATTACGAAAAGCTCCACACAAAATACACTCATGCAATCAAACCTGGTGAAGATGGTCATTGTCCATTTTTGGTCGACAATCTTTGCTTCATCCATTCGTCTTTTGATGCCCAATTCAAACCAGCAATGTGCCAATTGTTTCCATATAGCTTCATCAATACACCTTCCGGTGTATTTGCCACAGTTAGCTTTGTCTCAGTTGGTGTTTGCTACAACTCCGGACGCGCGCTAGTTGATCAAAGGGATTGGCTGACCGAAAAATACGAACAATACAGTCTCCTCTTTCCCGGAATCAAACCGGATTGGTCCCAGTTAAAACTGGCGGTCGGTCAGCCGATGAACTGGGATGATTACCTGATTCACGAAGCAAAATTGATGGGGCTCTTAGCGGACAAATCAAAGCCCCTGGAAGAAAGGTTCTTAGCCGGTTCGGACTATTTGATTTCGGCTTTACCAAATCAGACAAATGTCCAAAATACTGAAAGAAGTGACAAACCTTCGCAAGGTATCTCGCTCAATAAAATCGACAGACATCTATTGGTGGCACTGCAAAAACTCTACTTCCCGATCAAACCTTTAGGTAAAGGCGAGGGAGACTTTGGCGTGGCGCGCTTCATTTATCAATACTTCTATCAATCAAGCAAAATTGCCACGCAAGCACGTTCCTTTAAGATCGAGGAACTGCATGAGTTTCCTTGGCCGGCAGACGATCCTGATTTTGAAGATCTTTTGTTCCGCTACTATTTTTCTCGCCTCTTCGGCAAATTTTATTTCGGTGGTGGCTTTGGTCAGTTAAGTTTGATTGCTGGGTTTCATCACTTGATTCTTACTTACGCACTTTTAAAGCTGGAAGCAAAGGCGCAAGCCATAAATCGCGGCGCACCAAAAGTGGCATTATTAGATTTGGTGCAAGCTGTGCGGCAATTGGAAAAACGTTTTGGTGAGACGACGTTGAATGGTTACGCTGCAGCACTCTGGGAACTTTTAATGTATAGCCCAGCAAGAATTAAGCGTATATTGCTCAATTCATAACAATATCAACGTAATATACAAGCTCATTTAATCCTCATGGGCAGCGACTTTCCCGCTATAATTGTATTGGGCCTTACAGTTTTTGTATTGACATGCCAAGTCCCTTACAGTAAGCTGGCTCTGCGATTTCAAGGGGAGCACTTTAGCAAACCGCGACGGAAGCGCATCTTACTAATGAATTGATCTACGACTACATTTTTTGTAGGAGGTTACTAATGAGAGTTGTTTCTAAACTTACTATGGCTGCTGTAGGCTTCTCGTTTGCTGCTTGCTTGTTTGCCTCAATACCAGCCAATGCACAAGATGCGTTTGGTGGCGGCTCCAGTCAAAAGACCGGACCTCAAGCACAAGCTGGTCAAGGCTCGTCTGCCCCAATGCTCAACAGCGCTGCAAACGGTACAATCGGACCACAAGGGCAAGACGCTACAGTGGTTCAAGGCGTAAACACAGCGGGTACGGTCCGCGTTAATAACTTGGCTAACCTTGAAGCATTACTCAACATTATTGCTAACGGTATGGAAATCCTCGGCATTGCCTGGGGCGGTCCAACAATGATCATGGGCTTCATGCACATGGCTGCCGGTACGCAAGATGCTATGAAACGTGTTCTTTGGGGAGCTGCTGGTGTGACGGGCGGTTTGGCAACACCTGGTGCCATTAACTGGTTGGTTGCATCTGCTCGCGACGCCAACTTGTTCACATAATCAACTGAGTCCTTTTTATAAACGCTCCGGGACTGATGATTCTCATCAGTCCCTCCGCTCTTTTTGGCGCTCGCGGCCAACCGCTCCTCGCGGTTGTTTGCTCGCTTGATGGGCATGGGGTGGGATATGAGCCTTGCGGCTTCTGCTGGCTTCGTATTATTCCCATGGACTTTGATTGGATGGGAAATTAATATCGGCACTGACCGGCATTTTGCTTGCCGTCGTTCCACCAACATACTAGCCAGACCGTCAAGTCTTGCGCCGGAGGTTCTTTTATATGATGCGCATTCCATTTTCTAAAGTTTTATCCGTACTAAGTCTTTCCTATGCTTTATTCGTCGTTCTTTGTTTAGCTTGTCCCGCAGAAGCGCAAACCTATGGTTCGCCTATGCTTAACGGCTCGACAAACGGCACAATCGGCCCACAAGGCGCTGATGCCACCATCGTTCAAGGCGTTAATACCGCCGGTACGGTGCGCGTTAATAACCTAGCCAACTTAGAAGCCCTGCTCAACATTGTGGCAAATGGTATGGAAATCCTCGGCATTGCCTGGGGCGGACCAACCATGATTAACGGCTTCATGCACATGGCTGCCGGCACCCAAGACGCAATGAAGCGCGTATTGTGGGGCGGCGCTGGTGTAACCGGTGGATTAGCCACGCCTGGTGCTATCAACTGGCTGGTTGCCTCTGCCCGTGATGCCAACCTTTTTACGTAAACGCTCCTGAGCCGATGCAAGCATCGGCTCCTCCGCGTCTTAGGCGCTCGGCTACAACCAGCTCCTCGCTGCTTTTCGCCTCGCTTGATGGGCATACGTTCCAAGAGGATTCGCCTTTCGCCTCGCTGATATTTGTAGATATAAGTAGATAGAAAGATTAAAGGGCGGGCTTTTCCCCGTCCTTTTGACTACTTAGCAAGAAAATGTATTGTGGCTAACAATTCGGCGCTTGACTTCGTGGTGATTCCGCGTTAATCTATCTGCACGAATGGGAACTGACTAAACAGACAGATTTTTCCCAAACGGTTCTCCCTTACTAACTCATTACTCGTTCTAAAAATTTACGTCGTAGGCGCCGGAGGTTTTTTATGCGCACATCATATATTTCTATGTTTACAAAACTCAGTTTGGCGTGGGCTTTATTCGTTGGACTAGCGCTGGTACAACCAGCATTCGCTCAATATGATGGTGGCGGCAGTGACGCTCCAATGCTCATGCAATCCTCAAATGGTACCATCGGACCACAAGGCGGTGACGCCACTGTTGTCCAAGGTGTCAACACAGCCGGTACAGTTCGTGTGAACAACCTGGCTAACTTGGAAGCTCTGCTTAATATCATTGCTAACGGTATGGAAATCCTCGGTATTGCCTGGGGCGGACCTACCATGATCAACGGCTTTATGCGCATGGCTGCCGGAACACAAGACGCTATGAAACGTGTATTGTGGGGCGGTGCCGGTGTAACCGGTGGTCTGGCAACACCTGGTGCTATCAACTGGCTCGTTGCATCATGCCGTGATGCTAACTTGTTCACCTAAGCACTTAGGCGTACACAAAAATTCGCTTGGCGCGAAAGACTCTATTCTAGATTTCCCCCCCGCCAACGCCAGCCAAAGGCCCTCCTTACGGAGGGTTTTTGGTTTCTTGGTATTTGAGCGATAATGGTGGCAACGGTTCGGGGTGGCAAAACTTTGGAAGACGAAACGCAAACAAATTTTGAGCCAACCTTGCCCCTTCTCGGACAAGAGGCACTCTTGCGTCTGAAGGCATCATCGGTAATTATTGTTGGACTGAATGAAGCTGGACTGACTTGCGCAAATTATTTGGTGCGAGTTGGAATTGGCAAACTTGGGCTCTTGGACGATGGTGGCATTAGCAAATCGGATCTAGCAAGCAGCAATCTTTTTTCGCTTAAGGACATTGGTCAAAGAAAAGCAGCCTTTGCCAATCAACAATTCTCAGCCCTTGGTACTGGTACGGAAATCATTACGCACTTACAAAAGTTTGATTCGCATTCCACTGAAAGCGTACTCGCGCGTTACAACTTAGTGATTGACGGACTTTCCGACTGGCAAGAAAAACTTTTGGCCTCGGATATTTGCATGCATCTGGGAAAACCATTGGTGCATCATGCTCTGCTTGGTATGCGCGTGCATGCATTTACGTGCATACCGGGATCATCTGCCTGTCTGCGTTGCATGCTGGCAAAAATGGGTTTGGAAGACTTGCCTCATAGCACTGCGTCAAAAACTAGTTTTGGACCGGCTTCCGGTCTGGCCGGCTCTTTGCAAGCAGCCGAAGCAATTAAGTTAATTTGTCATTTAGGTCTGACACATCAAAATACGCTCATCTGCTTTGATATTCTCAAATCCGAGTTCTACAATTTGCATGGACTGGATCCAGAGCATGATTGTCCCGATTGCGGGCGTCCGAATTTGGACAGCTAGGCGGGTAAGTCTCGGAGAGGCAATAGAGATGAGCAAACTGAGCGATTTGACATTTGTTGCTTTCGACACGGAAACAACAGGTCTCAATCCCGTGGTAGGAAGGCTGGTTGAGCTTTCTGGCGTCAAATTCAAAATTGACGGCACAATAATTTCCACATTCTCAACTCTCATAGATCCACAAATGACTATCCCGCCGGAAGTAACGGCAATTCACGGCATCACCAACGAAATGGTGAAAGGCATGCCGCTCGTTGACAGCGTGATTGCCGAATTTGTGCAATGGCTTGATGGTCAAGAAACAATTTTGGTGGCTCACAATGCACCGTTTGACTGCGGTTTTCTTTCCGTGGCATTTGCCAAATTGGGCATGGCGCAACCAACCAATCCCATTCTTGACACGCTTGGCTTATCACGCCGCTTGGTTGATGACGCACCCAACCATCAATTGAAATCGTTGACCGAACATCTCGGACTGGAATCCGGTGGCTATCACCGGGCGTTGGCCGACAGTTATCACGTAAAAGATCTGCTGATCAAACTAGTTTCCTTGATCGAAAACGCCACCACATTTGCCGACCTCTGCGAATATTGTGATGTACTGGGCTTTGAAAACGGTCAAGATGAGATCTC
The DNA here is from genome assembly GCA_020050685.1 of Candidatus Obscuribacterales bacterium. Classification (GTDB taxonomy): domain Bacteria; phylum Cyanobacteriota; class Vampirovibrionia; order Obscuribacterales; family Obscuribacteraceae; genus JAGVKG01. The sequence continues at coordinate 29,007 of JAGVKG010000038.1, read as the reverse complement.
AGAGGCTGACTTGCCCGAGCGCTTGAAACCAATTCATCAAGCCATCGAAGAGCGCAAGTCAATCAACATTACCTACAAGAGCATACAGATTACCTCGCGTGTAGTAACGCCGCAATCAGTCCATAGTTGGCGGGGTAACTTTTATCTCAATGGCTTCTGTCATCGAAGCAAAGAAGACCGCACCTTCCGTGTGGACAAAATAGTCGAATTGAAGATTCTGTCGTAGAAGTTGCCCGAGAGATCCTTCGTCGCGCTCGTCAGGATGACAACGTGCGACCCAGATGACAAGCGAATTAAATGTTTAGACAATTGGTCAGAATGGGTGTTAGATTATTATCAACATCAGTATCTTGTTTTGCACACCAATGAAATTCAACTCGCATCTCCGCTTCATCGTCTTTCTGACTTTGATACCAATGATGGCACCAAATCTGGTGCTAACCTCTCTCACAGGGCAGTTGCCGGCATACGCCCAAGGTGCTCAGAGCAAATCTCAATCCGACATTGCCAAAAACGATACTGATTCGGCTGATAGCGAAGAATCCGATCAATCTGCAGCAGCTTTTCGCAAGCAACCCAATTTGTCTCCAAGCGAACTAAAAGTCCTGGAAAAGCACATGAAGCTTGGCGATGGATTTTATGTGCGCAAGGATTACACAAATGCCCTGATTGAATATGAGGCTGTCTTGAAATCCGACCCTGACAATCTCAAGGCCCATTGGATGCTGGGAAAAGTTTTGTTGGCATTGTGTGATTACGAAGAGGCACAAAAGGAATTTTTGGCCATGGTGCCACTTTGCCCACGCAATTCCGAAGTGCATCAAATGCTGGCGGACTGCTTAAGGTTGCAAGGCAAGTTCAAGGAAGCGGCAAGAGAATACCGCCGCGCCACCAAATACGATCACAAAAATGCCTTGGCGCATGCTTATTTGGGCGAATGTTGGCGCCAACTCAATTCGCTTGGCGCAGCAATGTACGAATGCAAACGGGCAACACGCTTAGATCCAAATTTAGTGATACCACATTTGATCCTGGCGCAGTGCTATCAGGCTTCCCGCTTGGCTGAACTTGCCCTTCTCGAATATCAGACGGCAATTGATCTAAATCCCAAAGACCCGACGGTTCACATTCGTTTTGCCTATGGCTTAGGCAAAATGGAAAAATGGGATGAGGCAATTGCTCAGTTCAAAGAGGCAATCGCAATCGCACCGACTTCTTCGGAAGCACATATGGGATTAGCTTGGGCGCTCGGCAGCACGGACAAGTTGGCCGAAGGCATCAAGGAAGCACGAGCCGCATTAGCTCAAGCACCAAATGAAGCAGAGACTCATTACACGCTGGGATGGTTGTATCAGAAAAAGGGTGACAATCAATCAGCCGTTACACATTACAGGCTGGCTCTCAAGTTATCACCGAAAAGTCCTCGTTATCACCGAGCTTTAGCTTCCGCTTTAAATCAAACTGGTGATGTGAACGGTGCAATTGCTGAATACTACACGACAACACAAATGCGTCCGAAAGATTACGAAGCAAAGTTGACACTGCATTCGCTGATCAGTACAAAAACAAAAACCAAGTAACCAGAGATTTACTTCTTGCTTGAACCAGGCTTTACCACTGGTTCTCCTGCGTTGCACATTGGGCACTGTCCAGGATCGAACGTACCCAAATCAACTTTCAGCAAAGAGAAAAACGGCTGCGGAAATAATCCATCTTTGCCAGAGCGATCAACAATTGTGCCAACCGCAATTGGCTTAGCGCCAAGTTTTTCGATCAGCTCTACGACCTTTTTTGCCGAGCCACCAGTGGTGGTGACATCTTCTACAACTAACACTTCTTCGTCTGGATTTATTTCGATGCCGCGACGGATCTCGAACGCACCAGTGGCATCAGGTCTCTCAGCAAAAATTGCTCTGATTGGCGCATGTCCAGCGCCATTATTCGCTAAGGCTTTATCCAAGGCTTGTGCCACCAGCAATTCCCAATGTACAGCACCCAATGCCGGTCCGACCACAGTTTGTGGCTTGAGCCCATGAGACAAAATCATCTTGACCAATTCGTCGGCAAGCAAGGCACCATAGCGCGGGTACTGCAAAATCTTTTGGCACTGAATATATTTGTTGCTATGCAATCCAGATGACAGAAGGAAATGCCCTTGCTGCATTGCGCCAACCTCGGACAACAATGTTTCTATTTTTTTGGTATCAGGTAATGTAATAGTTTTCATTTAGCTTCTTGCATCTCCGAGAATCTTTTGCCCCTTCAATATAACATTGTGCTTAACCATGAATTGGTGAAAAGAAAAATTATTGTATGCTTGTGATATGAAACCCATCATCGGTTTAAATTTGGATTTGCATGCCGGCCCGCCTTCCAAGGCGACTATCAGAACAAATTACCTTGATGCCATCGAGCACGCTGGTGGCATTCCCATTCTTTTGCCACCAATACCGGATAGCGACATCATATATCTCCTGCAAAGAGTTGATGGACTTTGCTTTATTGGTGGGGATGATTATTCCGCTGGTTGTTATGGCGATCCTCAATCACCATTGGCGCAATTGATAGATCCGCGCCGAGAGGTTTTTGATTTGAGTTTAATCCGCCATGCTTTCATTCAAACGCGCTTGCCGATTTTGGGAATTTGCGGCGGCTGCCAACTTCTGAATATTGCCCGCGGTGGCACACTGATTCAAGACATTCCCTCGGCGCTGCCTGACTCGCAGGTTACGCATACAAGGCCGAAAGCACCGCCTCAAGCTCTTGGGCAAGCAGCACCATTAGATTCGTCTCCGCAACGCACCAAGCACATAGTCAAACTTGAGGCAGAATCGGAATTAGCCAAGATCTACAAAACGGATAGTCTCGATGTGCCCACTTCGCACCATCAAGCGGTGAAAACTTTAGGAGACGGGCTTAAGCCGACTGCTTATGCTGAAGATGGAATTATTGAGGCTATCGAGCATCAAGATCGTCCATTCACCATTGGTGTGCAATGGCATCCGGAGCGCGACTATCAAGGCAACAAGGCCCTCTTTGAAACCTTTATTGAGTTTGCCCGCACGGTCTCTGCCAAAGTTTGATAAGACTATTTAGATCTCAGGCGAGCCCCGAACCTAGATCTCAAGATGGTATATTGACAAGTCGTCTCCACCCATCCGGAGAAATTTGTCGATGTCGAATATTTTGAACTTCAACCCAGAGCAAACCGTACTTGTCACAGGCGGTGCCGGATTCATTGGCTCAAACCTCGTAGACAAGTTACTTGCACTAGGAAACAAAGTTGTTTCCTTTGATAGCTTCAACGATTTTTACGATCCCAAGGCCAAAGCCAGAAACGTGCAAGAACATTTGAAGCACCCCAACTTCACTTTGGTGCGTGGCGACTTACGTGATGAGCATGCGCTTGCACGCGCATTTGCTCATGGACCTTTTGATGTCGTTGTCCACCTTGCAGCCATGGCCGGCGTATTACCTTCACTGGCAGACCCCACGCTCTATATGGACATCAATGTCACGGGCGCACAAAAACTTCTCAATCAAATAGCCGCATCAAGCAAAACTACTCGTTTGATCTTTGGCTCATCGAGTTCTGTTTATGGTGCACGCTCGGGAGAATGTTTCCGCGAAACGGATGCTATCGATCAACCACTCTCACCATATGCTGCTTCAAAAGTGGCGGGTGAAGCTATTTGTTATGCGTACCACCACACAACTAAAATGCCTGTGGTCTGCTTGCGTTTCTTCACAGTCTTCGGCCCACGTCAAAGACCCGACTTGGCAATTCGTAAATTCGCCAATTTGATTGATCAAGGCAAATCAATTGATGTCTATGGCGACGGGACAAGCAAACGCGATTACACATTTGTCGGTGATATCGTATCTGGTATCATCTCGTCGATGTCTTATGAAAGTCCCGGATTTGACGTTATCAATCTTGGGCGCTCGGAACCTGTGATTCTCAAAGAGATGATTGCCACCATTGAAAAGGCCATGGGCAAGAAAGCAAAGCTCGTCCAAAAGCCTGTACAAATGGCGGACATGCCTTATACCTATGCCGCCATCGACAAGGCTCGTCAGGTGCTTGGCTATAAACCCGAGACCTCATTTGAGGCCGGTGTTGAACAATTTGTTGCCTGGTTCTTAAAAAACAAGGAAGAAATTCAGTCGGAAATTCCACTGACATCCGCCTTAGAAGTTATTCACTAGAGGGCAAAACAGCACCCAGGTGCGAGCAGGTTGCTGCCTTTACCTTGACACCTCAAGGTTTTGTTCGGGATAATCACCTGTATTAAAATATAGAGACGTGGCACGGTAGCTCAGATGGTTAGAGCACGCGACTCATAACCGCGATGTCGGGGGTTCGATTCCCCCCTGTGCCAAATTTTTACAATCAGACCGTGGCCCCAGTCTTGCAGTCCGCAGATGACAGACAGAAGGCTACTGCATAGCAAATAGCTTTGGCCTGCGCGATCAGCAATTACTGATGGATAACTATTGATTGCCGGGTACGCGTTGATGCTCGACATCGCCGAAGTGGAAATATCGATCTTGTGCTGATGCCGCACTGACTACGCCAGCCGCTTGTTCGACAACCACGCGTTTTGAACCTTTGGGATAACGCAAGATACTTGATCCTTGAAGATTATCCAGTGCCAATAATAGCGCCCGGTCATAAGCCTTGAATCCTGATGAGCGGACAATCTTGGCACGGACAATTTTGCGATCGCTGGTGATTTGACAATAAAACCATGCCTCAGTGCCAATCGGGAAGCCACTCATCATGACATGACGCTGTGGATCCCAGCGCAAAGTCTCCTCGCTCATGGAATTGTTCAAATTGTATTGCATGCCGTGCTGCACTGCCCGCAAAAAACGATTGCGCCACTTGTCCCACTCAATCATCAACTCTCTGTCTTCGACATCCGGATCTTCAGATGCTAAACCAGCATGTCCATCTAATCCTTCTTCGCTGGCATAACCTTTCAACATATCTCTATCGGGTCTGGCTTGACCAGGCTTCAGCCCTTTGTCTTCTTGCCAATCGGATTCGGCTTTACCCCTCAACTTATCGTCACCTTCCGGTTGATTCATATCAATCCAGGGCGTAAGTTTCTTCATCGAATCGGTTGTTTCCGGCTCACCTTCACCATGATGTTCAACACGCCCTTTCAACGGTGCCGCATCGCCCTTTGGCTCCCCTTCATTCAGTTGAGCTTCACTTGGTTGAACTTCACTTGATCGATCATTCTGAGCCATGGCAATTTGAGAGGAGACGCAAACAAAAGAAATGCCGGCAATCAAAGCCGCCAGACAAAAAAGGCTCAAATTGAGCCCCAAGGGAGAACGTCTTTGACAATTGTTTGAGCGGGCAAATTTCTTCATGCAGATTATCAGTCCTAACCTGATACGATTAATACCTAATGAACAGTATATAGTCCTGGATGTTGAGATAACACCAGATGTTCCGATAACAAGTTAGATTAATTGGGCACGAGCCATGACCGAGCCGCTAGCAGAATATTCAAATGAGCAATTTGTAGCCGAAATTGAAAGCGGCCTACAACAATGCCTTGGTCTAATTGAAAGTAAAAGTGATACCACAAAAATCTTAATTGCACATTCCGGTGGACCGGATTCGACTGCGCTGCTTTCCGCATTATGTACAATTGCCGGGAAGTTGCGCTTGCAACTTAATGCCTGTCACGTCAATCATCATTTGCGCGGCGAAGAGTCAGATGCGGATCAAGCGTTTTGCGAAAAGCTCTGTCAAAGCCTCGGTGTGCCAATTCAAATTCAGCACGCAGAAAAAAACAAAGAAGAAAACACTTCAGAAGAAAGCTTGCGTGCAAGCCGCTTTGCCTTGTTAGCAAAATCCGCCCAAGCATGCGGCGCCAATTTGATCTGCTTAGGTCACACGCTTGATGATCAAGTGGAAACCATGCTCTTTCGTTTGTTTCGCGGAACCGGACCACAAGGACTGTTGGGCATGGAGCCTGTGCGCAATTTAAATGAAGATCTCTTACTTGTTAGACCAATGTTGCAGGTAAGACGCAAGCAGTGCTTGGATTATCTTGAGCACTTAGGCATTGTCCCCAGACACGATTCATCTAACGACCAAACAAATTACACGCGAAATTATTTGCGCAAGGAAGTAATTCCACTCGTAGAAAGTCGTTTTGGTGACTTTCAATTCCGCGTTGATCAACTGCGAGAAATTATGGCTGTCGACGATGAATTTCTTTCCCAGTTAGCAGACGAAGCCCGAGAAAAAGTTGCAGACAAAAACAATCAGAACATCTGGTCACTGACAGAATTCTGCCAATTGCCCTTAGCTTTATCTCGACGGCTAATCGTGCAAGCCATGGAGCAAAGAGGGATTGAACCAAGTTTTGATCTTGTAGAAAAGATTCTCGCACTGAAGAATTCGCCGAACGCAAATTGGGCACTCAGCATAAATGGGCGCTGGGACATTAGACTTGCCGACGAGTCAAAGAGCAATCAAAAGATCATTAGATGGATCGACAAGCAAACTCCGAAGAGAGATCAAAATGGTGACACGAGTTGGCAGCAAGAATTAAGAGTGCCCGGTGTCAACTTGCTAGCCTCGCGCAACCAAGCCTTAAAAATCGAATTGCTTGCATCCGCTCAGCCAATCAATTTCCCGAAAGCTGATGCCAACGAGGCACTAGTCGATCTAGCAAAGGTTTCACTTCCCTTAGTAGTCAGATATCGACAACCTGGGGATTTAATGCAGCCATTTGGCATGAATCAGCAAGTCAAGCTAAAGAAATATTTGCATACACATAAGTCCACAAAAGAATCCAAGGACGCCAAAGTCCTGGTTGTGGCTGACCAAAACGAAATAATTTGGATACCGGGAATTGGGCTTTCCAATAAAGTACGCGTAAGCGGGCGCCCCTCGCACCGGCTTTCATTAATCCCCTTGGCACCAGATTCCATGCCCTTTGCCTGAGCCGGGTCGACTATATGACAAGAGGGCAAAAGGCTTGCCCCTAGCTTAATTGGTGCCCCTATCTTTTAATGCTATAATCTGAAGACAGTAGTTAGGGGAATCAAAAAAAATGAGGAAATACGGGACAACCGGCGCCGTTTTCTTTTTGCTCATTGTCTTACTAGTTTTTGTCTTCTCTCTCACCTCAACGACGAGGAAAGAGGAGCCATTAACGTATTCGCAATTGCAGCAAGTCTTGAGAAAGGGCGACGCCAATCAAATTCAAAAGGTCATTGTCACCAATGGCGAAGCCATAATTCAGGTGAAGATGGCGGGTTCGGATCATGAGCGCAATGTGATTGTTCCTGCCGAGGCCAAAGAAGACCTTTTGCGAGAACTGAATAAAAATGGTGTCGCAATTGACGTGCGTGAGCCGGATAAATCAAGCTTCTGGTTGAGCATGTTCTCTTCATTCTTCCTGCCAATTATGCTTTTGGTCGGCTTTTTATTCCTCTTCCGCTCAGCTCAATCTGGCGGCAGCCAGGCGATGAGCTTTGGACGTAGTCGCGCAAAATTAGCTGTCGACAGCAAGGTCAAAATTACCTTTGCTGATGTTGCCGGCATTGATGAAGCCAAACAAGAGCTGCAAGAAATTGTCGATTTCCTCAAAAATCCGGACAAGTTCCAAGCGCTGGGCGCCCGCATTCCCCGTGGCGTACTCTTGGTTGGTGCTCCTGGAACCGGTAAGACTTTACTTGCTAAAGCAGTAGCCGGAGAAGCTGGCGTGCCATTTTTTAGCATTTCCGGTTCAGACTTTGTCGAAATGTTTGTGGGGGTTGGTGCATCTCGCGTGCGCGATTTGTTTGACCAAGCCAAGAAACATGCTCCATGTATTGTATTCGTCGACGAAATTGATGCTGTCGGCAGACAGCGTGGTGCTGGTCTTGGTGGCGGTCATGATGAGCGCGAGCAAACACTCAATCAATTATTGGTTGAAATGGATGGCTTCGAAGGAACCGCTGGCATCATCGTTGTCGCAGCCACTAACCGTCCCGACATTTTGGATTCCGCTCTCTTGCGTCCAGGCAGATTCGATCGCCAAGTTGTGATCGACAGACCGGACGTGCTGGGTCGCGAACAAATTCTTGGTGTTCACTCTAAGGGCAAGCCACTAGCTAAGGCAGTCGATCTAAAGATCTTGGCTCGCCGCACACCAGGATTTACTGGTGCCGATCTTTCCAACTTGATCAACGAAGCAGCTTTGATTGCTGCGCGCGATGACAAGAAAGAAATTGAAATGATGGATATGGAAAAGGCAATTGATAAAGTCGTTGCTGGTCCAGAAAAGAAAACCCGAATCATTTCTGCCAAAGAAAAAGAAATGACCGCTTATCACGAGGTTGGTCATGCCTTGATGTGCAAGCTTTTGAAAAATGCACATCCTTTGCACAAGGTTAGTATCATTCCACGCGGCTTCGCTCTCGGCTTAACCATGTTCTTGCCGGAAGAAGATATCTACACCCAAACTCGTTCGCAATTGATCGATCAAATTGGTGTCAGCCTTGGTGGTCGTGTAGCAGAAGAAACTGTCTACAACGAAATCACTACCGGCGCCCAAGATGATTTGGAAAAATGCACCAAGCTTGCTCGCCGCATGGTGACTGAGTTTGGTATGAGCGACAGATTGGGACCAATGACTTTTGGCAAACGCCACGAACATATTTTCCTCGGCCGTGAATTTGGTCACGAAAGAGACTATGGCGAGAACGTTGCCACGATCATCGACGAGGAAGTAAAAACTCTGGTCGACGAACAATACAAGCGGGTCAAAGATCTTTTGATTGGCCACCGCCCACATATGGATGCTCTTGTAAAAGTGCTTTTGGAAAAAGAAACACTGGAGCTAAAAGAGTTCGAAGAAATCATGGCAGAAGTTGATCGCAAGCAGGCAGGCGGTGGTTCGTCTGACGGATCAGGCGATACGACATCAGGTCCAGACAATGCCGGACCAACGGCTAAGGCTGATACTACAGATGGTGCCACGATCAAAACTTCCGAATCACAATCTAATTCCAGCTCGGGCGGCGATTCACAAAAGCCAGAGTTCAAACCAAAGTTCGCGTAATCACGAAGTTAATTTCGCACGCTGGATTGAATGTGGTGCACACATCGGTTTTCGCATGCGCAATTGATTTTCAATTACTTCTTGGTTGCCGGCTTTTTGTCCGGCGAAACACCAAAGAGATTATGCGATTGAATTGATTGCAAAAGATCGCCTGCCGGTGCAACCACGGATGGGCCAAGCCCAGGCGTGCCGCCAACTTTGCTGTTCAAAAGTCCGCCGCCACCAAATTGATTGCCACCGCCGAGATTGGAAACATCCAGTTGCATGCCTTGTGAGCGCTTGAGCTCATCAACGTGCATGCGAATTTGGGCTGCCATCATCGGATCGTTTTCCAAAAGCAAGGCGCTCTGAAATTCAGCCAAAGCCTCATTTACTTTGCCGTTCTTCTCCAACAAGATCGCCAAGTTGTAGAGAATATTTTTGTCTTGCGGATTCAACTTACGCGCTTTAGCGAAATTTTCCCTTGCTTTATCCATGTCACCCAATTGCACGTAAGCAGTGGCAATTGATGCCCATCCCTGAGCAAAATTGGCATCATCCTTGACCGACTCTTGATACTCAGCCAACGCTTCTTTCCATTTATTATCGTTAGCGAGCAAATCGCCTTTGGTTTGATGCGCCATAGCATTCTTATCTGATTGATCAATTGCTTTATCTATATGTTCAATAGCTTTGGCTTTATCACCTTTCTTGTGCAGCACAATCGCCATAGCATAGTGTGCGTCAGGAAACTTTTCTTTTTTATCCAGGGCTGCTTTCAGGTGTTCATGTGCACCATCAAGATCGCCTTTTTGCAGGAGCGCCACGCCAACTGCGTTGTGACAAACGGCAGGATCGCTGCCACTTTCCAGAGCTTTCTGAAACTCTTTGGCAGCCTCATCAAAGTTATTTTGGGCGCGCAATAAATTGCCCAAAATCATGTGGATGTCCTTCTGATTGGGCTTAATCTTGATGATAGCCTCACACTCTTTAATTGCTGCCGCTACATCTGGCTTTTGGAAATAAAGGTTGAGCAGACCCATATGTGCTTCCATCATGTTCGGATCAAGCTCGATTGCTTGTTGCAAAGCACGAATCGCACCATCTGTGTTGCCATTAAACAAAAGCAGGTTCGCCAGCTCCAATTTCGACTGAGCCGTCCCCTTAGCCAAGCACACTTGCGGCCCAAGCGAATAGACGCCGGTAGTCAGGAGCAAGCCCATAGCCAGGAGAATGCCGTGCCTTTTTGCCAACATCCCACACTTCATTTCACACCCCCAAGGTGACCCTACCTTACAGAATTACCTTAACATACGAGGGAAAAACTTAGCCAGCGCTTGGCCTGCCCTCGTTGCCAACAGATTTCTTTAATCCTTGCTTACTTTATTACACCGAACAGAGCAAAGGGTTTCAATTTGCTTGATAATTAGAATGGAAACAGACATGTGCAGGGCTTCCTGCCACATTTATTTTCACGTTTTGCCGTTAACCACCTACTGGAGGGTCTAATCGTGGCAGTTGTCCAAGAAAAAGAATTGCTTTGTAAATCATTTCTCTCGCAACCGAAGAAGCTGCTAATTGGCGGCAATTGGGTTGATGCAGAATCAGGAAAGACTTTTGAAACCAGAAACCCAGCAACCGATGAAGTGTTAGCAAAAATTGCCGAAGGTGGCAAGGCTGACATCGATAAGGCTGTTCAAGCTGCACGCAAGGCCTACGAACACGGTCCATGGCGCACGATGAGCACGGCTCAACGCGCACGCTTGATCTACAAGTTGGCCGATGCAATTGAAGCCCACATCGATGAGTTTGCTCAATTGGAAACACTCGATAATGGTAAGCCAATTAAAGAGTCACGTTACGTAGATCTTCCGCAAGTAATTGAAACCTTCCGCTATTACGCTGGTTGGGCAACCAAATTGGAAGGCGAAACAATCAACGCCAATGCCAATTTTTTCAACTACACATTGCGCGAGCCAATTGGCGTAGTCGGACAAATCATTCCTTGGAACTTCCCACTTTTGATGGCAGCCTGGAAGTTGGGTCCGGCCCTTGCATGCGGTAACACACTTATCCTCAAGCCAGCCGAGCAAACACCACTGACAGCATTGCGCTTGGGTGAATTGATTTGCGAAGTCGGATTCCCGGAAGGCGTTGTGAACATCGTCACTGGTTTCGGTCCGGATTCAGCTGGTGAATTCCTCGTCAATCACATGGGCGTTGATAAGATCGCCTTTACCGGTGAAGAGAATACTGGCCGCACCATTGTTAAAGCTTCCGCCGGCAACCTCAAGCGTGTATCGCTCGAGCTTGGTGGCAAGGCACCAAACATCGTTCTGGCTGATGCTGATATTGATGCTGCCGTCAAAGGCGCAATGCTCGGTATCTTCTTCAATCAAGGTCAAGTTTGCTGCGCAGGATCGCGCTTGTTCTTGGATAAATCAATCCATGATGAATTCATGACCAAGTTGATCGACCGCGCAAAGAATATGCGTCAAGGACCAGGACTGGATGAGAAGACTCAGATCGGACCACAAGTTTCCAAAGAACAAGTGGAACGCATCATGAGCTACATCGCAATCGGTCAAAAAGAAGGCGCCAAGATTGTTTGTGGTGGCGAACAACCAGGTGGCGATCTCGCCAAAGGTTACTTCGTCAAGCCAACAATTTTTGAAGGCGTAAACAATGATATGAGAATTGCCCAGGAAGAAATTTTTGGACCAGTTCTTTCCGTCATTCCATTCAAGACCATGGAAGAAGTAGCAGAACAAGCTAACAAGACCACCTTCGGTTTGTCCGGTGCAGTTTGGACCAAGGACATTAAGAAGGCTCACAAGCTGGCTTCACACATCAAGGCTGGCACAATCTGGGTAAATTGCTTCAACGCATTCGATCCAGCTGTTCCGTTTGGTGGCTACAAGATGAGCGGCTATGGTCGCGAACTTGGTAAACACTCAATTGAGTTGTACACAAACATCAAATCTGTTTGGGTCAACTTAGCTGAATAAAAAAGCCAAGAGCTAAATCAAAAACTCGGAAAGCGCCAAGTAGAAACACTTGGCGCTTTTCTTAAAATCATTTCTTTGACAAAGACAAATCGCCTACTCATAATGGATTTCATGAATAACCGACTTATGCGCAACTGCCACATGTTTCTGACCCCGAGAGGTGGGCTGCGTATGCGCGTGCGAATGCACTAGGTTCTAATTAATAGAAATTGCCTAAGCCCCCTTTCGTATGACTGGGGGCTTTTTGTTTTGTTCTTATTTAAATATGGAGTATGAAAAATGGTTACGAACATCGAGAAGAGTATTTCTAAGTGGACTAAACATGTACGAAGTCCAGCATCGGCACAGGTCTCGACATCAACTGATGTCGCTAAAGTAGAGCGAGTCATACCAAACTTTGCTTCAAAATTCGCCAATGAATTTTTGACACCACAAGAAAGTAATATTGGTACTTTAGTATCTAAGATTGAACTATTGGCCGCATCACTTTCCGACGTCAAACACAAGCGTCAGGGAAGGCGAGCCATCGACTCTCATTTCGATTACAAAAACGAAACGAAAGACAGTGAGATTCCCTTGCAGGGGCTTGATTACAATCAAGCAACGGCGCGCAGTTTGGAGGCATTTGAAGGAACGATAAGGTGGCACAATCCGAATGCATTATTCAATTTGGTACCATCACCACTTTTGGATACAGTCGCTCTTTCCACTCTTACCACTCTCTATAATCCCAATGCATTTTATGACTTCACCGCAGGCAAATTCAATTTAATTGAAAAACGGGTTGTGAAAGCACTAGCCAAACTAGCTGGTTGGGATTGGGAAAAGGCTGGTGGCTTTTATACGACTGGCGGCAAGTCCACTTTGTTATACGCAATCAAAACCGGCATCAACAAAAGCGACCGGCAAGTGATTAACGAGGGTCTGACTAACAATCATGTCGTGATTACAAGTGCTGCTTGCCACTTTTCTATCGAGAGCGTCTGCAATTACTTAGGCATTGGGCAGAATAATTGCATACGCATTCCCACAGGTGCAAACGGCACAATTGATCTGGTGAAGTTGAAAACACAAATTGAGGATGCGCTTTCGCAAGGAAAACAAATTGCTTGCGTTATCGCCTCCGGTGGTGGCACCCTCAATTTGGCAATTGATCCTGTTTATGAGATTCGCAAGATTCTTGACCAAGCCGCTGACGATTTCAACTTGAGCTATAAACCGCACTTGCACTTTGATACGGTAATTAGCTGGGCTTGGCTCTTTTTCAATGCCGATCCAAGTTATTACCGGACGCAAGTCACTAATGCAAACGTGCTGGCAAAAATTGAATCAGCAGCCAAAGCAATTCGCCAAATTGAAGCAGCCGATTCCTTCGGCATTGATTTCCACAAGACTGGACTTTGCCCAGCTGTATCAAGCTTCTTTGTCGCTAAGTCCTTTGAGGATCCGACGCGCACAAATATAGGCAGGCTTAATTCCTTGGCAGAGCATGATTCATTCGGGGACGCGCGTTATTGCGATATCACGATTGAAAATTCGCGCGCCTGCCTCGGCATTATTTCTGCCTACCATGTTTTGCAAAGGTTTGGCATCCATGGTTTTCAGGACTATCTCTCGTACCTCTTGCACATTCGGGAAAAGTTCAGGCAATCAGTGAGCGAAAAATTCAGTCAAGTCTTTGAGATTGTCAATCCCCACACTCAAGGATTCGAACTTGTACTCAAGATCAATTTCTTCGGCGACACACTTTCGTATCAGCAAATTTGCCAACTTTCTGAGGCAAGGAAGGAGCAATACAGAGAAATCTGCGAGGAGTTTCGCCAGTTCATTACTTATGGCAAACATTGCAATGACACCAATGTGCCTTTCATCGGTTATGTGCGGAAGTATAGCTTTGGCACCGAACCAGGAGACTTGCCGGCATTTCTCCTCTACCCGACTTCCGTTTACACAACGGATGAAACTGTCGAGCAAATCTTGGGCAGCCTGCAAGAAGCCGTGCAAACCTTCAAACAAGCAAAAGCAACTGGCGAGCCTGTTTTGACTAAGCGCAAAGACTTGCAAAAAGATCCGCCCAAATGATTCAGCCGAGAGCGATAAGCACGCAAACGAGGAGCACCTTGACTACAAAGCAAAAAACAATCAGAGACGAGCATTCACCTATGAGAGTTAACTTGGTACAATATGGCGATTCTTGCTCGATGTGCAAAGCGCACAACGACTAATGGCTGACTAAAACGGCGGTATATATGCTCACACCAATTTTTCTCAAAAGACAGTTTCGCCTGACACTTTGGCTCGTGGCTTTGCTTATGCTCTGGGGCTCGACAACCAAAGCACACGCTCTGGAGAATCCCAGCACGCAAGCCATTCTGAATTGGCGCAATCTCGGCTCACCCAGCTATATCTGGCCAGCCGATGGTGCTGTCTTCTATACCTTCCAAACGGCTAACGGCAGCAAGGCAAATTTGATGGTGGCAAATATGAAGTCTGGTCGCTGGTCAGTTAAGCCAGCCATCAATGACACCACTTTGCCAACTTCCGAGACGGCTCAGAAGAGCAATGCCAATGGTGCAATAAACGGTGGCTACTTCAATTTGAGCGACGGTGTTTCCGCCAGCTACGTTGTGATAGATGGCAAAGAAGTTGCTAATCCAAGAACCAACGAAGCGCTGATTAAGAACACAAGATTGCAGCCATTTCTGGAAACCATTTTCAACAGATCCGAAATCCGCATTCTGCAAGACAAGCTTGGCAAGGCAGTAATTCAAATTGTGCCGCATAATGCTGTTGTCGCTGCCGATCTCAAATTAGTTCACTCCTTGCAAGCCGGACCACAGCTTGTTCCATTGTTGACGGCAAAGGATGAGGCTTTCATCAGACAAGAAGCTGACGGCAAGGAAGCTGATTCAATTGGTTGCAACAAGCCAGCGGCTCGCACCGCTTTTGGTGTCACTGACGATGGCTATGCGATTCTTGCCTGCATTGCCGGCAATGGACAAGATCCGGAATCACATGGCATTACGCTCAAAGAACTGGCTGATTTGATGGCGCATCTTGGATGCTCGCACGCGATCAATTTAGATGGCGGCGCGTCTTCTTCCATGTTTGTTCGCCTCAACTCCGATGCCGCTGCTGGTGCTGCGCCACAAGGCAAAGCCATTTGCGGCAAGACACCCGAGACCCGCGTGAAGTCAGTCCTGCTTTTGCAACACGCCGCGCAATAATCACGTCGTCCAGAATTGATGCATTCGCCTGTCTTCCGTAGGGGCGAGGCACGCCTCGCCCGCATCACGACGAAGGACCTCTCATAGAAACAACACGGCATCCCTCCGCCCATTTACTGTCATCCTGAGGAGCACATAGTGCGACGAAGGACCCCTCATAAACATCCGTCATCTTGATTATGGAGATCAACAAAATGCCCCGAACAACGAAACAAAGACTTGGCTCAGCCGCATTGATTCTTATCTCTGCTCTTGTACAAGCCGGTGCAGCATTCGCAGTTGCCTCAAGTAAAAGTTTCTTTGTTTATCCGAAAACCGAAACGCAAAATCAGGTAGATGATTATCACGGTGTGAAAGTTGCCGATCCTTATCGCTGGTTGGAAGACGCCAATTCCGCTAAAACCAAAGAATGGGTTGAGGCTGAGAATAAAGTCACCTTCGCTTATCTCGAATCAATTCCAGTGCGCAACCAAATCAAAGAACGCTTGACCAAGCTTTGGGATTTCGAAAAATTTGGTATACCAGCACAATTTGATGGACAGTATTTCTTTGAGAAAAATAGCGGACTGCAAAACCAAAACGTTCTTTACACAACGAAGAACGTTCAAGGACCAGCAACCGTTCTTCTCGATCCCAATACATTATCCAGCGACGGAACAATTGCCCTTGCCGGCACAGCCGTATCCGATGATGGCAAGCTACTTGCTTATGGACTGGCTTCTGCCGGTTCTGATTGGCAAGAATGGCACGTGCGCGATGTAAACACCGGCAAAGACTTGAACGATGTCGTGAAGTGGGTAAAGTTCTCTGGCGCTTCCTGGACAAAAGACAATAAAGGATTTTTCTACAGCCGCTACGACGAGCCAAAAGAAGACAGCGCGCTACAGGACACAAACTATTTCCAAAAACTTTATTACCACAAGCTTGGACAAAATCAGTCAGAAGACAAACTGATTTACGAGCGTAAAGATCAAAAAGAATGGCAATTCGAAGGTGAAGTGACAGAAGACGGCCGCTATTTAATCATCACAATTACAAAGGGCACCGATCCAAAAACGCGCATCTATTACAAAGATCTGAGCAACGATCAAAGCCCCGTTGTCCAACTGCTAGACAAACTTGATGCAAAGTATACATTTGCTGGCAACGATGGTCAGACATTTTGGTTTCTTTCCGATCTAAATGCACCACGTGGTCGCGTAATTGCCATCAACATAAGCAAACCTTCTGTGATTCAAGAATTGATTCCTCAAGCGGCCGCTACACTTGATGAAATCAATGTTGTCGGCAATCGCTTTTTTGCAAACTACATGAAGGATGCTCATTCCGACGTCAAGGTTTACAGCCTTTCCGGCAAGCAAGTCGGGCAAGTCGAATTTGCCACACTCGGCACAGCACATGGCTTTGGCGGCAAGCGTACATATAAAGAGACGTTCTATTCTTTTGAAGGATTTGCCACACCGGCCACTATTTATCGCTACGACATAGCCACCAACAAAAGTAGCATTCTCTTTCAACCCAAAGTCACTTTCAATCCCGCTGACTACGAATCGAAACAAGTCTTTTACACAAGCAAAGATGGCACCAAGGTGCCAATGTTCATCACCTACAAAAAAGGAACTGCACTTAACGGCACAAGCCCTTGTTACTTGTATGGTTACGGCGGATTCGACATTTCCATTACACCATTCTTCACACCATCCAATTTGGTTTGGATGGAAATGGGCGGCATTTACGCAGTGCCCAATTTGCGTGGTGGCGGTGAATATGGAGAAGAATGGCACCAAGCCGGCATGAAAGCCAAAAAGCAAACTGTCTTTGATGATTTCATCGCAGCTGCCGAATGGTTGATTGCTAATAAGTACACGGCAAAAGAAAAGTTGGCCATTGGCGGTGGATCAAATGGTGGTCTCTTAGTCGGTGCAGCAATTACACAACATCCGGAATTATATGCTGCTGCCTTGCCGGCAGTCGGTGTGATGGACATGCTGCGCTTCCACAAATACACAATTGGTTGGGCATGGGCAGAAGAGTATGGCTCGTCAGATGATGCCAGCCTCTTCAAATCAATTTATGCTTACTCGCCACTGCATAACATCAAAGCCGGTACAAGTTATCCTGCTACTTTGATCACCACTGCCGATCACGACGATCGCGTCGTGCCCGCTCACAGCTTTAAATTCGCTGCCACGCTACAAGCCGCACAAGCAGGACCAGCCCCCGTTCTGATTCGCATCGAAACCAAAGCCGGTCACGGCTTCGGCAAACCGACCAGCAAAAAAATCGAAGAAGCCTCCGACAAATGGGCCTTCCTCTGGCAAAACCTAGACATGCCCAAACCAGCGTTTTAGAACGTTATACGATCTCGAGAACCTGACAAAGCGCCTGGATAACCAATTCCAGATCGCCAGCGTGAATGGTATCAATGAGGCTAACAAGCCGTTGTTTATCCAATGCTCGCAGTTGGTCAATTACCGCGATACCGCTTTTGCCACCACACATGACACCAACCGTAATAGGTGGATTTGCCTCGGCTTTGCCACCAGACGTAGCTAATGGCACCACAAGCGCAGTACGCCGTCGTTGATTGATTATGTTATTGCCAATAATTAGAACCGGTCTGGACTTCTGAATCTCAGCACCACGGCTCGGGTCCAGCTCTCCCAAATTGGCAAACCAGACCTCACCTCGCTTAGGAGCCTGCGGATTACCAGGCATTTTGATCAAACGGCTCACTTACCGTATCCTCAAGTTTCTGGAAGTCCTGTTCCAGCTCAAGCAATTGAGCGTCACGGTTGGCCGCATTACAAGCTTTGGCTAAGTTCTCTTCTCGCCGGCGGCACTCCTCGTCCAAAAGTTTGGCAATAACAGCACTGCGTTGTCCTCCCGGCACAAGAGCCGCAAAGCGGCGGAAAACCTCTTCCGGAAAGGTAAACGTCTGGCGTATTTTATTCATACGTATGTTATTCATACTACATATAATATCCCAAAAGCTGGCACTTGGCAATAACGTGTCCTAGGCACTCAAGCGCACATCACAATTTTGATATAATCGCGTTATACCTCCTCGTGCCATGCCTCAATTTTTGGATTGATAAAAGTGACCAGAAAGAAATCAAGTCGCTCAAATGTAGAAGAGCACTTCAAAGAACTCATGCGCAATCCAGAGTTCAGAGCTGAATATGCATTGCTGGATTTGGCGGATTCTCTCGCCGAGCAAATACGTACACGACGTGAATGCAAGAATCTTAGCCAAATTGATTTAGCAAATCTTTTGGGTACAAAACAATCTCAAATTTCGCGATTAGAAAATCCACTGTATGCCAGATACTCACTTTTGACTCTGGCAAAAATTGCCGACGCACTTGATTGCAAACTAGATGTAAAACTGATACCCGGACGATCTGAAAAATCAATTCCTTCCAAACGGCGAGCATAGCAAGCGGCCGATCAGACGGTACTAGCAGGAATCAGAAAGAGGACAGAGTAGCTATGAATAGAGAAGCAATTACGAAAACAGCAATTTGCCGATTTGATGCACGTGAGCAGGAGTATATCGTCGAATCACCATTGTTAGATATTTGCCATGGCATTGCTAACTCCCCAAAAGACGCCTGGGATATTTTTGAAGATCTCCTCGATTCCATGTTCAGCGAATACCTTGAAGGAAGACGAGTCGGACAATATGGCCGCGGCGATTAGCGCTTTCGCAGCTTTGCGAGGAGGCGCAGGATTTCCAGGTAGAGCCAGACGAGTGTGACGATCAGTCCGAAGGCGCCGTACCATTCCATGTACTTGGGGGCTTTGGCGTTTACGCCCTGTTCGATGAAATCGAAATCGAGGACAAGATTTAGAGCGGCTACAACAGCAATGATAGCGCTAACCGCTATGCCGACTGGGCCGTTATCGTTGATGAACGGCACTCGCCACCAATGAAACATCATGCCGACCAAGTCTATGACATAAACAGCGCAGATGCCACCAGTTGCAGCTATGACGCCCAATTTGAAATTTTCACTTGGTCTGGCCAAACGCGTAACATATGCAACTAAGAGCATGACTAAGACGGCAATCGTGACTGCAATTGCTTGCATGACGATGCCTTGGTATTCACCCTCATAGATACCAGAGATACCACCTAAAGCTAGCCCTTCCAGTCCAGCATAAACCGGGGCAAGAAACTGCGCGTCTTTTTTGTTGAACACACAAATCATGGCGACCAGCAATCCGCCGATGCAGCCAACCCAAAACAAGATTCCCACCAAGGCCAAATTGGCCGCGAAATATTGAGCCCAAGTAAAGGCGGCACTGGCAATAAGCAACAGGAGGAGAAAGGCGGTTTTAGCTGCCGTCCCGTCCAAGGTCATCACATTGTCTTGCGCAATCGGACTTGATTGCTCCTCTCGTTGAAAGTCGGAAAAAGTCTCTTTGTTCAGCGCCGGATTGCCCGTTCGATCAGCCATAAATTAGACTCCTAGGTTAAGCATTGGTTTGAGTTTTGGCATAGTCTTTCTACCCGGGCAATTAATCTTTCTCTGACCACAAGCCCGCTCCACAATAATACTTTACATATAGTTTGAGGAATGCGATTCAGGGGCACAGCGATCTTGGCGAGGGATCGAGGACATTTATTACTATGGCACATTTAAGCTTACGGACTTGGGGTTTGTCCGTCTCACTGGCAGTGGCCATCCTAGTCGGGCAAGGTCTGTCTTTCGAAGCGGCCTTTGCTCAAGACAGTCAATCACAAATGCTGCGCGGCGGAGTTACCAGAACCGCCGTAACTGGTGACGCTGTTATCGCAGGCGACGTGATTACCGGCACTGTAATTGTGACAAAAAATCCCTACCGTCGATTTACAAAACATATGGATCTCATATCAGGCACCGTGCATGAGCCGTGGACCGCCCAAGACACTATGAATTCGATCAATACTGGCTTGAGCATTTTCAACTCAGTCATGGGCATCGTTAATTCATATGGGGGCTATGGCGGAAGCAGTGGTGGCTATAGCAGCGGAGGATCAAGCGGAGGAGGTTACAGCAGTGGCGGTGGCTATAGCAGCGGTAGCAGCTGCAGCGGACACTAATACTTAGCTCTGATCTCCTGAATCATCCGATGGATCACCGATGGATAAATTGATTGACAAAATATAGAAACGCAAGTCGTTTGGAAGCTGGGTGCATATGAAACCAAGACATATTGCCTTTGTCGCATTATTAGTGCAAATCATTTCGGTAATTCCTTTAGACAGTTCTTTGATTGATTTTTCTTTGATTGAGCCAGCCTTTGCTCAAACAGCCACTGCCATTCCAATGAATGGCGGCGGACTAAGTGCTGTGCAGTTTCAAACGAAAAATGGTTCACTGCGAGTCAATTTGCCTGATGATGCAGCCGGTGGTGATACCATTTCCGGCACAGTGGTGCTTGATCCAAAAGGCAAAAGCGAAAGCGAGCAAGGACGAAATGAGGACGAGCTGAATGGTTATGTAGTCGAAGTTGCTGAACAAAAGGCTCCAGCCCGTCTGGGCGAATTTAAGTGTTCGATGCCCACTGGCGTTTCTGAAATCACTCTGATTCTCAAGGACAAGCGAGGAACAAAGATCTGTTCCACAAAAGTACCAATTCAAGCGCAGCCACCAGCAAACCCGCTAGATAAATATCCCAACACTTGCATGTTGCCGCCATATGCGCAAGCGGGATGGCCAATACAGTGCCGTGGTCCTTGCGACGGCGATTTCAATACTTCATCAATAAAAGTTGGTGATAAACCGGCAATGAGGTTGGCAGAATCTCCGCGCAAAATTATTGCCGAATGTCCAACTGACGTTACGGGTTCAACCACAATTGAAATGGAAGAAGGAGATGTTGTAGCTACTGCTCCTTGTTCAATTCTCTCTGTGCAATTAAATTGTGCAGTGAGTGATATAGAGCGCGGCAAGAGTACAACCTTGACCGTGACAGTCACCGGTTTGGACAATCTTGCTCAACCAGTAAAACTGCAAATTAATAACCGGTCACCAAATATCGTTAGACTGGAAGGAGGCGATCAACAAGAATTGACACTAGAAAAACAATCCGGAACCTGGCAGCAAACCAGGGCGGTAAATGCAATCAGGAGCGGATCTTTTAGTTTTGTTGCCTGGATACTAGACCCGCCCTCAATAAAAGTCACGCCCTTTCGAGCCAGAACCGGCAGAACTTAGGCTCTAAGCGAAAGGACAATTCGATTACGAATTGGTTACAAATCAAATTACTAGGGTTTTATGTTTAAGTCCACGGGTATAAAAGCTCTGGCGCATGGGGTTACAAAGAATATTACTAGTTCAATAGTTTGTTGGATTATGTTGGTTAGCAGATTGATAAGTTGTCTGTAAATCTTCTGATAATCCAATTCACAGGGGTCCGGTCATGTATAGGGTTCATTTGGCTTGCCAATTTTTCAGACCAGATGAGCTGCGTAAAAAGAGGACGGAAAAATGAACAAGCGAAAAGTAGGTTTGGTGGCGCTGAGTACTTTTGCATTATCAACGATGCTTTCCTTTAGTCCAGGGTTGATTTCAAAAGTAATTGGTCAGGGTCAATTTTCGGCAACACCAAAAATTGGTGATGGTCTTAATACAACAGTCTTTGATACACCGAATGGCAAAATTAGCGTCAACCTTCCTGAGGACATGGCTGCCGGTGATACATTAACAGGTACCGTTATTGCGGATGCCGCCGGTCAGACACCGGAAGAAAAAGATCAAAACGAAGATGAATTGAATGGCTATGTAATTGAAATTCGTAAAGCAGCGGAACCAGCACCGGAAGAACCACCGGAGCAACTAGCCCAGGCACCACAAACGCCAAATTACCCACAAACTCCGCAGTATAATCCACCAGTGGATGAGCCATGTCCGCCGGAAGACCCTAAGCCACCAAAGTATTATCCGCCAATTACGGACAAGCCACCCACGGATGATTATCACCCGGAAGGCTATCCCCCTGGCGAAACTAAGCCACCAAAACATTATCCACCAACTACGCACAAACCTCCCAAGGGTAAATGCCCGGACGAGAAACCGATGACAAGCTCGAAGCCTCCTCATGAGCCAGGTCAGTGGAGAAGCTCGAAGGGTCCAGACTACAAACCGTCACCTGGTCAATGGCGAACTCGAAAAGGCCCGATGCGTGTTGGATTAAAGCCGACTGGCACTTCAACACCACCAAACTTTACCATCGGATTAGGCAAAGAACCAATTGATGTTGTTTTGGTCAACAAAAATGGACAACCGGTATCCCAAAAACCAGTTAGTTTTTCATCTAGGCCAAAACCAAATGGCCTCCCACCAGGCGATTGCTCGATTCCAAATGTTGGACAGTGCGGAAAGCCGATCAATATTAAGGGACCGTGCGATGGTCGCTTCGGCAACACCAAGGTGACTTGTGGTGGCAAACCATGCACACCACTTGCAGAAGGTCCACGCGGTACTGTTTGTAAGAGCCCCAATAACGTAGTTGGACCAACCAACATCACATTCAATGAGGGAAATAAAACTGCCACAGGCAAATTCTGTAACCTCAAAGTTAAATTGAGCGCAGGAAAGACGGTGCTAAAGAAAGGTGAATCCGCTACTGTCACCGTAACAGTTTATGGAACAGAAGGATTGACAGGTCCAGTAGAGTTGCGTATCGAAAACAAATCCGCAAATGTTATCGACATGGAAGGCGGTAACGTGCAGGTGATTACAATTCAGCCGTCACAAAGATCAACCTGGGTTCCGATGAAGAATTTCATCAGCAGGCGACTCTGAGTATAACAATATCTGGTTTGGACATCTTGTAATGGAACAACTTGTACGTAAGTACTAGTGATGAAACCCGAGGACTAAATCCTGAGGACTATATTTATGAAGACTACTAGACGTATTTCGCTTTCAATCTTGGTATCACTGGTGACCGTCGGACAAACTGGCTTACTTGCCTATGCGCAAGGTCAGCCATATACCCAAACCTTCAATATCACAGGAAAAGAAGGTGGAGGGTATTCCATTACGGCAACAGTGAAACCCCAAAAACAAGATGTCCAAGCCATGCCTCTTTCGATCATTCCTACGGCTATTCCTAAAACTGCTACCGGCGATCCAGATCAAGCTGGCAAGAAGCTACCACCTGATGATCAAACGGCAAATCAGCAACCGGGAGAGCAGAAGCCTGGAGAGCAACAGACGGCGCAACAACAGCCTGGGCAACAACAACCAGTTACGGCCCAGCAAATTGAGGAAATCAACAAAAAAATTGCCGAACAGTTGCAGAAACAACAGCAAGAACTTACTCAGCAACTTCAAAAGCAACAAGAAGAATTGGTTAAACAACTTACGCAACAGCAACAGCAATCGGCTCAGCAGTTAGCCCAACAACAGCAACAAGCGAACCAACAATTAGCACAGCAACAGCAGCAGGCTAATCAGCAATTGGCCAACCAGCAGCGACAAGCTAACCAACAATTAGCAAACCAGCAAGCCCAAAACGCCCAACAAATAAACGCTGGTCTGAACAATCTTGCCCAAGCACAAGCTCAACAAGCACAAGCACTGGCCCAACAAGCACAATTGGCGCGAGCTCAAATGGCTAGACAACAACAAGCCTTAGGGCGTCTCTTTGCTCAAGCAAGACGTGACCAAATGAACAGAGATTTTGAACGAGCCATGCTCGGTAATCCTATGTTGCAAAACCAACTTGGTCAAGGTGGCATGAATGGTGTTCTGGGTTTAGTCCAACAATTAATTCAAGCTGCTAGCCAGATGGGAAATCGTCAAGGGCAGGGACAAGGGCAAGGACAGCAGCAACCAGCTGTTGCACAACAACCATCTCTTGATGAATTAGCAGCGAAATTACAACAAATGCTTGGTCAGAAACTATCAGAAGACGCGGCCCAAAAGGTTTTGGAAACATTGAAACAAAGTACCGCTGCACCGAGTGCAATGGCTATGAAGGAAGATATGAGCCGTTTTGCTTCTCTAATGAAACCAGAAGCAGCGGCTAGCAAAGATGCTGATGATATGAATTTTGGCCCGGATGACTACGAAAAACTAGCAGAACTTGCTGACAAATTAGGCCGCGGCGATAAACAAATCACCAAACAATTTCTGGAAATGTCGCTCGATGCTACAGGCAGAGTTGCTTCAGGCGATTCATATTCCCAAGACGACAAGAAAAAGGCACGAGAATTTGCTTTGAAGCTTGTCACTCGCTTCCGCGAGTTGAAAGATCAAGTTGGTTCAGGCAGCGCATCTGAACGCAGTATGCGCTCAGTCTTGGAATTCGACATTGATAAATGCATGCGAATAAATAACGAGATGGCTTAGCAATTGGTATGAAAACTCGCAAATTGACTATGGTGGCACTAACCTGCTTTATCATGCAGGATGCCACCATATCCCTTGCCCTAGGCGCTGATGGGCAAACTCCCAGCCAAGTGACAGTGACAATCACCGGCAGAGAACCGGGCCCCTATAAAATTGGCGCCACAGTTCAATCATCTGCGCCGGCACAAAATTTACCGATGAGACCGGCTGACAATTCTGCGCAGGGGAATCGAAGACCCCAATATCGCACCACTATTGATTCCGTACTGGGAATGAACGAATTTCTTCGCATAATGGGTCCTAGCTCTGAAGGAGGAGAAAAACCAAGCACATCAGCCTCCACTCCATCAACGCCAAGCGAATCCACATCCCAACCACCAAGCTCTCAAAGACCTCCTTATCTAACCGACAGTTCTTTGACACAAAGCAATCAAGGTAGCAGTGGAGGCTTTATTTATCCAACGGACGGCAGTTCCGGCTCGCAACAAATTACCAGGAGAGCCTTTGATGAATTCTATGAATATCTTCCCAACCAAGTAATTGATCGATTGAGCCCATATGGATCACCTTCAGAATCCTCCGGCTCAAGTGATCCTTATGCTGATTATTCTTCTGCTATAAAAGCGGGAGATTTTATCCGCGCTCGAGACTTAGCAAATGCCAGTAACCAAGCCGACTTTGAACAGAGAATGGCTATGTTAGTTCTAGCCGGTGCAGCCGCACTGCGTAACATTATGGACAGCAACGAAGATCCATCGCACAATACATTTCCAGCCAGAGATACATTAGGCAAGTTAGCGGAAGATTTACATTACGCGGGAGAGGGATTAGATACGAGCGATCCAAGCGATGCAAAACTAAAAATGATCTGCGAAGACATTTCGCGCGTCTGGGGAAACATGGCACAGCAAAGACAAAATCCTTCTAGTCAATAAAAAGGTGCAGCATATGAAGACTCATAAAGCAGAGCTAGTTCTAATTTGCATTTCTATTTCCGCAATCGCGAATTCTACAACTTTAGCTCAAGCAGCGTTGGCTCAAGGCAGTGGCAAGCCATACGAGCACACTTTGCAAATCACTGGCAAGGAACCAGGTCCTTACAATATTCGCGCCTCGGTCGAACCAACTCAATCATCAACCACTGCTTTGATGAATCAAGTACCGCAAGCCCAACAATCTGGTTTAGCCCAAAAAAGAAAGAGGCTTAGTGAGAAGGAGAGACAGCAAGTATTTAATGACTTTTTGGAACGTTGGCTGACAGGTGAAGCAGAAAATGATGTGCCAGTCGGAGATCCGTTTTCTACTCAACTTGTCAATCAAGCAATTGACCTTGGCACAATGCAAAATGATGTCAATCGTGGAGATCCTCCGGACTCTAAGCCACCAAGACAACAACGAAATCAAATGGCAAATAATGAATCGCATCATCAGACCTCACCAGGCAGCGGTCCAGAATCTCATCATCATTTACCCACAGATGGTAGTCCAAATTCCGAAGCAATCACCACCCAAGCGATTGAAACTTTTTACGGTGGATTACCACCTGACATAACGGACAGATTAGCTGGTCTAGGAATCAATCCAATGGCAACCGTCCATGGTGCAGGAGACCCGTATGCCCCCTACGCAATGGCATTACAGCGAGGCGACTTCTCACGAATGCGCGATCTGGCCAATTCCGACGCAATTAGTGATTGGAATGAAAGAATATCAATGCTTGGTCTAGCCGGTGCAACAGCATTGAGAAATCTGTCCAATCCAAACAACCCCAATTCATTTGCTGCCAAAGATGCTCTCAGAAAAATTGCCGAGGATCTTCACTATGCAGGACAAGGCTTAAGTCCTGATACCCCCAACGATGCAAAACTAAAAGCAACTTGCGACGATATTTCACGCATATGGGGCAATATGACAAATCAAGGTCAGAAGCCTCCTGCCCAATGACGTATGACCAAACATACGTACAATTGAGTATACAGTTAAGGAAGTGACAATCATAGGATCAAACAATGAAAATGCGGATAGCGGGCACAATTATTCAATCAATATTTCTTCTCAGCCAAGTTACTGCCGCCTATGGTGAGCCATTTCGCACAACGGTACAAATAACTGGCAGAGGTCCTGGTGCCTACAACTTGCGTGCCAGCGTTGAACCAACACAGCAGCCACCATCAACACCTATGACAGCAACAAACCAACCTCCAGGGCCAACAATGTCTCCCGAAGAGGAAAGTTATCGATCAAGGTCAATTATGCTTCGCTCAGTGCTTGGTGAAACGAATGCCGATATGCCATTTGGAGATCCGGACACATCAGGATTTGTCAACCAAGCTTCAGATTTAGCACCCTTGCGGCAACTTCAAAGACAGAGGGCGCTACAGCGAGCAGCATCATCATCTTCCGGTTCGTCATCATCTCGGCCTTCTTCCGGATCCTCTGGATCCTCTGGACGCAGCGCTTCTAGCTACTCCTCTCCCACATATTCATTACTTACAGATGGTAGTTTAGGCTCGGATCTGATTACCGAAAATGCCATTGAAGAATTCTTTGGTGTGCTTCCGTCTGATGTTACTTCCGCCCTAGATCAACTCAGTCGTCACGGCTCCCCTCCAGTAACAGTCGAGAACGATCCATCTGTACCGTATGCCCAGGCCTTCCGCCATGGTGACTTTAACAAAATGCGTGAATTAGCCAACTCGGACTACGTCGACTGGAATCAGCGAATTGGCATGCTCGGCATGGCGGGCGCTACCGCCCTAAAGAACCTATCGAATCCCAATAACACAAATCCGACAGCCGCGAGAGATGCCTTGCAAAAAATCTCCGAGGATCTTCAATACGCAGGACAGGGTCTGGACGGAAGCAAGCCCAATGACGCCAAGCTCAAGACTATTTGCGAACAAATATCACGCATCTGGGGCAACATCTCACACCCACCGGAAAGTTCCCACAATCAATAAGACAATCAAGATTGTGGTGGTAATTTCCCCATCTACAAAGAAAGATTAATCGGCTAAATTTCATTCTGTCGAGAGTTGCATAGGGCAGATTAAATGGCCGATGTAGGTAAGCTAGAGTCCACTAGCAGCACCATCCAAGACTCCACAGATGAAAGCTCCAATAACCGGCCAATATCCGGCGATTGGAACAAACACGTGCGCAATTATGCAACCCCAAGCAAAAGCCCGGAAGACCAAATTGCCAAAGGTGGAGTATTAGAGATTCCACCGCTTTCGCATTTGTCGAAAGTCACAAGGCATGAGGCTCTGGCCAAAGTAGCAGACATTCCTAATTGGCGGGAATTAAAATCAAAGACTCCACTATGGCCATGTGATGCATCACCAGCCGTGCTTTATGAATTCCACACAGGCAACGGCTCAAGAGTTAACCTAGTAGTTGCAGATTTAAAATCCGGGTCGTGGCAGTTGCATCCAGCAATCAACGAAAAATTACACCCGACTTCCGAAAAAGCAGAAAAGGACAAAGTAACAGCAGCAATTAATGGTGGCTACTTTGCTCCCAATGGACAAAGTGTCAGTCATGTAGTGATTGACGGCAAAGTGGTGGCAAATCCCAGCACATACAAAGGCTTCCCTGAAAAATATCGCTCACAAATTCTGAATCGCGCCGAATTACGCGTCCTGATTAATGAGGCAGGTATTACGGAAGTTGATATAACCCCGCACAACGCACCAATACCTGAGGGATATAAAATTCTCCACTCTCTGCAAGCCGGACCAAATTTGCTTAAGGAAGGAGTATTTGACGAGGCGGCATTGAGGCGCGAAGCCTTCATTCGAAAGGACGATAAGGGCAACGACCTTTATGTAATCCGTTCATCAACACCTGCAGCACGCACCGCCATTGGTATCACCGAAGACGGCCATGCGCTGATGGTCTCCGTTGCCGATAAGTCTCACGATAAACGATCTCCAGGCGTGACAATCAAACAGCTGGCACTTTTGATGGACGCACTTGGTTGCACAAAAGCCCTTAATTTGGATGGTGGTGCATCAACAACCATGTTTGCCCGCACTTCCAAAGAAGGCGTCTGCGAAATCACCATGAAACCAGGCAAACCCGTAAATTCTAAAAACCCCGAGACCTGGGTCAAATCCATCCTGGAATTGCGGCACGTCGGGGAGCACTAAAACAGCACGAGAGATCCTTCGTCGCGCATAGCGCTCAGGATGACAAAATAGCTTTCGCGAAGCATCGACAAGCACCAGCGAAACGCAGTGCCGCGAGGAGCGGTGCGAAGTGGAGATGGTATGTATGCGCAGCGCTTGATGGGCGGCAGCGAAAGAAGGGCAGTGCATAGCGCAGGTTAAGAGATACTGTGCGTGAGCAAACAGCTACAGCT
>JAGVKG010000030.1 GCA_020050685.1 Candidatus Obscuribacterales bacterium | reverse complement strand
CAATCGGGTTTAAATCACCAGAGGAGGTGGAAAAACAATATTGGTCACGCAAAGCAGCTTCGTAGAAAATCATTTGTCCACGAATTGGGGGACACCTCAAGCTAGCGTTGTACATCGATGTATTCGGGATGATTTTTCAACTCATCCAAATCAAAATTTCTGCTCAAAAACGCATTTCTTGACAAGATTGATCTGCGAGATCCTGTCAGATAATCTCTATCTTGACATTAAATTGCGCAATTCTAAGCGTCAAATCTACTAATAAATGTCAAATTTGGGTAAAAAGATGGCATAGGCAGAATGCTCATGGCACTTTACGCAGATCTTCATCGACATTTAGGTGGTGCACTTCATCCGCGCATCATTTACAAATTCCTGCAACGCTTCGATCATTCCGTTCTTTCCTATTTCCCAGATTACGAAGGGTTCTATAACTGGTTTACCAGACCATGTCGCACCCTGGAAGAATTTGTCAAAATCCACACTTTGGTTGAAGAATTGCAGAGCGTTGATCACCTGCCATATTTCTGTTTGAGATTGTGTCGCGGCGCGTACACATTTGAGAATTTGCAGTACATGGAAATTCGCTACAACCCATACTTCCGTACTGATCATAACCTTCCGGTTGCACAGCGAATTGGTCAGATGGATTCAATTGTTGAAGTGATTGGAGCCAACGTTCGTCCGGCGGATTATCCGATTACCGTCAAGCAAATTCTTTGTTTGGACAGACGTTTGCCTAAACATATCAACGAAGAAATTCTACGCGTTGCCAAAAAGAACATTGGTCCTGTTGTAGGAATCGATTTGGCTGGCCCGGAAATTGATCCTGGTAAATGGGACATTTGGGTAAAACTCATGGGCAAAGCACGTGCAAGCGGTTTAAAAACGACTGCGCATTTGGGTGAAACGGGAATCGAGAATGTTCATGTGCAATACTTTCCGGTTCTCGATCGCATTGGTCACGGCATTCATATACCGTTGATGCGACAAGAAATGCTTAAGGAATTAGCCAAACGACAAATCACCTTGGAAGTTTGCCCAACAAGTTATCGTCAAACCGGAGTGTTGAAAGATTTGTCGCAATTGAAGGTGGTTTTTAGTCGTTGCCGTGAAGCCGGAGTGGCAATTGCAGTTTGCACCGACAATCCAGGGCGTAATCCATCCCCGTGTACGTTGCCTGGTGAGTATGAACGGTTGATTGATCATGACGTAATTGATTTTTCCGAGCTCAAAGAAATTCAAAATGAGGCCTTTCGCTCGGCTTTTGGTTTCGTTGGCACGCCTCGATTATGAAAAAGAGGCGCTTCGATTTCAAAAAACAGTGTCTGATTTGCAAATTTGGAGGAATTTTTGACAGAAAACAAAAAATATTTTTTTGGTGATTTGGATGGAAAGAATTTCAAATTGGAGATTGCTGAAAATCGCATGATAAGCCAACTTCAATATCGTGAACCTTCTTTCAGACGCTCATTGTTTTTTCGATTTTGATGACTCAGGAGAAGATTTGATTGTGTAAAACTATTGCAATTTATTGGACTTGCAAGTAATCTATTTACTGTGTGGTGTGTTAATGAAGGTATCAATTGATACTTTCAATAGAAATGGTGGCTAGGGCTTTAGCGATACTCCAAAGAGTAAAGCGTTTTTCGGAATCAAAACTGAAGAATTTGTCCATGCTACTTTATCTACCTTAAGGAGGATAAAATGGTCACAAAGAAAAAACCAGTAGTGGCAGGTACCTTGTCGCTTGCTGGAATCAATGCTGCTCCGGCTGCTAAAAAAAGAGCAACCAAAAAGAAAGCAGTAAAAAAAGCAGCTCCAAAAAAGGCTGCTGCTAAGAAGACAGTAAAAAAAGCTGCTCCAAAGAGAAAGGCCAAAAAGAAAGTAGCTGCTAAAAAGCCAGCTCCTAAAAAGGCCGCTCCAAAGCGCAAAGTAGCCAAGAAGGCTGCTCCTAAGGCTGCTCCAAGACGGGCTGCCAAGCGTAAAGTAGCAAAGAAAAGAGCTAAATAAGGTTGGTTGACTTATTGGTCAACTAACTTAGTTCGGTTAATCGGTTCAATTTGAGAGCTCCAGGTTTCTGGGGCTCTCATTTTTTTTGCACATTTTTCTTGGCAACTGCGCGCTTATTCCTTATATATGGAAACAAAATCAGCCGAATTAGTTGTTTGAGGCAATAAGCGTCTGATAACTTGCAGATGAATTTACAATGTCGTAACAACTCATTGGGCATGGAGATGAGAAGCCTTACCATTAGCTTGTCGTCATCATCATGCCTCGATGACTAACTTGTTATCAAGTGCGTTGATTGATGTATAAATCTGATTTGGAAATGCTAAGGAGAATTACTAATGAGCACATTGAATAAGGTTCAACTCGCCGCCGCGCTTGTTGCTACATTTGGTTTCTGCACCGCTGGTGCTGTTAATGCAGCTGATAATACCGTAACTGAAAAGCAATCACCTTCAAAGATTGCCCAAGCTGATGCAGCTAGCGGCGAAAAGACCGAAGCTCCAAAGAAGGAAAAGAAGGAAAAGAAAGCAAAGAAAGAAAAGAAAGAGAAAAAAGAAAAGAAGGCAGACAAAGGTAGTGAAGGTTCTTGCAAAGGCAAGGAAGGTTCTTGCAAGGGTAAAGAAGGCTCCTGCAAGGGCGGCGAAAGCAAGTAATTCCGAACTAGAACGAGTTGCTTGAAAGACTTTGTCAAACCAATTTCTCACTTTGAAGAACAAATTGCCTGATCTCGGCATCGGGTTTGGCTTGAGACGAGAAATCGCTGACGAAACTTTCGAGGCAAAAGACAAGATCGATTTTCTGGAGTTTGCTCCGGAAAATTATATGGAAGTCGGGGGAAACGCTAAGGCATTGCTCGAAAGAGCCGCCGAGGCGTTTCCTCTTATTTCACATGGTCTTTGTTTATCCATTGGATCTACTGATGACTTAAACAATGACTATTTGAAAGCCCTGAAAAAAACTCTTGATCAAGCTAATTGTGCCTGGGCATCTGATCACTTGTGTTTTGCATCTTTCAATGGCGTGTATGTGCAAGATCTTTTGCCGCTGCCATTTTCCAAAGAAGCAATTGAGCATGTGGTTAAACGCATCAAGACTGTTCAAGACTATATTGAACGCCCATTTCTTTTGGAAAACATTTCCTACTATACAAGTCTGCCTGGCGCGGAAATGAATGAATGGCAGTTTATTTCCGAGATTTTGGAGAAAGCGGATTGTGGTTTGCTTCTGGACGTAAACAACGTTTATGTGAACTCGGTCAATCATGGTTTTGATCCCGAGAGGTTTGTTGATCAAATCCCGCTTGAGCGCGTCGTGCAAATTCACATTGCCGGACACAAGAAATCCAAAAAAACCATTATTGATACGCATGGCGCTCCGGTGGTGCAAGCAGTTTACGACTTGCTCGAATATACAATCGGCCGGGTTGACGTAAAGGGTGTCATGCTTGAGCGTGATCAGAATTTCCCCAACTTTGACGAAATTATTGTTGAGCTGGAAAAAATACGCAATATCTGCGATTCAAATCCTGGTTCAAAAATGGACTTGAAGAAGTGCGGTACAAGCAAGAAGGCGAAAAGTGATGTCCAAGCCGTCTCTATCTGAGATTGAAAAGTCATTTTGCACAATCGTGGTTGACGGCAAAGCCCGTCAACAATTTTTCTCCGGCAAGAAGAGCAAGTCTAAGTCCGAGGCTCACGCATTGGATAACGAAGCAATTGAACTTTATTCCGAGCTGATTGGTTATGGGCATCACGATGCAATTGATTCCATTTATCCTGGTTGCGCCAAACTAATTGGCGAGAAGTGGGATGAAGTTGTCGATGATTACTTGCAAAAATATCCACCTAACCATTGGCGCTTAAATATGATCGCCAGCCGTTTTCCCCAATATGTCACCAAGCACGGTGGCACATGGCTTGAACAATTCCCTTTTCTGGCTGAGCTTGCCGATTATGAGTGGCTCGAACTTGAGCTAATGGAAAAGGATATTCAAATAGTTTGTACAGATGCATGCACACTAGATTCTGCCGAGGCTTTTGCCAAGTATGGACCGGTTGTGAACCAAACTCTAGTTATTCGCCAATATGCTTATCCGATCCCGAAAATCGTTGATCATTTGGAAGCTGATGAATTGTTTGTCTACCAGGCAGATGAGGACAAAACCAAAGTTGCAATTTACAGGCATCCCGAAACACATTTTTGTAAATTTCTCGAGCTCAGTCACCTTGCTTATCAGGTTATTGCCCAGGCTCAAATGCATAAATCATCTTTCAAAGACTTGCTTGAGAAAGCCGTTATGCCAAATTCCGGTTCTGACGCTCAAGACGCAGTTGTGAAATTTCTCGAACTGACCGAGAAACTGCAAGACTTGGGCTTATTTGTTGGCACTCGTAAGATCTAGTATTCAAAAATAATACAGTTCGATGATAGAATTCGCCCTAAAGTTTGCTGTGAGCTTCTTCGACAATGGCATTTATGTCGATTGCAATTGCTTCGCGACCATCAGGCAGCCAGTGGACAAGAAATTCAATATTGCCGGAAGGTCCTTTGATTGGTGAATAAGTTAAGGCTTGGTTTGCTAGTCCTTGTGTTTGGGCAAATGAAAGAACGTTTTTGATGATTTGGATATGCAGTTCCTTTGATTTGATCACCCCACCTTTGCCGACTAGATGTTTCTCGGCTTCAAATTGAGGTTTGATCAAGGCAATAATTTCGAAGTCTGGCTTCTGCAAAAGATTGAGGACGGCAGGGAGAACTTTGCTGAGAGAGATAAAAGAAACATCGATACAAGCAAAGTTGGCCCACTTACTTTGATCGTTTTGCAAGGCCTGATAGAGATCCGCCGGACTTAATTCGCGGACATTGGTTTTTTCCATGACGATAACGCGCGGGTCTTGTCTCAAGGAGCCAACAATTTGTCCGTGACCGACATCAATGGCATAAATTGTTTTGGCGCCAGCTTGCAATAGACAGTCGGTAAAGCCACCAGTCGATGCACCAATATCCAGACAAACGCGATCTTTTACGTTAATGCTAAATTGCGATATGGCTTTCTCTAATTTCAATCCGCCTCGGCCAACATATTTTTGTGGCTGCCAGCTTGTTGTCACTTCTACTTTTGCATCCGGTGCCACCGGTGTGCCAGCCTTGGTCACCTTTTCCCCATTAACGAGTATGCCACCATCCATGATGGCAGCTTGCGCTTGCTGCCTGGAGGCAAACAAGCCCAGTTCTATAAGCTTTTGATCTAACCTCTGACCTTTGGGCATGAAAAATAGATTCCTGCTGGCGCTTGAAGAAAAACAGGCTGGAAATTTCCTGTCTAACATTATGCCAGCTGATTGTTGGATTACCTCCCTGCTGCCAAGATATAAGCGACGGCTGGGTACTTGTCAGTGGCATGGCTAGTCCGGATTCTTAGGCTTGGAAACCAGAACAGGCAATTTATTTGGTAAAATTGCCTCGTAAAAGCATTCATAACTTCATTTTCGAAATGCCTAAGGAGCAGACCTGGCTGGATGAAGACACCGCCTTGAAAGCGGCTGCCCGAAAGGGTTGGGGGTTCGAGTCCCTCCTGCTCCGCCACTTTTAGTCCAAAATATGCAAATTCGCGTTGGCATTACAGCATCAGACCTGGTTGCACGAGTGCACAAGCAGGTTGCCTTGCATGCACAAAGCAAGCTCGTGCTTAGCGAATGGCAAGCGAGCACGAGCGCGTCTCCACTTAAGAGTTGGGAAATACCTGGCTCGACACGTATTTTAGTAGAGTCAACGGCAGATGGTGATGGTTTGGTGCTGACTGCTGGTAGTTTGAAAGTGCGTTCGGCCAACGTTTTGAAAGTCAAACCGGATGGAAATTCTCCAATAACGGTGACGAGTATTGGACGAGATCATGGCGGCGCTAAAATTGCACCGGGATACGTTGGGCAAATTGAACTTTCGACCAAGAACAAGCGCATTCAAATAATTCTTGAATGTGATTTGGAAGATTATATTCACGGCGTGCTTGGCTCGGAAATTCCTGCCAGTTATGCCCTTGAGGCGATTAAGGCTCAGGCAGTAGCCGCGCGAACTTATGGCTTGAGACCACGTATTAATCACGAGCCTGAGGGTTTCAATGTTTGCGATTCTTGGCTGTGCTGTCAATATTTTGCTGGCACCACCTGTAGTATCAGTCCAAAACACAAGCAAGCAATTGAGGAAACCAGAAGGCAAATTCTCACCTGGAATAGCAAACCAATTCTCGCTTTATTTAGTGCTTGTGCTGGCGGACATACTGAGAGTTATGAAAATTGTTTTTCTGACCCGGTGACAAATCAATTTCCACCCGCGCCTTTGCCATATCTCAAAGGTGTAGCGGAAGGAGTCTTGCCTCAAACTTACCCGAGCGAAAAGGCTTTGCGCCAGTTGTACCAAATCAAAAATCCGGATACATGCGACGGTTGGTCCTCCATGTTTCGTTGGCATGTGAGCCTTTCTGCCAATCAGTTGGAAGGACACATGCATCATGTTGTCGAAAAAATGTTAGGTGAAGCAGATACCAAACCTTTCATTCTGCCAGCTTCATCGGGAAAGTTTGGCCATATTGAGAAATTTGCGGTGCCTCAAAGAGGCGTGGCTGGCACAGCCATTACTTTGAATGTTCATACATCAACCGGTATTTGGACAATCAAGAAAGAATTGGTCATCCGCTCCGCTTTTGCCAATCCCGAAATAAAATTGACACGCTTGAAGAGCGCGCGCCTTTTCTTCGATCACGAATATGACAAACTTGGTCTTTTGTCTAATTTAAAAGTCTATGGTTTTGGTTGGGGACACGGAGTCGGAATGCAACAGCATGGCGCTCAGGGTTTAGCGCTTTTGCATAAAAACTACAAACAAATTTTGGCCCATTACTTCACCGGTGCACAAATTGCTACCCTCTAAAAAGGAAATCGAATGTTAGCTTGCGTCATCACAAAACCAGGTGGTCCAGAAGTATTAGCATTGAAACAAATTGCTGAACCGCAAGCCGGTCCTGGGCAAGTACGTGTCCGCGTCTGCGCAACTGCTGTTAACCGCGCGGATATTTTGCAACGCTCCGGCCTTTATCCGGCACCGGCAGACAGCCCGGCGGATATTCCCGGATTAGAATTTGCCGGATATGTTGATCAAATTGGTGATCAAAATGGCGAATTTAAAGTTGGTGAGCGGGTCTTTGGCCTAGTCGGCTCTGGTTCATATGCGGACTATGTAGTGACAAATGTACGGGCATTGGCACGAGTACCTGATAATCTTTCTTTTGTGCAGGCTGCAGCAATTCCCGAGGCATACGTTACGGCATACGATGCAATCGTCACACAAGCCGGCCTAGGCACCGGAGAATGGCTTTTAATTAGCGCTTGCGGCTCTGGCGTCGGCACAGCGGCAATTCAAATTGCCAATCTGATTGGTGCAAGAGCAATTGGCACGGCTCGCACTGAAGATAAATTGCAACGAGCACGCGCGCTTGGACTTGAGCATCCTGTATTGGCGAAAGGAAAGTCTTGGAGTGATGCGGTAATGAAAATCACCGGTGGTGCAGGTGTGGATTGCGTACTTGAGTTGGTCGGTGGCGGATACGTAGCTGAAGATTTTAAATGTATGGCTAAGCGAAGTAGGCTAGTCCTGGTTGGGCTTTTGGATGGCGCACAAACCGAATTGAGTTTAGCAACGTTATTGCAGAAACGCTTGCATATAATGGGCACGGTTTTGCGCTCACGACCATTAGAGGAAAAAATTGCCGTGCATCAAACATTTATCAGGCACTTATTGCCACATGTTGCTAGTGGCAGACTTAAGCCGGTTATTGATGTGGTCATGCCATTTGCTGATGTTGCTAAGGCACATTCACATGTACAAGACGGCAAAAACTTCGGCAAAGTGATTTTGGAACTTGTACCCGAGAAAAATTAGTTGCCTCTGGACTATTCGCTGCCGACTGTGACGGTGGCACCAGCCACTGTTAGTTTCAGATTAATTGGATTGCCTTGTGGTGGCAATGGATATGGTTGACCGGCAGTCAGCGCTTTAATCACGGCTTTGTCGAATGGTTCATTGGTGGATGGAGTAATAATTTCCATCTTGCTCAACATGCCTTCCTTGGTGAGACCAAAGTTGATCACGGCTTTCAATTTTTTACTGTCTTCCGGTGCTGTGTATTGACCTTTGATTGATGTTTCCACCAGTTTGCGATATTCGGTAAGCTCTTGTGGGGTGACCGGCTTTTTCTCTTCGGTGGATTCTTCCGGGGCAACTTCTTCTACTTTCGCGGTAGTCGGTGCCGAAGCCATTGTGTCTAACAAATAAAGAGTGGTCGTATAGTCAAAAATCTTTGTGGTTGGATTATACGGTCTGGCGATGACAACGATTGATCGCTTTTTGCCAGTGCCAGGCAAAGGCACGGCACCGATGAGAGCCATCTCTTTCTGTTCTTCATCTGGTCTGGCATAACGTCCAACAAACCAGCTCATTGGTCGTCCACCAACAGATGTTTCTCCACGCTCGACTTTTACATCGGTAAGCAGCTGTACATCCTTAAAATCTGTGTATGGTACTTTGTGCAACAATATATCCAGATTCTGAGCTGGTGTATCGTTATCCCAAATTACTACCAGGATCTTCTGGTTGTGTTGATCCGAATATATTCCAAAAGATGGCATGCCATTTGTGAGAGCAGAAGTATCTTCCAGCCAGTAGCCGGGTGGATGCGGACCCTTGAAACCGGCATCATCGCGAG
This sequence comes from Candidatus Obscuribacterales bacterium, assembly GCA_020050685.1. GTDB lineage: Bacteria > Cyanobacteriota > Vampirovibrionia > Obscuribacterales > Obscuribacteraceae > JAGVKG01. The sequence goes on along the minus strand of JAGVKG010000030.1, from coordinate 47,896 downwards.
CCACACTGACAGCTAAAGGTGAGTCGGTTTTTTCTGTCGGTGTTTGTGGAGCTTGTGTGCCTTGCGAAGCTTGTGGCGTTGGACTTGCTTGTTTTGGCGCTTGAGCCTCGGGAGCTGGCTTGAGGCTACCAAAATACATTAGTACAATAGAAACTACCAACAATACTGCTCCGGCAATTAAAATTTGTTTGCGCGTGAACCCGGTAAAAGGTGTGGCTGAACGCAAGTCGCTTAGTTGCTTGGCTGCTTCTTTGCGTTCGACTGTGGATTCGTCGGTTGCGTCAATTAGAGTGCCGCAATTGATACATTTCCCTGGGTCGTAATTAGCTGTTTTGCAATTTGGACAAATCAAAGCGCCGACGCGTTTAGGACGCTCGGCTCTTCTCGGCTGTGCTTCGCCTTCGGCAGTTGCCTCGAATTCCTGCCCGATATATTCTTCCGATGTTTCTCCCAGAGATTTCATTCGACCTGAGCTAATGTCTTGAATCGCTCCAACCCACATCATTTGATAAAGTTGGCCAGGCAATTCTGCTTGCTCCGGACCAGGGACAAAAATTCCGCTGTGGATACCGACCAGCAAATTGTCCTTAAGCAATGGTGCGCCTTTGGCGTCGTTAGGCATGCTAACTGTATGCAGCAAAATCTTTGGATCTTTTGGACGAGCAGCACCAAAAAAGTTTCCTTCTTCGCCAATCAACTTTCCGGACAGAGGATCGAGATAAGCGCCAACCAAGTTATCCCAAACATTCAAGTCTGGTCTCGGCATGAGTGGAAAACCTAAACGCTTTGTGCTCTTGAACGGGCTTGTAGTCACCATTTGGATCAGTCCATTGTTGATCATTTCTTGCACGGCACAAATTACCGTAAAAGAATCAGCACCAACTCGCTTTGACAAATTATCCAAACTCAAATAACCATCGAGCCACGACCAGACAATTTCTTCCACCCAAGCAAGCTGCGGATTAGCGCGACTTGCATCGAATTCTTGCGCTGCTCTTTGATAACAAGCCAATGATCCACCTAGTGCATTGATCAAACTAGGTAATTGAGAAGCACGTCTTTGTGCTTCGGCAACCAATCTGTCGGTTGGCACATTCAGTTCTGGTGTTTGCGGCCAGGTAAATGGATCTGGTGTTTGAAAGAGAAACTTGCCGACAGGCTTGCGGTAAACCAGCTCAAATACAGCCATTTCGCCAACCAAGTTACCGTAGCTGACTCGTTTGATTTGTCCTTGGGAAATGCTGAGGCGCGCTACTGGGCAGTTGCGGTTGTCTAAGATTGTCAAAAGTCCGTCGGTGCCCTGACCACATGCTTGTTGTAACACTTGAGGCAGCATGCCCGGAGGCAACTCACCAATAAAATCGGATGGCGATGTGACCAGTGGAATCGCTAAGGAGGCATTTAGCTCTTGCACAGCCTGCGGATTCAATTCCGACATGGTTTCTTCCAGAAGACAGCTAGCTAAATCGTAATCTGTGACAATATTTGTCTCAAAGAGAGAATTGGCTTGAGCTTGATACTGTTTGAGCGCTAGCTGCTTGTCGAAATTCGGATGGAGAGCTAACGATCTCACACCGAGGATGCATCCGGTATGGGGGAATTTGACGGACAATGCCCAGGGAAAATCCACATAATTGAAAAGGGTAGTAGCCGTGGTGGAGACTCGTGACTTCGACACCAAACATACTTGTGCCAAAACCTTCTCTGGCTCGCATGTGCGGTCATATACGAGACCCAAAGAATCCTTAACCGATTGCAACAATTTATCAGCTACCAAAGTATTTCCAATCAACTAAACTTAGTGTTTTCAAAATCCCTTATACCACGGGGTATATACTAAATAATCTGACGCTACAATCTCTAGTGTAAACGGATTTCGTCATATTTACTAATGGACCTGGTAGAACGATAAATGGCGCAAGAGCTAATTGAAAAAGCACCTGGTGAAACGCAACCCTACCCTAATTACCGGGTTGTTCTCATTAATGATGAGCACAACACATTTGAACATGTGGCGCATTGCTTGATGAAACATATCCCTGGTATGACGGAAGAACGCGCCTGGAAGTTGACTCGCCGTGTGCATAGTGCAGGCTCGGCCGTGGTTTGGGTTGGACCAAAAGAAGTGGCAGAAATGTATTATGAGCTGCTCAAAGGTGAAGGTCTAACCATGTCGCTTGAGCCGGACGCCTGATCAATCGTCGAGAGCGCTAGTGTTCGGGCTTTGTCTTTCTTCAGCTTCTGTCTCTTGATGAAATGTTGGGCGTGGCGAAGATTTATTGGCCTTTGAATCTGGTTGGTCATCTTGTTCTGGACGTATAGAAGCCCGGACACTTCGCACTATTGGCGGCAAGCAATAGCGACAAGGGACCTGTCCTAAATCTGTTGCCTCGTGGCGGAAGTGAAAGAAGCGTTTGCGAATCCTGTTCATTACTTTGGCATAAGGGCAACTGGGTCGATGGAACTTGCCGCTATCCATATTGCCCACATATTTGTAAGGCAATTCAGGCACTGAGTCCTGTTCGTGCGCCTCGACCGGAAGGCCGAGGTAGGCTGCAATTAGGCTTGCGATGATTAGCGCGCTCGTCAAAGTCTTCATATATATAAGACGTTTGAGGGTGGTAAATAGTTCAAATTTTTGGCAAAAATTTTAGGTTGGCAATGAGCTGAGCTTAGACGTCCAGATAAACGACCTGACCAGGTGCTTGGACCTTTGGTTCAGTCAGTCTTGCCTCAATACCCTTGATCCAAATACGCAAGAGTGCCAGGTGCTCTAGTCCACGATCCGTCAGTCTGTCGGGAAATTGCGATAGTTGACGATAGTATTTGATCAAGCTCGTGAACAAGCGAAATACAACTTCCGATTTGGACTTGCCGTAGCAGTGCAAACCAAGTTCTGGTACACCGACAACAATGCGGCTGCCGGACTTCCACATGCGGGCTGAAAGCGTTCCATTGCTAAAAGGTAAGGCTACTTCCTCAGTCTTCACTATAATTCTCGCCAACTCGCCTTGGCTGCCTACGTTACTCGTGGTGCCATAAGTCAGGATTAGTATACCTCTTTATTTCCTCAAGTCCAGGCTTACTACGTAGTTTTAGCAGAGACTAATTCTTAGCGCGGAGTTTTATCGAGGCTTTCGATTGTGTTCTGAATGTGTTCCAATGCGGCTTTCTGCAATGCGGCTTTATCTAGCTCATCGCTAGCAAACCAGGTGATCTCGCGATTGGCTCGATACCAAATCAATTGGCGGCGTGCCAATTGTGAGCTGGCGATGATGCAGTCGTAAGTTGCTTGTTCCAGAGTGGTTGTTCCGGCAAGATAGGCGAGGAATTCTTTGTAATTGACCGTATTGGTTAGTGTTTGGCAGGCACCATATTTTTTCAAGAGAGTGTCTACTTCGTTGATCAGACCTTGCTCGAGCAGCTTTTCCATACGTTGAGCAATAGCCTGGCGAAGAATATTTCGATCATTGGGACAAACGCCTACCCAAATTGTGCGATAGGGAGGCTCTTCTTGTCCCACTAGTTCTGACATTGGTTTGCCGGCAATATGAAAGACTTCCAGGGCACGAATAATGCGAAATCTGTCATTGACGTTGACTTTGGCTGCCGTTTTGGGGTCAACTTCTTCCAGCTTTCCATGCAATGCCGAATTGCCTCTTACATTGGCAAAATCAGTAAACTGTTCACGTAATGCTTGATCGGGAGAGACATCTGGCATGCTCATACCTTGCAAGAGCGCACGCGCATAAAAGCCCGTGCCACCACAAACAATTGGCAGGTGCTTGCGAGAGACAATATCCTCTATGGCAATTGCAGCATCTTTTTTGTAATCGGAGACAGTATAAGTTTGATCCGGATTGACGACGTCGAGCATAAAGTGGCGTACACGCTTTTGTTCATCCGCACTTGGCTTGGCCGTGCCAATGTCCATGTAACGATAAACTGTACGTGAATCACAAGCGACAATCTCAGCATTGAGCTTGTCGGCAATAGCTAAACTAAGATCCGTTTTGCCAGAAGCAGTCGGACCAACGATAGCAATCACTATTGGTCGGGAGTCTTGTTTCATTTGATGAGAATTCGATTGATCGACAAATCAGAAAAAACTTGATCTGCCTTTCAATCTACATTTGCTTGTCTGGTTTTAGTGACGATGCTGTTTTCGGATTGGGCGTTTCCGGTGTGGCATTAATTTGTTCGGTCGGACTGGCTAACAGTTGACCATCCGTCTGATTAGGAGCTTGACCATTCTGGAGAGCAAGCTGGGCATCCATCTGAGTGTCCAATTTAACAACGGCTTCAGGGCCAGCCAAATCAACCAGACTCTGGCGGAAATGTTTGACGTCTGAGCCAATCATTTCCATATCACGATCGGCTTTGCGTAGAACGTAGTCCATTTCTAATTGCTTGGCTGCATCTTGTCCGGCACGACCTTCCGCCACCATTTTCTGTAATTCTTGCTTATCTAGATACGCCCTATTCAAAGCACTAAATTGTTTCTTGTAGTTGCGATAGCTTTCCGTCAAGCGGTCGGCAGTTGCGCGCACCATGTTATAAAGCATGATTGCTTCTTCTTGGGTAATTTTGGCTCTCTTGGCTCGCTTAGAATCGGTCATGTTCATGACGTTCATGATCATGGATGCACCAGCAGAGTTGAGGGCATACGTGCCCATTCCCGGCGCCATCATCGTTCCGATTCCCATTGCGCTATACAACGCGGTACCAAGCATATGCATCATCACGCCCGATGCATGTCCCGGATCTGATGTCGGGACCAGCTTCTGAATAACGAACTGGATATCTGGTGATTTTGCCAAAGTGGATTCCCAGAGATCGGCAAGTTGAACTTTCTCCGCACCATTTTCCGCATCAATTTTTTGACCGGTTTCGTCTGCTGATTCCATCAGAGACAAAGGCATAGCGTTAACTTGTCGTGCCTGCTTGAGAGCATCTCTTTTGCCAGGCTCTATTATCGACTCGGCAGCATTTTGAGTTGGTGTTGCATCTTGTATCTTAGGCAAAAACTGATTAGTCGTAACTGTTGATTTAAGGAGTGTTTCACCAGAATTTGTCACTGTTGGAGTGCCATCACCTGTAGTGCCTGGTTTCTGATCTGTTGAAAGAGTGACTGGCGAAAGATCAATTTTCTTTTGATTGTTTGACGTGTTGCCGTTAGATGAATCATCCGGTGTGCTGTTATCCAGCTTGCCCAATGATGGCATTTGGAATGCAGGACGTTTGGCAAATGCTAAAGCTCCCGGTCCACAATTTGCCGCCAGTAAAACTGTAACCGACAACAAAGAAATCATTCTCGTTGCCACCACTTTATTCTGTTTGGTTTGCTTGGAAATCATTGTGATTAGTTCTTGAATTCGATCCAAAAATTGCCCGAAAAATTTACACTTAATTCTTGAGAATAGTTACCCGGATCTTGTGCAACTATACATCAGAAGATCCCTTGAGAGAAGACTTTCTAAGGAATACAAACAAAACGAAACTCAAAGACAAACTATATGATAGCTGTCGCCCCTTTGCAAGTTACCTTTTAAAAATGTCAAGATGATGGTTTGCTGTAAATCGAGCCAATAAAAATCAGGAAAAAGATTACAGCTAATTGACCAACTTGATCGGCAATAAAGGATGGCGTTGCATATCCGGCTTTGATGTAGTCAAACATCAGCCAAAGCTTCATTAGAACTGATGCATAAAGGAGCATGACGAAAAAGCGAATTGCTCCAGCATTTTCCGATTCTTTCGGAATGTCGCTTGTGCCGACTCGCCGCGAGATCGGCTCATTAGCCGAAGGCTCCATGTAATCGCCGCCGGAAAGCATCTTTGAACGTAAGCGTGGCGCTTCTGGTGGTGTCTCTGGTGTTCGCCCAAAAGATCCACTTGTCTCTGGGAATTTAGCTGGTTCCAAATTCCAACTCGATGATGGCGCGGGTGGCGGTGATGTGGGTGGTGTTGGTTGTTGAACCGGTAACGACGTAGGAGTTTGAGTCAAATATGGCTGAGCCGCGTTCGGTGGTGGAACTGGCGGCTCAAAAGAAGCCTGTGGAGGCGTGAGCGGTTGGCTCGGTTCCAAGATTGGACTGGCAGCAAAATTAGGTGGCATCGAGGCGGCTGGGCTGCCCATAGTGCTGTTCGGGAAGGCCTCTGGCGGTGGCGCGATTGGCTGTTGCGCAATCGGCTGTGGCGGACTTGTCGTTTCTTCTTGTCCATATTTCGACTTCTCCAATTTTTTCAAAATTCTTGCTTTGTCTGGAGAAATGGGTGGACTGGCACTACCAAAATCACTTTCTCCTCTCGGTTGCGGTGCAGCAGATCTTGGTGATTTGCTTTGCAATAAAGGCGAACGCAATGCACCAGGGGTGCTTGGTGTCGATTCATCTTCTGGTAAGTATTCATCTTCGTCTTCGAAGTCCCCACCTAAAAGTGGTGAGCGCAAATGCCCAGGGCGACTTGGTTTCGTCGTTGGTGGTGGCGGAAAGTCCGGCTCATCGCCACCACCTAAAAGTGGCGAACGCAAATGCAGTCCCGGTTTGCCCGTATCTTTTGGTGTACCAGGAACTTCTGGCTCTGGTTTTGATTCTGGCAGTTCTATATGACTGCGATGAGGAAATGGTGTGCGATCTTTTCGCAATGATGAATAATCTACAAAACCAAAGTCTTCTTCCAAAATATCATCACCTTGCAAAAGAGGTGAATGCAGCTTTGGTGGAGTTGGCTTTGGTGCAGAAGGAAATGGTTGTGGTGCTTGCGGCTCGGGCGCGAGATCTGGCGATTGTCCAAATGTTTGCCCAGGAGTCGGTTCATGGGCAATTGTTGGTGCAGGTGGTGGCATTTCTTGGGCTGGTTTGAATTCGGGTGAGGCAGGCTGATTTGCCGGCGGCTGATTCGCATCTGATGCGGCTGGCTGAGCCATTGGTGAATCAAGTACTGACGAAGGCGGAGGTACTGGCAGGACATCTTGACTGCCCGGCTGTTCCGGTAAAACATTTGCTTCTGCCTGGAGATTCTCTTCCGTTGCGCTATCTTGGGCCGCCAGAGCGATTCTTTGGCCGCATTCTGCACAAAAGCGTGCTGAATCTTCATTCAACACATGACAAATAGAACATTCAATCACGGGCTTTTCCTTCCAGACTTCCTTCGAAGCAATTTGTTCGGACACTTCTATCTCTAGTTTAATCTTGTTTTGTGTTTCATGAAAGTTCCTAATTCTCAAAATGAAACAACTACTTAGAAAAGGTTTACATGATTGTTAAGCCAAATGCAGATTAGACAGGGCCAGGCATTTACCAAATCAGCTCTATGCCAGATGCCACTTGATAATTCGATATGCTTATTTGCTAAATATGGATAATTTGCTTGCCAATAGGCATCATGTTAAACTTGCCAACTGCTGCATGTTTTAGGTCTTTGCTAAGCTTTTTCCGGACCTGCAGTGTTTGAAATAACCGGGACAGACCTGGGTGGAGATCCTTAATGAGACGTCGCATTTTTTCATTCTTGCTGAGCCTTACCTTTGTTAGCGCTCAATATGCTTTCGCCGCTGATGGTGACCAAGAATTGCGTTTTAAGTTCTACACTCCGCTGCCGCAGACAAAGCCTGCTGCCAGCCCGGCAGATTCAGCTGGTGGCGCTGCGTCAGCAGCCCCTGAGGCAGGCGGGCAAGAGAATGGCGAATTTAGTGCTAATGATTTTGCCGAGCCAGGACAAGCCACATCTACTTCGACCGTTGCTCCGCCCCTCAGTCAACAAGAAACCAAGCCAGCTGATGCCGACCAAACCGTGAAAGAGGCAGGTGCTGCAGATGCCGCGCAGACCGAGCCCGAAAAGGTTTCCGACAAGGCAGTGGACTCTGCTCAAGAAGCAAGCGGTGGTGTCCCGGATAAGACCCAGGTTGCAGCCAAAGTTTTGCAGGGCTACATTCGCGTAGTTCCTTCCGGTACAAAGATTCCAATCATTATTGATACACCGGTTGATAGCGATACATCCCAGGAAGGCGACGAGTTTACTGCTCGTACAGCTGAGGATTTGATGATTGATGGTAATACTGCATTGCCAGCCGGCTCCGTAATCAAGGGTCGTATTGCTCGCATTGAGCCGCCGAAACATATGGGACGGTCAGGCTCAGTGGCACTCAAATTTGACACGGTGACCACGCCAGATAACAGACAGATTCCAATTGTGGCTAATCTGGTCGCTCATGGTGGTGTTGTTCACGCCCGCCGCGGTCTCAAGGACGTGGCAATTGATACGACAACATTTGCTTTGCCGACAGCAGCTGGTTTGGGAATTGGTCTTTTGGCAGGTGGCTCAAGTACCACAACCACGACGACTACTGCCGGCACGACCTCATCTGATGGAATCAGCCAAGGTGCTGCCATGGCTATCGGGGTTGCGGTTGGTGCTGCCGTTGGTGTAGCGATTTTGGCAATTAAAAAAGGTAAGAAGGTTGATGTGCGTCCAGGCGATGAGCTCAAAATTGAGCTAGCCGAAGACCTGCGCATGCCTATGTGAATGTGGCTTTGCCACATTCATCCTGAGCGAGCCTCACGAGCGAAGGATCTCTCTGAGATCTCTTCGTAGACCACCGCTATGGACCTCTCGTAAATGTCTATCTATTGGATCTCATTGATCTGTCGTCTGGATTCCTCTTATAGGGCTCCACGTTGCCTGCTGAATGAGCCCCCATGACAAATTCGTATTTCCCCCACTGAGGTGGGAAAACCACCAATTGTCATGAGGTGCACGTTTTCGTAAGCTTATCCCATCAAAAGCGGGCTATATCCGGGAGGAAGCGCAAATGAGTATATTTAGAGATCCACAAGACGAAGAAAGATTATGCCAAGTTCTTAAAGCATATGTTGAAGAATGGGGACCAGAGAACGTAATTGTTTCGGTACCACTTCACTGGAAAGAATACTCTACAGGCACATTAGGTAGAGTGCGTCTCGAATTTTCAACCTCAAGCACAGTTTCCATTCGCGTTGAATACGATGTTGTACGTCTGACTTACGACGTTCAATTGCAAACCGCTTAAACAGTTTTTCCCCGCCCTTCCTCCTGTCAAAAGCCTCCCTTCATTGGGGGGTTTTTGATTTTAGGGCGAAATTTCTTAGGGCAAACGTTCTTTCATCAAAACATTGCGGCTTTCATGATCCAACCAGACAAGTTTGCGGCGTAATTTTGGATATTCCATTTGGAAATTGATGCGAATGGCCTGTCGCGTATGTGGATCAATGCGGAAAAGGTATTCTGATACGTCATCCAATCCGGCAGCGACTGGAAAACGTGTGCCGTTATCATCCTCGAGAAATAAATCAATCGAGTTCAGTCTCTTGGAAGAATCGTTGGTAATGATGGCGTCAACTCTCAGCATGTGTCCGTCTAATCCGTCTTTTACAACTTTGGATTGAAGAATTTGCAGCATGAAGCCTTCTAAGTGCGGATCAGTTTGATGTGGCTTGGGCGCGCTGGCAACAGGCATGATCATGTCCATGTCGATTGATAAATTCAAGTCATCGCCGGGCTCTAAAACGGCCCGAGTACCTTTACGCAACATGGCATAAGCAATTCCAGCCAACGCTCCACCGGCAGCACCACCGGCGATATTGTATCCATTCATGGCGACAGTTTGCTCCATGCCGAAAAGTTGATATGCCACCAAAACACCAGCTGCGGCACCACCGGCTGCGTGTGCGGCAATCATACCTAAACCTTTGGCTTTTGATTTCCAATTTGATTCGCGAACATTATCTGCCTCTGCATGGAAGGCAAATGATCTGCCGTCCGGCGTGGTGAACTTATCGAAGGAAAGAGCCAGTGCGCCAGGACGACCTAAACGTTTGGGTTCATAAATATGACTGACCTTGCCTTCAAAGACTGTGCCTTCAGGAATGACTTTATTGCTGGCGACATAAATATCTTCTGTGGTTTTGGCTGTAATTATTTGACCAAGCTGGGCTGGTGGCAGATTGCCGTCCATGTCGCGGTCAAATAAGTGCAAGCCGGAAGTTGGCACAGTGGCCAGTTTTAATTTGATTGGCGTGCCTGAAGGCACCACATAAGTGACTTGACCTTTTAAAAGCGGTGTCTTGCCATCGCTGAAATCCTGATTGATCTTGACGATGTTACTGCTTGCTACTGCCGTGTCTAAAGCATCGGCATTATTAACCGGATGTGCAACCTGATCATTTGTGCCAACCGTAAGCACATGACGGAGATTGTCCTGCGGGGGCGACCTATGAAATGGCCATGCTTGCGCTTCGGGCAGCGAAAGATTCAAGGAAGCCATCAAGGGAAGCATTGAGGCAAGAACAATTTGTCTTTTCATCGGCAGCAAATCTAGGGCTCTTCAGCCAGGACAAATATAGCTGAGAAAGGAAGGCAATTAAAGTTATATCTTGCGCTTGAAAAGGACTGAAATGAGTTTACTTGAATGGGCTTGCCAGAATGAGATTCTAATCTGCATAGAGTCTGTTGATAGTGGCTTTGTCACGCTTGGAAAGTACGGGCCAAACGGTTGGTGAATCAGGAATGGCAAACAGCACATCATGATTATTCGGTGAATGACCTGAAAGCCCGAGAACATGACCAATTTCGTGCAAACAAGATTTTTTCAATTCATCCTCAGCTACGAGTGATTGATTGCTCAATGATTTGCTGGATATGGTGATAGTGCCGTGCGTGATAGTTCGTCCTTTGATTGTGATGTCGGTTAGCCCTCTTTTGAATTCTTCTGGTCTTCCTTTTCCTAAATTGGCAGCGTCTTTCAGAGGAGAATCAGTAAGATGAAAAGTAATATCGGCTTTGGATTTGTCTTGCACAAATGAAAAGGAAAGCTTAGTGGCATCTGACCATTCTTTGAATGCAGCGACAATTATTTCGTAGTTGCCTGACGATTGTTTTTGATTGGCTAGTGTCTGAAAAATATAAACCTTGATCGGGTGAGTTTGCCAACGGGCTTGAGATGTGCCTTTCGTGACTATTTCGAAGTAATCTTGATCTGAGCTTGCGCCTTGGCTGGAAATTGGAGTCTTGGGTAATTTTTCCTTTGTCAGCCTTGCGATCAGGGCTTGTACGAAGGGCCTGTCTTTGGCGTTGGGAGTTTCTTGCAAGAACTTTTGATAGTAAGACAAGGCAAGCGTATTGTTTTCTTCGTTTTGGTAACAGGCAGCTAAGTTCAGCATTGCCTGCGGCATGTGAGGATTGCGCTCAAGGGCATTGAGATACTCGGAAATTGCTTTGGCAGTATTGCCTAACTTTTCATAGCAAGCAGCCAAATTGTAATGAACGGATGCTGATTGAGGATCAAGGGCACATGCCTTTTCTAAGAGTGTCTTAGCCTCAAAGAATCGGTGATTGTTCATCAGCTCATAAGACTCTTTGAAAAGCAGATCTACTTGGCTGGCCGTATTTGATGTTTGGGCAATTGCTACTTGTATTGATAGCAAAAATAAGAGCGCCAATAAAGGTCTGATTGAGGTGAACGGTTTATTCATTAGCACCAGGGGCAAAGAAGTTGGAAATTTCACCATCATGAGTTCGATTGCGCATGCGCAAGACCTGATCGGCAGTCACTGCTTCACCATCTAAAAACAATTTGTTGACCTGACCATTGTCATCAAACCAAACGACAAGGTTCTTTAGTGTGCCTGGCTTATGTTCGCCCAAACAAAAAATTGGTTTGCCATGATATTTTGCTGCGGGAATTTTTTTCGGTGCACCGAATTCGTCAAGCAAAATGCCTTGCTCGTTAACATGCACGGTGATTTCTTCGATTGCCCCTTCATCAAATAGAGGCTTGTTTGGTGGATGTAAAATTAGTGAATCTTTTTGGAACTCGGCAACCGGAGATTCTCTGCCGGCTGCATCAAAGAGGCGGCCTTTAAATGCTGCTCGTCTTTGCCACAATCCCTTCACTTCCAATTGATCAGCCAACGATTCATCGTCAGAATGTTGATTGGGCGGCTTGGTTTCATCGGCAGGCAAGATGCTGATTCCTCTCGGTAAGCTTTAGTAGTCTTCTTCCGATTCTGATTCGGATTCAGATTCTGGTTCGGCTTCTGACTCGACTTCTGATTCGCCACTGGCTTCGGCTTGTGCTTCTTTTTCGTATTCGGCAAGTTCCATTGCTTCTTCATTGGCAAAGCCTTCCAGGGCCTGGCGAACTTTATGCAAGAGAACAACTTGAGCATCGGTGGAAAGTTGTTGATCTTTGATCAAATGCACAGCCAAGCAAAAGGCTAAATCAACGTCGAGCTGCCCAATCAATCTTTCTGATAAGAGTCGGCAGAACCAGGCAGCAGCATCGGATGCTGGTGTGTCTTTGCGATTAATTGAAGTGTTGAAGTCATATTTGATTTTAGGATCGCGCACCACTTCCGATACTTCAAAACGATAAAGACATTTCGATGTGCATGGACCACAAGTTGGCAGTGGGCCTTGATCGCGGCGATGCAGTTCAAGAAAGTCTTCGCGCCATTGTCTCAGTACGGCCAAATCAATTCTGCGATTCACTTCTGTCGGTTGGAAAGCCGGTCTGAGCAAATTCAACCAACGCATGTGTTGCTCGCGCACTTGATCGTAATACCAGTAATTTTCTTCACCCTTGCGTTCAAAATAACGCTCGGTAGCTTGAGTGAGGGCACACCAGGTGATACCGGCCAAATTGCCTGTACGAGCGCGTCCGCCAATTACCCGCTGAATTTCATTGATAATCTTCGGACGGAATTGCACAAGCTGGGTTAAGTCTTTGATTGTCGAAAGCAGATAACGGTTGTAAATCTGACGAAACTGCGGATCGTCAGCCACCGGTGTGGCTGTATCCAGAATTTGTGAATCGCATCTATGCAAGCAAAATTGGCAGCCCAAATATTTGTCAAACGATTGAACAACATTCAGACCCTTCATGGCTTCGCGCACAATTGCGTCCGACTCTTCCGGTGTATCCGGTGGAGGCACGGCGGCAGTCTTGTCGTACATGATTGCCAAATGATAGGGTGATTCCATTTTTTCGGCATAAACGATGGCTCGTCCTGTGCCAAGCGCTGTGACGTGGCGCTTTTGCACATCGTCTAAATTCATGGCACCACCCATGGAATCACGGTCATCGGTGGCAACAATACGATGCATTATTTTCAAATTGGTATTTTTCAGTGCCTCGGGCGCCAACTTGTTGGGAATTTGGTCGGCAATGATAAATCCTTGACCATAGGAACGAATTTCAGCCAACATGTTGGTGAAGAATTCAACAGCTTTACCAGCCGGATTGGCTGATTCTGACGATTGTGATGTCGGCACATTTTTCAAAAGTCTGTGTGCTTCTTCGACAAGCATGATGTGTTGCAAATTATCTTTTGGGCCAAGTGACTCTCGATATTCATAAAGGAAGACGAGCAACATACCCATGAGGAACGACTTTTCGCTGTCTTCCGAGACCATCTTCAGCTCAACCACGGTTGGTCTGCCAAAAAGAATTTCTGGCGGAATTGAACGCCTGGTGTTGAGCATTTGGCCTTTGCCACCAATCAGAAGCGAGCCAATACGAGCCTTAAGCGCTGCTTGTACGTCCGGTCCAATTCTTTCGGAATAACCAAATGATTCGACAGTCGGATCGATAATTTCAAACAGGTCTTTCATGGTTGGGTAAATTTCGGGCGGGCAATCCGGATCGCCAGGCTCCATGCCTGGTGGCAGGCGGCGATTTTTGTTTTGCACTAAGTCCCAACCACGCACGCCATAAATAGAATTCAAAGCCTTTTCCAAAACCTGCGGCATTGGCGAATACATCTCAAAAGAGGCATTGAAGACAGACTTGAGAGCGTCCAAGTGGGTTTGTACCTTAACGCCCTTCATGATCTCAAAGGGATTGAGACGAAATGGCGAGACGGTCTCATCACCAAGTGAAAATGCTTGCCCGACACCCTTGAAGGTTTCCGACATCAGCATCATGTGCCGATATTCAGACTTGGCTGGCTCAATAACCATAAATGGAATTTTGTAACGCCAAAGCTGATTCAACAAATAAAATGAGGTATTGGTTTTACCACCGCCGGTGACACCACAAATAATTGTGTGCTTTTGCATGGCGTCAACGTCAATGTAATAAAGGTTTCCGGTATCAACGCCACGGTCCAAAATGTTGCCGATGGCAATAACCCGATTCGGGTCTCTCGGTGGAATAGAGGCGAGAGAAAATTCGGCTGAACGCCTGACGCGGAAGCCTGGCATTTCTCGTTTTGGTAAGTGAATGTATGAGGACAACATACGCGAGTTCAAAGGCGAAAGAAAACGATAACCAAGCAATTGTGAGGCGTTTTCTCCCGTGCGAGTGTTCTTCAATAAACCAAACTGTTCAAGATGTGGTTTCAGACCAGGGAATTCGTGCGTTCTCAAAGGTGTTGGTCTGGATGATTCATCAACATAAGTAGCGCGGATTAAGGATTGCAGGCGGACAAAGACTGAACGATCCGGTGCAAAAAAGTAGGTGCCGACTTGCCAGCTGCCAATGGCCGTGCCCAGCTGAATGTGCCTGAGATAAGCATCTTGCAATTCGAGATAGTATTTAATTCTGCGCTTCTTCTCTGGGTCTTCGTTTTCTTGCGCCCGCTGAATTTGATCAACGATAGAGAATTCTTCGCGGCTAATGAACTGATTGGGAATTGGTACTGCTAAAACCAACATACCGAATTCATGACCTTGCAAGCCATTTGCGAGTCTTTCAATTTGCTCGGATTCCATCGTGTCGGAGCCGGTGGACTTAAGCGCTGGAATGCCAGTGACAATGCCAACGTTCCCGGTCATCGGTGCAATCATGGCTTTCATTTGATCGCTTGAGAAAGCATTTTGATAAATGTCTACGCCGTTATAGACCGAGTGCAATATGGACTTGAGCGTGCTGTAGCAAATATTGGTGGCTTGACCATCCGGCTCTGGCACATCCGATATGCCAGGTAACGACATGCCCATGTAATAACTGACACCGGTCTTTGAGCCAAGAATGAGAAAGGCTAGATGCGCCTTTTGACTGTGCAGTCCGGTTAGAGCGTCTTCCATCAAGTACATGCGCTGAGGCACTTGATTGGGATCTTGTTTTGGTTGATTTTGTTGCGATTGTGATTGTTTCTCTCGCTCAATATCCCATGAACGCAAGATGCCATCAATTCGTACAAAGGAAAGCCCAGGAATGGCCCAGCTTTCAATCGTCATTGGGTTGATTGGCTCTGATTCAAGCAAATCGAGATCGTATCGCCGAAGCTCTGCGATGCGCTCTTCCCAAATATTGCGATTGCTTGCTGCTTGAACCATG
The DNA here is from genome assembly GCA_020050685.1 of Candidatus Obscuribacterales bacterium. Classification (GTDB taxonomy): domain Bacteria; phylum Cyanobacteriota; class Vampirovibrionia; order Obscuribacterales; family Obscuribacteraceae; genus JAGVKG01. Next base: position 32,577 of record JAGVKG010000030.1, on the reverse strand, counting down.
AGCTCCTCAGTCTACCGCTGGCGTTGAGTACATTTGCTCAACTAAGGACCAGTTGATTTGGTTGTCCGGGATATCCTTGAAGTCGGGTGACTTCATATGGAACACACCAGCTACGGTGCCTACCCGATAACAGAAAAATGTCCTTTCCTCCTGTCCGACCAAGCGGTCTATGTTTAATTTTTCCTCGTCAGAGATAAGCTCAAACTGGGGAGTGGAATTTACTTTGTTGAAAATGTTTTGGATAGTCTGGTGCTTAATCTTGCGCCCATCCACGCGGAACATCTGCGGACCGAGCATGTCGGCATCTTTCTTGGCTAGAGAAAATGCAAAGAGGGTACCGATATGTATTATCAGCTGGTTGCGAAAATCTTCCGGCAAATGTTGCATGGACTTGCAAGCGGCAATTAAACCAATTTGTAATTTCTTGGTATCGGAGGTGATGGCATCAATGGTTTCTTTTTCAATGAAGCTGTCAAATTCATCCAAATACAAAGAACAAGGACTGGAGGTTGCTTTGCCTTGGCTGAGTGAAAGTCCGGCTTGCTTGATGCCTGTGACAATCAAACTGCCAAGCAAGTTGGCATTTTGATCAAGTTCTCCTTGGGGAATTTTGCAAATCAAGATTTTTTCTTCCTTGATAATTTTGCGCAAATTCAACCCTCCTTGCGGCTTGGTAAGAATCGGTCTGATGCGCGGATCAGAAAGCATGGGTGACACGCGGTTGAGAATTGGTTCGACCCAGTTGATCCATTGATCGGTACGAGCCAGACGCTTGTATTGACCCCATGTTTCTAACAAAGTGATGTATTCAACTTTTTCTGCTTTCAGACGCTCGATCTTTTCCAACATCACGTCGCGGAAATCATTATCAGACAAAAGCGTCGGCAAATCGATTAGGGTTCGATTATTGGCCATCAAGAGCAAGGCCGAATTACGTAAGATATTTGCTGTTTGTTGATTCCATTGCGACTGAGAACCTGGTGGCTCCGTATAAATGGCCTTGAAACCGTAAACAACGGCCGATGCAGCTGATTGCAAATCACCGTCTTCCGGTTGTTCTAGCGGGTTGTAGGATGGACAATTGCCTTTGTGAGTCGGATCAAGCAAAATCACACGTTGGCTAATTTCGCGTCCTTTAGGATGCGATGCAATCCAGTCAACTAGCAAGTCGGCTAAACCGCCATCGGAGTCAATTACAATTACTGCTCGGTCTGCACTAATAATGTCATGGCAGATCATCGAGGCAATCAAGCGGCTCTTACCTTTCGCACCAGCACCAAGTACCAACATGTGCGGGTTAGCCTCTCTCATCTCAGGGGTGAGAGCAAGTTTTTTGGGACTGAAAGCTTGATGGAATCCCCAGTCTTGGCGCGGCCCAAGTGGCATGCCACCAGGACGCGGTGGCTTGCCCAGCTCGTTTAACATCTTGTTGTGTTGTGAACGGAACTGTGAGGGAATGTATTCTTTCTTTGCCCAAATGTTGATCAATCCCGATGGTCCGAAAAGCTTCAGGGAGCCCATCGCCAAAAGCACACAAACGACTACTATGCCAATGGCAATTTTTAAGAACATGTCTTGAGTTTCTTTGATCTTTTCGTCGCCTGATTTGAAATCAGATATTTGTGTGGACTTTTGCATTGGCAACGATTTTTCGGAAATGGGCATGGTAAGCCGTGCTTCCCAACGTCCAGTTACTTCGATAACCTTACGTAAGCGAAAAACGCCGGTGGCAATTTGCTGCTTATAAACGCCGGATATAAAGGGCGGCGCATCCGGCTTGAGTTTGATAGTGCCTTCCCACAAAACAGATTTGCCAACTGGTTGACCTTGAATCACATATTGTTTCTTGAAGGAAATATGATGACCATCCAACTTTCCGGCAAACTCAAAATATTCCTGATCGCGTCCATTGCCATGCACTTCCGATCCGTTTTGATGCATCGCAAGTGTGCCTCGGTGCACTTTTTCGCCTGTCTGAAAAGCAAACTCCCATTTTCCGGTTAATGGTGGCACTTGCTGGGCTTGTTGACCGGCAACCAGATCCGAAACTGCCGAGCCGACCGATCCGACAATCATAAAAAATATGGGAATGACAATCAAAGCTATGGCTAATAGTCCACCGACGAGAGCCTTTTTCGGCACTGTTTGACCACCAAGTTCCAAATTTCCGGCAAGAAAACCGAATGGTCCTTCGGCTGGTTTCGGTGCTGGATCGCCTTGTTCTGTGGCCTTATTGCGAGCGCGCCGAGCTAAAATGCCAATCTCGTCGTGGCGGGATTTCTCACTGGTAATTGGGCCTTTTGATTTGGCAGGCGGTGGCTCACTGGGCAATTCTCCTAGCCCGCTTATCCCTCCAGGAATATTAGAGGCATCGGACTTTTGATTGCTTGATGGTAATGATGAAATTTCGCTTGGCGCTTGTCCGGTTACCTTTTCTTGAGCTCGGGCCTCAGCTTCAAATTGAGCAATCAGTTCTTTATCGTCAACTAAGTTATCTGATACTGCCGGTTGCGGCAGCGGTGCTTGGGCAAAAAAGTCCAAAGCTTGAGGTTTGAGGCTTGCTGAATTTTGATCTGGTGGCAGTGGTTTGGCTTGTGAAAACGGCGATGCCGGATCAAAAGAAGTTGCCTGTCGGTTTGTACTCTCGCCAGGAGCAAAGAAATCGAATGCCTCTCTTTTGCCTTGGTCTGCTGGTGTAATTGCCGGAGAATCGAGAGGACTTTCGGAAGCTGGAGCGTCAAATGATGTTTGCGCATTTGTGGAATCTTCGCCGCTACCAAATAATTGATTGATCAGAGCGCTCCTTTCTTCACTTGCTTCTGCTTGGGGCAAGGCTTGTTTGTCTGTGAATTGTTGATCCGGAGGCTCGCTTGCGCTTGGTGGAAGTTCTGCCTCTGTGTGAACATCAAACTCTAGAGGATCGGTGTTCCATTCAGGAATATGCGAAAGCCCAGAGGGAATTGGCTCCTGTGGCTGATAATTCTCCTGGCTTTGATTGGTATCGCTCTCGACATCAGGCTCATACTGGCCGAATTCGTCTTGCGGTCTTTGATCAGACTGGGAAATATCATCACTGGCGTCCGGCTTTTCCTCCATTGATTGCATCATGGACAAGAGATCGGATACTGAACCAGACGGACTTTGAGCAGGTTGGGGTGTATTGGCTTTGCCCAAGATTACAGAAAGCACCGAAGCTGGCTGAGGTCCGCTTGGTTTTTCCGGCAGCACAGCCTCAAAAGTTATTGCACCACTATCTTCACCCACGGCAATTTCGGATGCACCAGCATGGCCATTGCCACCGTTGCTGCCAAACTCATGCTGCAAAATGGCTGCTTCTAAAACCATTGGGTCCGGATTAATTGTGCAAGCCAGTGGTAGTGAGGCTTGGGTTAAGACGGAGAGATTTTGCGCAGCGGTCGCTAGAGTATGAGTCCCGCAACCAGTGCAGAATTTGCTCTTACCCCGAATTATTGAGCCGCAACTGTGGCAAATGAGAATGTCCAAGCTACTCCCCAGGAAGAAATTCCTCTTCCTGCTTCGATAATAGCGAAAAACTGATATTTCTAGTAGGGGTAGATAAATCAGACGAGCTCGTATGCCTGATAATCGTCCATTAAGTCAAAGTCGGATATATACTTTAGTCACCCCCGCATGCAGTTAATAATTGAGATTAAGTTCCAAGTTTTCTGGGCAAGCATTTACTAGACTAGTAATTAGTATTTGAAAGGCATGGCCTGATGGCTAGCAAGGACAAAGAAACCTCCATGAGTTCGTATGAAGAGCAAGATGCCTCAGGATCTGGCAATCAGCCAGATTCTGGATCGCTCGCCCAAAGACGGGCACGCTTGCGCGGAACACTTTCTAAGACAGGCGGGCATGCTGTGCCGTTTCCTGAAATTGATGATTTCGCACAAGCTCCGGCAAGTGAGCCTGCCTCTCAACCGAACCCAGCCGTTGCCGATGAAGAACAGGTGACAGCAAGTAGCGAAGCAGACGTCGAGACACGCGAGGCGTCGCCATCTTTGTCGTCTGCTTTGCCACGTTCCACACCTTCTGGCTCACGACCAGAATTGCCGCCGCCTTTTATCCCTCAGGGGCAAGAAAAGAGCAAGGCTGAAGCAGCACCACAAGTGCAAATAACGCCTGCCCTAATTGAAGAACTTTTGACGAATATCCAAGGCTCTTTGGCCAGTCTTGCCGATAGCGTTGGTCATCTCCAGTCTGACAAAACTTTGGAGCTATTGGAAAAGATTGACGAGAGTTTGAGCACAATTCAGTCTGATAAGACTGTCGGTCTTTTGGAAAATATCGATCAAAGCCTGAGTCAATGCAACGATAATTTGCAGTCGCGCGAATCGGATAAGACAGTCACGCTTCTGGCTAAGATTGAAGCGACCATTGCCGAGAATCTGGAATCTTTTCAAAGCGAAGAAGTCGTCGGGCTCTTGAACAAAATCAATGGCACACTGGGTAGTTTTGCCAAAACGCTTCAAGGTCTGGATACCAAAGATGCAATGGAAAAGCTTTCAGACATTGAAAAATCGGTGACTGCTTGTACCAACGTAATCAAGGCACAAAAGCCGGAAAAGGCAATTAGCTTGCTTAATGATATCGATCAGGTGATGAATGCTTGTGCCACCAATTTGGCTGCATTGCAGAAAGTGGCTAGCGAACAGGTTGATTTGCTCAAGAACTTAAATGATACCGTCAAGAATCAGACACTGCGCGAAATTGGCATGAACCTCAATGTCTTGACCGAATCAATGTCTACAGCCATTGAGCCGATGAAGGCAGTGGGTGAATTAGTGCCAGTAATTGATCAATTGGTGGCAGCAATTGAGGCCCGCGAAGCTGGTCGGGCAGATGATCTGACTGCCGATCAGTTAGTGATGAATTTGGCTGATCAATTGGCTTGTGGTGCAATTGATCCATGGACATTTAAATGTGCTTACATGGCGATTTTCCCGGAAGACCATCCGGCTGATTTGCTCAGGCGCTTGGTGGAACTCTTGGGTACGCAAAGACTTTCTGGCGATTTGTTCCGAGCCGCTTACGAAGCGGTGCAAGCCGCAACGCCACCACCGTCCTATTTGCAGTCGCTCAGACAACCACGCGGCGGTCTTTCATCAGATGAGGCCGGATATTTGCAAGGCGGCAATTATGATGAAGAGTTGCGAGCGCAATTGGAAGCCTTGCATAAAGCCAATGAGGAATTGCGTCAGGCTAAAGAAGAAGGCGAAGATGAATACGAGCAATTGCTAGCTGCTAAAGAACAAGAACTTGAGGAAGTGCATGAGGCCCATGCTGTTCGCTATGAAGAATTGAATGAGCGCTATAAAGAACTGACGGAAGAATTGGCCATGCGCGAGGGTGAATATCATGCACTCTTGCAAAACAAAGAAATGAAACTTTCGGAAAAAGAATCGGAAGCCAGTCTTTTACGTGGACAAATCGAAGAACTACGCTTGCAGTTTGAAGAGCTAGCCAAGATGACTCAGCAGCAGCGATCAGAAATTCGCAAAGCAACTGAGGAAGCTAAGGCGCAAGGCGCAGAGCCTGCCCCAAGTAAACCAGCAGGTTATGCCAGTTTCTTTGATACGGCTCCGGCAAGACCAAAAAGCCCGTCTCTGGAAGTGACACCGGAGACGACAACAACCTTTGTTTCCGATAATGATGAAGAAGCTGAAGCACCTGCCAATGCTCAACCGGAAATGCCAGCCCCCGCTCCTATGCCCGAGCCGGTTGTTCAACCCCCGGTTGCAGCTCCTGCCCCTGCGCCAGCCCCGGCGCCAATGGCAGCACCCGTACCGGCACCAGTTCAGGCTCAAACTCAACCAGCCCAGCCAGCGCAACCAGCTCCGCAAACTACTCTCGATACTTCTGCTGCAAAACCGGCCGGAGGCAAGCAAGCTTTTGGTTCGGGAGCCGGCAGTTATGGATCTGGTGTGCGTGCGCAAGTATTTGAAGTAATTGTTCGTCAAGCCTTAGCTGGCGCTCCTTGGCGTGAAATTTGCGCCGGACCGATGCAGGTCAACAACATTTCTCCGGAAGAAGTTGAGGCGGAAGTTAAACGCCGGCAAGACATGCTGAACAAATAAACAAGCAAACACAGGACGCTAAGCTAGCGCCCTGTGATCAAATGCCGATTGAGATCAACTATTTGGCTGGAGCTTGAGCTTTATCCTGAGCTTGAGCGCAGGAGCGTTGAGCTGCCAAAGACTGCATGCTGCCCATCAAGTTGTTGATGGCGACTATGCCAGAAAATGTTTCAGTAGTTGTGTAGAATTGCACACCGAGAATGGCGCAAGTGCAAGCAACCACTACTGTACGGGTGAATCTAGCTTGTTCAGCAAGCTTCTTCTCCAACTCTGCAACTTTAGCGTTTACATCTTCTCCCATAATTCCCTACTCCTTAGGTTAGTAAATTTCTTCGTTTATCCCGCTCATACACCAGCCAAAATTATAATCTATTCAAGTCTATTATATTTAGTAGATGTATGAGCGGGTGGCTGATAATGGCTGAATGAATGCAAAGTTTTTTTACTGAAGCAGATAAAATGAAGTAAGAGTCTGCTTGGAGATATGAGCGTGACTAAAAAAGAACAAGACAGTAATTCAGAAAACGAAAATACAGGCGCAAAAAAGGCTAAGCAAAATTTGCCACGACAGGAAAACAAAGACATACGAGAATTGATGTCCGATGTTGAAAGTCAGGTCGGAAAGCTTTTTGCCATGGAAGATCGGCTTGGCAATGTACGTTCAAATATTTTAGGTACGACTGATAAACTAATCGAAGAATACAAAGTAGCCGAACAACGTTTGTCTGCCTTGAAAGACGAGATTGCTGCCAAAATCGAGGAGTTGAAAGCAAGACCGGTCATGTCCGGAGAAAGTTTGCCGGACAATAAAGTACCGCGTGACAAAATGCGCTTAGGCGAAATTTCCGATGAAGATATGGATCAACGTTTCGATTCTTTGCTGCAAGACAAGTCGGGAGACAAGTAAAACCCGATAGTCAAAACAGTAATTGGTCTGGGAGTATCTTTTAAGAAACAGCTTTGAGTGCCTCGAACAATACTTCTTCGTCTTCTTCAAAAAGTGTACGAAAGTCGATAATCACTGTGTCGTTTTGCACAATTGTGACTATGGGAATTATTGATTGGCGCAAAAGTGCGGCAAGTTTATTCGCTGGATAATCAGAACGGATTGAAAGACCGTAGCTGGGAATTTGCAAGCCGGGAAGTGTGCCACCACCGGTGGTGGAATTGCAGGCTATGAGTTCTAAATGCAATTGACTGAGCGCCGAGCTTGTCTTCTGGATAAAACGCTCGACGCGCTTTTTGAGCGTTTCTTCCGATAGTTTTAGCATCTTGAGCGTGGGAATTTCTGCCTCCGCGTCTGCCAAAGTGTATTGGGCAAGGACAGATTCTAGAAGTGAAATAATTACTTTGTCTGGACGTAAGGCGCGATAAAGTGGATTGTGTCTAAGTTTTGCAACTAGTTCGCGCTTGCCGCAAATAATCCCGGCTTGTATGCCACCCAAAAGTTTGTCGCCGGAAAACGTCACTAAACAAGCGCCACCGCCAATGGTATCAGCCACCGTCGGTTCGTCTGCGATCAGTGCGGTACTTTCTTTAGTCATGCCTGCGGCAAGCGGCAGCCGGTCTAAAACACCGGAGCCGAGATCGTAAACCAGGGGCAGATCAAACTCTTCTGTGAGCAAGACCAATTCAGTCAGGCTTGCCTCCTCGGTAAATCCAGAAATCTGATAGTTGGATTTGTGACACTTGAGCAAGATTCCCGTTTCTTTGGACATGGCTTGGCGGTAATCGGCAACTCTGGTCTTGTTTGTTGTCCCCACCTCTTTTAGCTTTCCGCCACCGGCCACAATTACTTCCGGCAAACGAAAGCTGCCGCCAATTTCCACCAGCTCGCCGCGGGAAACAATCACTTCTTTGTCAGAGGACAAGGCTTTGACTGCCAGAAGTACTGCAGCTGCATTGTTATTGACCACACAAGCTGCTTGGCTGCCCACCAATAGGCTAAGCAGTTCTTCTATATATGTAGTACGTTCGCCGCGCTTGCCTGAGTCTAAGTCGGTTTCCAAATTTGAGTAGTGACTCGCAACTTCCACCAAGTTGGCAATCGCTTTGGCTGGTAGTGGCGCCCGTCCAAGGTTTGTACTGAGGATTACGCCTGTACCATTAATTACACGAGAAAGGTGCGGCTTGAGCAGGGCTTTTACATCCTTGACTATTTGCCTGGCAATTTCATCGATATCCTCAGGGCAAGACTGAAAGCCTTGGCGATACAAGGCTAAACGCTTGCGAATCAGTTCAACCAGAACCTCGCGGCGCAGTTTGCCTGTGTTGGCTACTATTTCTGGATGCCTGAGCAGTTTATCTACCTGGGGCAAATATTGGCTGGAAAGCGGTGTGGACATAGCTGACTTATTTTAGCGATAAAAAACGTAATTACCGAGTTGCCAGATAATTGTTTAACATGGAAAATTGGGTATAGCGATAATGGCTAGACGACCCAATCGGTCGGGCTCATATAGAATCTAAATTTTGCTAGACCAATAATTCCCGGTCAATAAGGTGGTTATTTTATGGGTAAAAGCTTAAGAACGACAACCATTTATCAAGACAGGGACTGGCTTTACCAAAAATACGTGAAAGAAAAGCTCAGCACTGTGGAAATTGCCCGAATTTATCGGGAAGAAGAAAAGCAGTGGTGTGATCCGAACACTATTTCGCGCTGGCTGAAGAAACACAAGATATCTATGCGCTCTCTGGCTGAGGCGCAGCAGTTAAGACATTCAGGTACTTAGAGCCTTCGGCTTAAGTCTAGATATTACCGCCCAGCATTGGTATGCCGCCCATCATTGCTAAGCAAGTCACGTAAGCGATAGCTTCACGCCCTCCGGCTAAATAAAAGAGGCAGTAGCAAGTAAAGCAGCCACATGCACGCCAGAGGCGCACGTTATGATTGCGCCAGGCATTGGTCCCTAGTAAGATGGCAGCGGCCATCGGTAGGCCAAAAAAACAAAGGTCGAAAAACATGTGAGTGACTTACTCCAAGGGATTATTAAACACTAGGCAATGTCCACTTAAATGTCTATGGGGGTCTTCCCACAATGTGCACTTGTGGCACCAATCGGTAAAAATTGCAGAGTCTGATTTTATGAACGACGAAATTATTTTTGGTAGAAATGCAGTGCTTTCTTTTTTGGAAGCACAAACGCAAGAAGGTGCTTTGCCCCTCGATGGTGGCAAAGATCAAGAAAGAGAAATTACTGATGCAGTGGCTAAGCTGCGTTTGCAGTTAGGCGAAGAAGCGCTGACTGCCTCGGATTTAAAAGATCTTGCTAAGCTCTCTCACTTGCCGACTATTAAAGTGAACAAGATTATGGTGTCACAAGGAATGCGACCGGATAAGCGCATTGATCAAATTTGGCAGTTGGCTCGCCAATTGAAGATTCCGGTGCAACAAGTCGATAAGCACAAGCTAGATAATTCTTGCCCGGAGGATGCGCATCACCAAGGCGTGATGGCCTATGTCAGCCAAGCAGAACTTTGGAGCATGGAAACATTCTTGCTCAAATTGAAATTAGACAAAACATTGCGCGAGCGACAAGGACTGACCATGGATGGCTATTGTGTTGCCATTGCTGATGGCATCGAAGATCCGCACAATCTTGGGGCGATTATTCGCTCAGCCGAAGCCATGGGAGTGAAAGCCTTGTTTTTGCCTCAGAGACGTTCTGCTCAAGTAACTGGTACTGTGGCCAAAGTTAGTGCCGGTGCCTTGGCCAACTTGCCGGTTGTGCGAGTCGTCAATTTGGCTCAGACAATTGAGACCTTGAAGGAAAATGGCTTTTGGGTTTGGGGTTTGGATATTGATGCGAAAGAGAATTTGTTTGAATCAGATCTCAAGCGGCAGCTTTGCGTGATTATTGGTGGTGAAGGTGCAGGCATGGGTCAATTGTCACAAAAGCTTTGCGACTTTCTCGTCAAGATTCCTATGCCTGGTCATACGGAATCTTTGAATGCTTCCGTTGCTGCCTCGATTTTCTTCTATGAAGTAGTCAGGCAGTCGGGCGCTAAGTAATAATTCGCAATAAAGCCCGGCAATTTTGGACTTCTTATATTTTTTTAGACAAGATGGAATATCTCCTGTATCGCTTGGCGCGATGTCAATTTGACAGTGTTTAATTCAAGCTTGTAGAATTTCACACTCACTCAAAGTGGGCCGGTGTAGCTCAACGGCAGAGCAACGGTTTTGTAAACCGTAGGTTGCGGGTTCGAATCCCATCACCGGCTTTTGGGGCGGATGTCCGAGTGGCTAAAGGAGACGGGCTGTAAACTCGTTGGCGCAAGCCTACGCTGGTTCGAATCCAGCTCCGCCCAAACTTCGTAATCAAGATGCAGAAGGCTTTGCCGGCTGACAAGATGGCTAAGCCTGAAAGGGATTGATTGCGATGACAAACAAGAGGTGTGCCCATGTAGCACAGTGGTAGTGCACCCCCTTGGTAAGGGGGAGGTCACGAGTTCGAACCTCGTCATGGGCTCCACTTTACAAAGCCAGCAATGCCATAAATATAAAGAGATCTAGTGGCTTGCACCAATATAGTGCTTTCTTTAATTTAAGATCCCAAAAGCACTATTGTTATAGTCAAAGAGTTAACCAAGGAGAAGAAGAAGGATGGCTCGCCAAAAGTACGAAAGAAACAAACCTAACGTGAATGTCGGCACCATTGGTCACGTCGACCACGGTAAGACAACACTCACGGCCGCAATTACTTTGGCACTGTCCAAACTGGGCAAAGCCAAGTTCAAGAAATATGACGAAATCGACGCTGCTCCGGAAGAAAAAGCCCGTGGTATCACGATTAACACAGCCCACGTCGAGTATGAAACTGATGCTCGTCACTACAGCCACGTTGACTGCCCTGGTCACGCTGACTACATCAAGAACATGATCACCGGTGCCGCTCAGATGGACGGAGCAATCCTCGTCATCTCTGCATCCGATGGTCCAATGCCTCAGACACGTGAGCACATTCTGCTTGCCCGTCAGGTAGGTGTTCCTTACATCGTAGTTTTCTTGAACAAGTGCGACATGGTTGACGATCCAGAATTGCTCGACCTGGTTGAAATGGAAGCACGTGAGCTTCTCAATAAGTACGATTTCCCAGGCGATAAGACACCGTTCATTCGCGGTTCGGCTCTCAAAGCTTTGGAAGGCGATGCTGCCATGGAAGCTAAGATTACTGAGCTGATGAAGGCAGTTGATGATTATGTTCCAACACCGGAACGTGAAATCGACAAACCGTTCTTGCTCGCAGTAGAAGACGTCTTCACCATTACAGGCCGTGGTACCGTTGCCACAGGTCGTATTGAGCGTGGACAAATCAAAGTAGGCGAAGAAGTCGAAATCATCGGCTTGCAAGAAACTCGCAAGACAACCGTAACCGGTGTGGAAATGTATCAGAAGACATTGGATTCTGGTATCGCCGGTGACAACGTTGGACTTCTTTTGCGCGGTGTAGAAAAGCACATGATTGAGCGCGGTCAAGTTATCGCTAAGCCAGGTTCAATCAAACCACACACCAAGTTCAAAGCAGAAGTTTACGTTCTGTCCAAAGAAGAAGGTGGACGTCACACTCCATTCTTCCCAGGTTACAGACCACAGTTCTACATCCGTACAACTGACGTAACTGGCTCAATCAAATTGCCAGATGGCGTTGAAATGGTTATGCCTGGTGATAACGTTGCTATGGAAGTTGAATTGATTCAACCAGTAGCCGTTGAGCAAGGAATGCGTTTCGCTATCCGCGAAGGCGGCCGTACAGTCGGCTCCGGAGTGGTTGCATCCATCATTGCCTAAGCTAGGTAAACGATAAGCAAACGAGTAAAGGACGGCCATCGGTCGTCCTTTCTCTTTGAAAATGTTTTTGATGAGGAAGCTGAACATGTTTGAGAAATTGATTGGACGTTTTGCAGCAATTGTTTTTTGTCTTTGTCTGGCACAGATATTTTCTCTCGCAGCGTTTGCCACCAAGTCTTCTGGTGCTCGCGGCGAAGTCCCCCAAGGTCTAAACAAGATCAAACATGTGATCGTCTTTTATATGGAGAACTGGAGCTTCGATGGTCTCTATGGTTTGTTTGAAGGTGCAGATGGAATTGCCGGCATCAATCATGTTGATCAGTTGAGCAAAAAAGGCAAACCATACAAACAGTGGCCGCATGCGTTGAACAATATGGTTAAGCCACCAGTTGTTGATGCGCGTATTCCTCTCGGACTGCCACCAAAGCCATATGATTTATTGCCTTACATTGGTTTGAATGAGAAGACCGGTGACATGATGCACCGCTTCTACAATCAGAAAGAACAAATCAATGGTGGCAAGATGGATAAGTTCATTGCCTTGAGCTTGGCTGGCTCATTGCCAATGAGTTACTACGATGCGCACAAATTGCCACTCGGTAAATGGGCATCCGAATATACGCTTTGCGATCATTTTTTTCATGCAGCCTTTGGTGGCTCTTGGCTCAACAATTGTTATTTGCTTTCGGCCGCTCCACTTCGATGGGAAAACGCGCCTGAGCAATATGTGCATAAGCCTTGGGAATATGGACGGATTGAACATAAACACGTGGTATCGGAAGACGGCTTCATCGTCAACAATCCGCCACCACCTGCACCTATTGGTCCAGTGCCACTAACTAACCATGCCACCATTTGCGATCGTCTCGATGCGAAGGGAATTACTTGGGCTTGGTATGGTGACTACACAGTATTGTGTTTGGACTATACAAAAAAATATGCTGAAGGAACGAAGGCCCATAAATCCATTCGCAAAGATGATGCGGAATTGCTTTCAGACTTGAAGCAAGGCAAATTGCCGCAAGTATCTTTTATTCATCAGGTGGACTTCGATGAGCATCCCGGTCTTTATGCACCACTTCCTTGCGAGGCAGTGACGGAAAAATATTTGCAGGCAATTAAGGCAAGTAAATATTGGCAGGACAGTTTGATCATCATCACTTACGATGAAAATGGTGGCCGCTGGGATCATGTGCCACCACCGAAGCGCGACTTCTTCGGACCGGGTACTCGCGTGCCGACACTAATTCTTGGTCCCTTTGCCAAGAAGCATTTTGTTGATCACACCGAATATGACAGCACATCCATTCTAAAGTTCATCGAATCTCGTTGGAACTTGAAGCCGCTAACTGAAGTTGACGCTAAGGCCAACAACATCACAAATGCTTTGACTCTTCAGTAATTGCAGCGATATCGAATTTCTCTGATTTGGTTTTTGCTTTGCCAAGCACTCAGTCGGATTGCCTCAATATGCTCCAAACGATATATGACGACGAAGAATTTTGTCTCTATGAAAGAGGATTTAGGAATGATTGATCGTTGTACCGACAGACGCAGCCCTCGATTTTGATCTGTGATGGTCAGCTGATGAGCCTTTCACCCGAAATGTCTTGGTCTGCAGGGCAATAAATTGAATTGTTATGGTGAGATAAATTTTCGCATTTCAATAGCATATATAACGGTAGAATTATTAACTCATTGTCTAGAACTATGACTGCGTGACCAATTCAATTATAAGAGCCAGCTAATCTGGCGGATTGAAAAGCTCATCGTCACAAGGCAAGAGAAGCCGGGTGCTGCCTAGATGCGTAGTGCAAAAAAGGCAAAACCAAAATCTCGGAGAAGGTTTCTCCGGAGCGCAAAAAAAGGGAGATAGGTAAATGGTGCGACCCAAAGCACAAAAAACAGAAACCGCCGGACAAATGGCCCGCGCACCGCGTATTCGTATTCGCTTGAAGTCATACGATCATCGTTTGCTCGATAAGTCAGCCGATCAGATTGTTGATACAGCTAAACGAACTGGTGCTGCAGTTCTCGGTCCGATCCCATTGCCTACACGCAAGCGTGTGTATTGTGTATTGCGTTCACCACACGTCGACAAAAAGTCGCGTGAGCATTTTGAAATTCGCATACACAAACGCTTAATTGATATCAACGATCCAACCCCAACCACAGCAGATGCTTTGATGCGTCTCGACCTCCCGGCTGGTGTGGACATCGAGGTAAAGCTCTAAACCGGACTGATATAAACCAGAATCATATATAGGTACAGGAAAAATGACAGTAGGACTTCTAGGACGCAAAATTGGCATGACACAGATCTTCGATAAGGAAGGTCTTGTGGTACCAGTCACTGTCGTCAAACTTGGCGACAACATTGTCACCGAATGCATGACCAAGGAAAAGAACGGTTACTCAGCAGTGCAAGTTGGCGGCTTCAAGACTTTGGAGCGCAAACTGACCAAGCCGGCAATGGGTGCTTTCAAGAAGCGCGAACTTCCGCCTTGCAAGCCACTGAAAGAATTTCGTGTAGAAGACTCTTCTATATATAAGGTTGGCGAACCTTTGAAAGTAGAAGACATATTGAAGGAAGGCATGCTGGTTGATGTGCGTGGTCGCTCAATCGGTAAAGGCTTCCAAGGCACGATTAAGCGTTTTCATGCTGGTCGCGGACCAATGAGTCACGGTTCTAAGTTCCATCGCTCCATGGGATCGATTGGTGCTGGTACCACTCCAGGTCGCGTCTACAAAGGCGTAATCATGCCAGGTCACATGGGTGATCAAAACAAGTGCATTCGTCACCTCAAGGTTGTGGAAATTGATACAGCAAAAGGCGTTCTTCTCATACGTGGCTCAGTGCCTGGTGTGGAAGGACAAATTGTTGTCGTCAATCCATCCAAGACCAAATGGAACGCATAAACAAAAACGTTAAATAGGTATTGTAGGGGCGGGGTTGCCCCGCCCAATAATAAAGAGAACGGAAAATGACATCTGCTCAAGTAATAGATTTAAAAGGGAAGAAGGTTGGTGAGGTAGCACTCGCCGAGCACGTATTTGCCATCGAGCCAAACATCGGTGTCATGCATACAGCTGTGGTGCGCCAATTAGCTAATGCTCGCGTTGGTACTGCTTGTGCTAAGACCCGCTCGGAAGTTCGTGGCGGTGGTCGCAAGCCTTGGCGCCAAAAAGGTACCGGTCGTGCCCGTGCTGGTTCTATCCGCTCACCATTGTGGGCCGGTGGTGGTGTCACATTTGGTCCAAGACCACGTGACTATTCATCTTCGTTGCCAAAGAAAGTGCGCGAACTAGCCTTGAAGTCAGCTTTAGCTGCTCGTGCCAATGAATTGGTTGTCGTGAAAGACTTCAATCAATTGGGTGCTAAGACCAAGCAAATGGCAGCTGTGATCGAAGAGATTGGTCTTGCCGATCAAAAGGTATTGTTGATTCTCGATTTTGCTTGTGACAAGTGCAAAGAAGTTGAGCGTGCCGCACGCAATATCAAAGGTGTAAAGGTTATTTCCATTCACAACCTGAATACCAAAGACATTATTGATTGCGACAAGATTTTGACTACCGAGCGCACAGTGGAAGCAATCAACAATCGCTTCAAGCAAGTCGGTGCAAAGGCTGAGCAAGCTCCTGCCAAAGCAAAGACAACGCGCAAAGCGAGCACCAAAGAAGTTGAAGGAGATAAGTAATGAATCCGCGTCAAACCCAAATTATTTATCGCCCAATCATCAATGAGAAGACCACGCAAATGGCTTCCTTGAATCAATATGTTTTTGAAGTGGCAAAAGATGCCAACAAAATTGAAATTGCTCATGCAATTTCGGAATTGATCAAAGAGATGTACCCAAAGAATAAGTCCAAAGTTGTGGCTGTAAACACAGCACCAATTCGTGGTCGTATTCGTCGCTCTAAGCGTCATGGTACACATCCAAAGGATGGCAAAAAAGCCATCGTCACGGTTTCCGGCGATCAACTTGAGTTGTTCAGCGCTTAACCGTTAGTCTCCCCTCTCTTAATTCCAGCTATCGCGTAAGCGGAAAAGGAAAAAGGAAAAAATGCCTCCCCGTAAAGTAAATCCAACGTCGCCAGGCAGACGTGGCATGATGCTAAATGACTTCTCCGAGTTAACTGCATCGCGTCCAGTAAAGTCATTGGTGAAGCCATTAAGGCAAACAGCTGGCCGTAATAATACCGGCCGCATTACCGTGCGCCATAAAGGCGGCGGTCATAAGCGCAATTACCGTCTGATTGATTTTAAGCGGGACAAAGTACATATTCCGGCTATTGTCAAAACTATTGAATACGATCCAAACCGCAACTGCCGCATTTGCTTATTGCAATATGCCGATGGCGAGAAGCGTTATATCTTGGCACCACTTGGTATTCAAGTTGGCGAAGAGCTGATGAGCGGTCAGGCTGCCGAAATCAAAACCGGCAATGCCCTGCCACTACGTTCGATACCATTGGGTACTTTTGTTCACAACGTGGAAATGACACCAGGCAAGGGTGGTCAGCTCGGCCGTTCTGCTGGTAGCCAAATCCAAGTTCTGGCTAAAGAAGGCAAGATGTGTACATTGCGTTTGCCATCGGGCGAAATGCGCATGGTGCATGTTGATTGTATGGCAACAGTTGGACAGCTTGGTAATACTGATGCGAAGAATATCAGCATCGGTAAAGCCGGACGTTCACGTTGGATGGGCATCAAGCCAGCCAACCGCGGTGTTGTGATGAACCCAGTCGACCACCCACACGGTGGTGGCGAAGGCAAATCACCAATTGGTGGCAAGCCACAAACACCTTGGGGCAAGCCGGCTATGGGTTACAAGACCCGTCGTGGTAAGCACTACATTTCCGATCGCTACATTGTGAAGCGTCGCACATCTAAGAAAGGCTAGGAGGAAATCGCGTGTCACGTTCGCTCAAAAAAGGACCATATGTGCATCCATCTCTCACCAAGAAAATTGAGGAGATGAATCGCAAGGGTGAAAAGAAAGTCATAAAGGTATGGGCAAGGGCATCAATGATTGTGCCTGACATGATTGGACACACAATTGCCATATACAACGGACGCAAGCATGTGCCGGTCTACATAACCGAGCAAATGATTGGTCACAGATTAGGAGAGTTTGCTCCGACCAGATTGTTCAAAGGACACTCCGGCGCATCAGACAAGACAGCAAAGAGGACACCAGCGTAATCATGTATGCAAAAGCGCAAGCAAAATGGATAAGAATGTCACCACGCAAGGTGCGCCGCGTTGTTAATGAAATTCGCGGTAAATCGGCCAGCGAGGCTGTAACCATTCTCAAGTTCATGCCATATTCGGCAGCACGCGAGGTGGAGAAAGTCCTCAAGTCGGCTATGTACAACATTATCAACCACGGCAAATCACCTGTGGCTGAAGAAGAAGTTGGCGAAATGAAAGTAGTAGAAGCCTTTGCTGATCAAGGGCCGACACTGAAGCGCAGCCAACCAAGATCACGTGGACGCGCCTTCCCAATTTTGAAGCGTTCCAGCCACATTACAATTGCCTTGTCAGACGTATAAAGGAGAGTACCTTGGGTCAGAAAGTAAATCCGAATGGTTTTCGCATCGGCATCCACAAAGGATGGCAATCAAATTGGATTGCGCCCGCAAAAGATTTGCCGGCATTGGTTGAGGAAGACCACCGCATTCGTCGGTTCATTACAAAGGAACTGGCTAATTCCGGAATTTCCAAAATTGAAATCGGCCGCAAATCCGATCAAATCACTATCGACCTATATACCGCTAGACCGGGTGTAGTTGTCGGTAAGGGTGGCTCTGGTCTCGAGACTCTCAGTCAAAAGGTTCGTGGACTTTTGAATCGCCAAGGCTTGGACATTCGTATCAATGTTTTGGAAATTGCCAAAGTCGATTTGGAAGCAAAACTGGTTTCTGAATCAATTGCCCAACAATTGGAAAAGCGCGTTGCTTTCCGTCGGGCTATGAAACAAGCTATTCAACGTTGCATGAGATCGGGAGCCCATGGTGTGAAAATCATGGTGGCAGGCCGTTTAGGTGGTGCTGAAATTGCTCGTACAGAATGGGCAAAAGAAGGCCGCATTCCTCTGCAAACTCTAAGAGCCGACGTCGATTACGGTCGTACCGAAGCCCATACAATGATGGGTTTGATTGGCGTCAAGGTGTGGATCTTCCGCGGTGAATTAGATCGCGGTCAATGGTCACCACCAAACATCAAATTGCAAACAGAGCGTTCGCAGCAAGAGGGGCAGGCTCGCCCTGAGCGTGAGCGCACGCAAGGTCGCGCTGGAAAGAAATCCAGGAAGGCAGGTTAAAGTACTATGTTGATGCCCAAGCGAACAAAATTCCGCAAGCACCAACGCGGCAGAATGAATGGCTGTGAGTCACGTGGCGTGGCTGTCCAGTTCGGTGATTTTGGCTTGCAAGCCATGGAACCAGCTTGGATCACTTCCAGACAAATCGAAGCCGCACGTAAGGCGATGACTCGCTCGGTACGTCGTGGTGGACAACTCTGGATCAGAGTATTTCCAGACAAACCAGTGACCAAGAAGCCGGCTGAAACTCGTATGGGATCCGGCAAAGGCAATCCGGAATTTTGGATTGCTGTAGTTAAGCCAGGTCGGGTCATGTTCGAAATGTCCGGTATTGGACATAAGGAAGCTCACGAAGCATTGAGATTGGCTGCACAAAAATTGCCAATTAAATGCCGTATCGTCGAAAGACATCCAGGAGGTCAGCAATGAGAACTCGCGAAATAAACGAACTTTCGAAAGAGGAAATTGCCGAGCGCGTTGATAAGACTCGCAAGGAAATTCTCGAGTTGCGTTTCCAGCATGCAGCTCGCAAGTTGGAATCTCCAGCCAAGCTGAAAACTGCTCGCAGACAATTGGCCCGTTTATTGACGATTGGTGCTGAGAAGGCAAAAAAGTAGTACAAATACTGCAAGGAAATAGAAAATGCCCAGAAAGGAAATTGTCGGAAAGGTTGTGTCCAATAAGATGGACAAGACTGTCGTTGTCTCGGTAGAGCAGCGCGTTCCGCACGGAAGATTGGAAAAGCAAATCCTCCGCACACGCAAGTTCAAGGCTCATGATGCCGAGAACAAGTGCCAAATTGGCGATCGCGTACGCATTCAAGAGTGCCGTCCGTTGTCCGCTGAGAAAAGATGGCTCGTGATCGAGATTACTGGTAAGGAAGCATCAGCTTTCGTATCGGAAGATGTCTAAGAAAAAAAAAGAGCCAAAGCAGATCTAAATAGGTAGAGGAAAATGATTCAAGCACAAACACGATTATCAGTAGCCGACAACACCGGCGCCCGCGAACTCATGTGTATTCGCGTGCTTGGTGGATCGAATCGGCGTTATGCCACCGTCGGCGATGTGATTATTGGCGTGGTCAAAGACGCACAGCCAAACATGCCGGTGAAGAAATCGGAAGTGGTGCGTGCCGTAATTGTCCGTGTCACGAACAACGTTCGTCGCAAGGATGGAACCACAATTCGTTTTGATGACAATGCAGCAGTAATTGTTCAAAAGGACAATAACCCAAAGGGTACACGTGTCTTTGGACCAATTGCTCGTGAACTGCGTGACAAGAACTTCAGCAAGATCTTGTCCTTGGCGCCGGAGGTTATTTAACATGGCTTACCCACAAATAAAAGAAATTCGCTACACCAAAAGAGCGGTCGCTAAAAAGATCAAGCTCGGTGGCGTGAAAGTTGTTTCCGAGGCTTTGATTAAGCCAGGTTCCACCAACCTCATTCCCAAGCTCCACGTTAAGCGTGGCGACATGGTGATTTTGGTGACCGGCTCGAAAGAAGTTGGCCGTGGGCAAACCGGCAAAGTAATCAACGTATTCCCCAAGACCGGCAAAGTCGTGGTCGAAGGAGTTAACGTGATTACCCGTGCCACGCGCGGTCGTTCAGTTTCTGGTCAAGCCGGACTGATTAAGAAGGAAGGACCAATATTTGCCTCACGCGTCATGCTTTATTGTACATCATGCAAGAAGCCGACTCGCATCAAGCACAAGACTGTCGACAAGGACAAGAAAGTGCGCGTCTGCAAGCATTGCAGTGAATCTTTTGACGGTTAATACACTCCCAAATGTGATGACGGCAAGAACCGTCTCAAGAAGCTTCTAAAAGAAGATAAGAGGACAACAAGGAAATTATGAATCTCAAGGAACGTTACCGCAAAGAAGTAGTACCCGCGTTGAAAAAACAATTCGGTTACACAAACGATCTCCAAGTTCCACGCCTGGAAAAGGTTGTGATCAACATGGGGATTGGCGAAGCAACTGCCAATGCAAAAGCCATTGATGGTGGCATCAAGGATTTGGTGACAATTTGCGGGCAAAAGCCTGTAATCAATCGTTCACGCAAATCAATTGCTACCTTCAAAGTCCGTAAGGGTATGCCGGTTGGTTGTTCAGTTACTTTGCGCGGCGAGCGCATGTTCGATTTCTTGTCCAAGCTAATTAACGTCGCTTTGCCAAGAATTCGTGACTTCCGCGGAGTATCCGGGAAAGCATTTGACGGACGTGGCAACTATTCGCTCGGCGTCAAAGAGCAATTGATATTCCCAGAGATCAACTACGAGCAAGTGGACTCCGTACGCGGCATGGACATCGCCATCGTCACAACGGCTCCATCTGATCAAGAAGGAAAAGCTTTGCTACAAAATTTAGGGATGCCATTCAGAAAATAGCATCACAGCTCATTTACGAGGAAAAAGAGGAAAAGAAAAAGTGGCCAAAACATCGATGATTGATAAAGAGATGAAGCGTCGTGAACTTGCGGCAAAAGGCAAGTATAAGACGGTACGCTTGCATAACCGCTGTCGAATTTGCGGCAGACCACGCGGTTATTATCGAGACTTTGGTCTATGCCGTTGTTGCTTACGCAAAATGGCACATGAAGGTTTAATTCCTGGCGTTACAAAGTCCAGCTGGTAGGAGAAGAAAGTACATGCCCGTTACAGATCCAATATCCGATATGTTTTGTCAAATCCGGAACGCAGTGCGCATGCAGCAACCTGCGGTGGAGATGCCTGCCTCTAAGCAGAAGGTAGCCTTGGCTGAGCTTTTGCGTAATGAGGGATTCATCTCGTCGTTCGAGACCAAAGCTTTGGGTTCTCCGCAACAAAAAATGCGGATTGTCCTCAAGTATGGTCCGAAGGGTGAGAAAGTCATCCAAGGTATCAAACGCATTTCGCGTCCAGGTTTAAGAACCTATCGCGTGGCCAAACAAACTCCCCGTGTATACGGTGGTTTGGGTGTAGCCATCATCAGTACAAGTCGCGGACTTATGACCGACCGCCAAGCTCGCAAGGGCAACATTGGTGGCGAGGTCCTAGGTTACGTATGGTAGAAGTAGTTAAGTAAAGACCAGAAGAGGGTTCAATCATGTCTCGTATCGGCAAACTACCGATTTCAGTTCCATCGGGAGTGCAAGTGGCAATCAAGCCATCTGATTCCGGCGCGGAAGTATCGGTAAAAGGACCAAAGGGCGAATTAAAGCGCAACTTGCGTCCAGAAATTGTCATCAAGCAAGAAGACGGTAATCTGACAGTCACCAGAGCTTCAGAAGATCGTTTCGTGCGCAGTTTGCACGGTCTTTCTCGCACGTTGGTCGCCAATATGGTCAAGGGCGTTTCGGAAGGTTTCGAAACCAAGCTGGAAATTGTCGGCGTCGGTTATCGTGCCGCAATGGAAGGCAAAAAGTTGATTATGCAACTTGGCTATTCGCACCCAGTGGAAATCGATCCACCGACGGGCGTGGAAATTGCTGTAACCGCCAACACCAAGATTTCGGTCAAAGGTGCAGACAAGCAAGCAGTTGGTGATTTAGCTGCATTCATTCGTTCCAAGCGTCTGCCTGAAGTTTACAAAGGCAAAGGCGTTAAGTACGAAGGAGAGTACATCCGTCGTAAGGCTGGTAAGGCTGCTGCTAAGAAGAAGTAGGACGCTAATTCGTTTCCAGGGCTAAGCAAAGACTTACCCGATTTAGAGGTTGAAAAATGATTCAGAAGGAAAATAGAAAGATATCGCGCGTCAAGCGTCACATGCGTATTCGCCATCGCTTGGCTGGTACTAGTGAGCGCCCACGCCTTTGCGTATACAGATCGAATAAGCATATTTATTGCCAAATCGTTGACGATGTGACATGTGCCACCTTGGTGGCCGCTTCAACTTTGGATCCAGATTTGAAAGGCAAAGTAACAAAGACTTGGGGCCGCGACGGTGCAAAAGCTGTCGGGGAATTGGTGGCATCACGTGCTAAACAAAAAGGCATTGAAGCTGTCGTGTTTGATCGGGGCGGTTACATTTTTCACGGCCGCGTAGCTGCCGTGGCAGAAGCTGCTCGTGAAGCCGGTTTGCAGTTCTAAGCTCATATAAACGAAGAGGATATAGGTCAATCAATGAACAAGGAAGATAAACTCAGTACTCCAGACGATGCCGGTAGTGAAGCCGGACGTGGTGGCGAAGGCCAACGTCGTGGACGTCGCGGACAACGCGGCGATGGTCGTCGTAAGGACGAAGACAGAAGCCAGCGCGTTGAATCAGAATGGGAAGAAAAAATCATTCAAGTTCGTCGTGTGACCAAAGTTGTTAAGGGTGGTAAGAAGCTTTCTTTCCGCGCAGTTGTCGCCGTCGGCAATGGCAAGGGTCAAGTCGGTATCGGTGTCGGCAAAGCTGCCGAAGTTATCGGTGCGATTCAAAAGGGCGTTGTCGATGCCAAAAAGAGTTTGATCAATGTCAACTTGGTTGGCACCACATTGCCACACCAAGTTGTCGGTAAGCAAGGCTCAAGTCGCATTATGCTTAAGCCAGCTGCCAAAGGTACTGGTATCATCGCCGGTGGTGCTGCTCGTGCCATCCTGGAACTTTCCGGAGTTGGTGATGTGTTGGCTAAGTCCTTGGGTTCACGTGCACCACTAAACGTTGCTCGTGCCACCATCGATGGACTAGGTAGCATGCGTACTTTCGAAGAAGCAGCACGTCTGCGTGGTATCACTCTGCGCCAAATGTTAGCGTAAGTCATAAGGGATTTTTGTCATGTTGAAGATCACACTAACCAGAGGTTTGACTGCCAAAACAGAAGTTCAACGTCGTGTTGTCCGGGCTTTAGGCTTGGGCAAATTCGGCTCTTCTGTAGTCAGAGCCGATTCACCAACTATTCGCGGCATGGTCAACAAGGTTCATCACCTTGTTACTGTTTGTGCTCATGAAGAAGATGGTGGCAAAGACAATAAAGTCAAAAAAGCAACCAAAGCAAAAAAGGTTGAAGCTTAATCAATCAATAGATAGCCGAGTCAAGCATGTATTGCATGCAAGGCGCAAGGCAAAGGAGAAACAATGAGTTCAACAACTACAAAAATCACACTTGCTGATTTGAGACCAGATGAAGGTGCAACCAGAGCCCGCAAGCGTGTTGGCCGCGGCCGCGCATCCGGTCATGGTAAGACATCCACTCGTGGGCACAACGGTCAAGGTCAGCGTTCGGGTTATTCCTTCCGCTTCGGCTTTGAAGGTGGTCAGACTCCACTTTTCCGTCGTCTACCAAAAATTCACAACTTTGATGCAGTGAACACCCGCAAATGGATTGAAGTAAACGTTGGTGCTTTAAATATTTTGGCCTCTGGTAGCGAAGTCAATCCGGAAGCCTTGGTTGAAGCAAAACTTTTGCGTAAAGTCAGTGATTCATTGCGCATTTTGGGCAATGGCGAATTGAAAGTAGCATTAAAGGTACGTGCTCATCACGTGTCTGCCGGTGCTCGCGAAAAAATTGAAAAAGCTGGTGGCTCTGTCGAAATTATCGGCGGCGAACAAGCTTAGAAATTGCCACAATCATTCAAACAACTAAGGGAACCAAGCTCCATGCTAAAACTCGATTATTCCCATTATATGGAATCGGAAAGTTCTGTCGCTCGCGGCTACTATTCAATAATTGCTGAAAGACTTTATGCCGGCCTGATTGCCGAGCCAGGTCTTGAGGAAATTGAAATTGACGAGCTCGAGCTGATACCAGCCAGACAACATTCTCTCGGCCAGAGACAAAAACCAAATCGGCAGCATCATCGCCGTCACGAGTCGGGCATCATGTCCGAAGATCGTCCGGTACGCCGTAGAGCGGATCATAGCCGAGAGCTAATCCCTACCTAAAGTAACTAACTGAAATACGAGGCAGCAAATGTCGCAAAGTGTAGCAAGGCGTGGTGGCAAAATAGGCGCACCAGAAGACATGATGAAGCTCCTATCGGCCGCCGGGCTGAAGGAGCGCATTTTGTTTACGCTCATGGTAATTGCCATCTATAGAATTGGCGTGCATATTCCAATTCCTGGGGTCGATCCCTCAGCATTTCTCCGCCACCCGGAACTTGCACAAAACTTGCTTGGCATGATCGACTTGTTCACAGGCGGCGCCTTGAACAAGCTTTCAATTTTTTCCATGGGTATCGGACCATACATCACAGCTTCAATCATCATGCAATTGATGACTGTGGTTGTGCCTAAACTTGAGGAGCTGCAAAAGCACTCAGGCGAAGCTGGTCGCAAACAACTGCAGCAATACACACGTTATGCCACTGTTTTATTGGGCGGCTTCCAAAGCTTCATGCTGGCAAAGTTGCTTACCCAAATTCATAGTCCGGATGTGGTGCTTACACCGGGCATCGGCTTCATGATTAATACCACTGTGATTTTGACGGCATCGGCTGTTTTGATCATGTGGCTTGGGGAGCTGATTACGGCACGCGGTGTCGGTAATGGTGCCTCACTTTTGATCTTCCTCGGTATTGCTTCGCGCTTACCTGTGATGGTCAAAAATACATATGAAGCTGTACAAACCGGACAGTCTCCAGTTTGGGGTGTGGTAATTCTGGTTCTCGTCTTTCTGGCGCTTGTGGCAATGATTGTTGCCTTGCAGCAAGGAGTGAGGAAAATCATGGTGCTTGGTGCAAGGCGCAATGTCGGTCGGCAAGTATTTGCTGCTCCGGACGATTACATGTATTTGCCGGTAAACCCATCGGGCGTTATGGCAATCATTTTTGCTTCTTCACTTTTGATGTTCCCATCTACCGTCATGTCGTTTTTGGGCCAAAGGCATACAAATCCTTTGGGCGGCCTTTATGCCGGTCTGACTAGTCTTGGTGGTGGCATCGGTCCTGCCTTTGAAAGTTTTTCCAAGCAACCGACCGTGTTAGCAGTTTGGGATTTCATCTCGACGGAATTCACCAACACTTTGTCCTACTACCACTGGGAACATTCACTTTTGTACTTCTTACTGATTGTCTTTTTTGCTTTCTTCTACGCATCAATTGTTTTACCGGTGCGCGATATGGCAGAAAACCTCAGACGATCTGGTCGCGCCATTCAAGGCATTCGTCCGGGTAGACCGACAGCAGAATTCCTTGAGCAGACATTGAATCGTTTGATCTTCATTGGTGCCAGTGCCATCGGTATCGTCGCCATTTTGCCAATTCACGTTGAGCAAGCAACTTATGTGCAAACCTTGCAAGGTTTGGGTTCGACATCATTGATCATCTTGGTTGGTGTGGCAATTGATACGCAAAGACAAATCTTGACTCATGCTTTGTCGGCTCGTTATCAGGCTCGCGGCTTGTTTAAAGGCCCGGGCGAGAAAAAGGAAATATAAGCGATGCAAATTCTATTTCTTGGTGCGCCAGGGGCTGGTAAAGGCACGCAGTGCAAACGCTTGTCCAAGCACTTGGATCTGGCTCATTTGTCCTCTGGTGATCTTTTGCGCGAAGCAGTCAAGGAAGGTACACCAACCGGTTTGAAAGCAAAGTCCTATATGGACAAAGGCGTTCTGGTGCCGGATGAAGTTTTGATTGCCATGTTCGAAGAAAAACTTGCCCGTCCTGAATGCGCCAAGGGTTTCATTCTCGATGGCTTCCCGCGCAATTTAGCTCAAGCCGGCAGTTTGGATCAGCTTTTGGAAAAATTGAACAAGCAATTGACCGTTGTGATCAATATGCAAGTTGACTTTAATTTGCTCACCGAACGCATTTGCGGCAGACGGACTTGCGGCAATAAAGAATGCGGTTCGACTTATCACATCAAGTTCATGCCACCAAAGAAAGATGACATTTGTGATGTCTGTGGATCAGCCTTGACCAAGCGTTCGGATGATAATGAAGAAGTTGTGCGTAATCGCCTCAAAGTTTACGAGAAGGAAACTGAGCCGTTAATTGAATACTACGATGCACGATTGATTTTGCGTACGATTGATGGTCAGGGTGACGTGGATGAAATTTTCTCCGACATTCTGCGCACAATAAAGGTATTAGTATGATTGTTACTGCTGTTCCCGATATTGAGCTGATTCGTAAAGCTGGTCAAATTGCCGGCTCCACGCTTGAGGCCATTTCGCAGATGGTGCAACCTGGAATTTCTACCTGGGAATTGGATGAACTAGCCGAAAAGCTAATTCGTGAGGCTGGTGCAACACCAACATTTAAAGGCTACCGTGGCTTTCCTGCCACGGTGTGCAGTTCTGTCAATGAAGAAGTAGTGCACGGCATTCCCAACAAAAACAAGATTCTCAAAGAAGGGGACATCGTTTCTCTCGATCTTGGGGCCACCGTGCGCAAGACCGAAAATGGCAAGCATTTCGACTTCATTGGGGATACTGCCATCACGGTGGCATGTGGGCAAATTTCGCCGCGCTTAGAGAAACTTTTGGCTGATACTAAAGCATCTTTGTATGCCGCCATTAGTGTCTGCAAGGCTGGTGCCACGCTTGACGATATTGGCGGTGCCATCGAAGACATTGCTAAAGCTGGTGGTTATGGCATCGTGCGCGAGTACGGCGGACATGGCATAGGCTATCAGTATCATGAAGATCCTTTCATCCTCAACTATCGTTCCGGTAGCAAGACGAAGTTGAAAGCTGGTATGGTAATTGCAATTGAGCCAATGTTTAACCAGGGTGGCGATCACGTGCGATTGAAGCAAGATGGTTGGACAGTTGTGACGAAGGATTACAAACCATCGGCGCATTTTGAACATTCACTTTTGATAACAGACGATGGTGTGGAAATCTTGACCAAGCGTCCTAATGAGGTAATTAAATGACCAAGCAAGGGGTAATCGAGTTTGAGGGAACCATTCGGGAATCGTTACCGAATGCTATGTTTCGTGTGGAACTTGATAACGGTCACAAGGTGCTAGCCCACATCTCTGGAAAGATTCGCAAGAACTTTATTAAGATTTTACCGGGTGATCGAGTACGTGTTGAACTTACGCCATATGATTTAACACGCGGAAGAATTACCTATAGAATCAAAGATTGATGTACAATACTCTTTTTGTCTAAATCCGTATTCTCTAGGACAAGTCTGAAGGAAACGGAGAGGGCAAAGTCTCTTGTTCTAGAAGCCCAAAACGCCCATGGAAGTGTAGTTATGAAGGTTAGAGCCTCAGTAAAAAAAATATGTGAGAAGTGTAAGGTAATTCGCCGCAAAGGGCGCGTTGCCATCATCTGTGAAAATCCTAAACACAAACAACGTCAAGGTTAGTAACTATTTAGCTTCGATCTGAAAGCTAAAAACCGGAGCGTTGAAATAAGGTATCAATTGATCAAATGCGAAAGAGGCATGGAGGATAAATGGCACGAATTGCGGGTGTAGACCTGCCACGAAATAAAAGAGCACCAATCGCCCTTACCTATATTTTTGGGATAGGACGTTCTGCTGCCGATCAGATTTGCGAAAAAATCGGTATCTCTGACGAGAGACGTGTGCAAGATCTAACAGAAGACGAAGTCAATCGAATTCGCGAAGAGATTGATAAGAACTGGCAAGTAGAAGGCGACCTCCGTCGTATGGAAGGTCTCAACGTTAAGCGATTGATCGAAATCAATTGTTTCCGTGGCCAGCGTCACCGCAAAGGATTGCCGACTCGTGGTCAACGTACCAAAACTAATGCTCGTACACGTCGTGGACGCAAGCGCGCCACCGTTGCCGGCAAGAAAATAGCACCATCTAAGGGTTAAGGAACAGGATAATGGCCAAAGCACCGAAAGCAAGAACTAAGAAGAAAGAGCGCCGCCATGTGCTCCAAGGCGTCGTTCACATTCAATCGACGTTCAACAACACAATCGTCTCGTCGACAGATCCACAAGGGCAAGTAATTGCTTGGTCATCTGCCGGCACTGTCGGTTTTAAGGGCGCCAAGAAGGGCACTCCATTTGCTGCACAACAAGCTGCAGAAATGGTGGCACGTCGTTCGATGGACCAAGGCATGCGCCAAGTAGAAGTTTTAGTCAAAGGTCCTGGTGCCGGTCGTGAGACAGCAATCCGTGCCTTGCAAGCCGCAGGCTTGGAAATCACGTTGATCAAAGACGTAACACCAATTCCCCACAACGGTTGTCGGCCACCCAAGCGCCGTCGCGTATAACTTGTAGGGGTGAAATCATTCTACGAAGATTGACCTCACCCGATTGATAGGAGATTAGGCCTTGGCCAGATATACGGATTCAGTTTGCAAACTCTGCCGCAACGAAGGCGAAAAGCTTTTCTTGAAAGGCTCGCGTTGTTTCACTACCAAGTGTGCCATTGAGCGCAGACGCTATGGCAGTGGTCAACACGGACAAGACCGCAAGAAGCAGTCGGAATTTGCCGTGCAATTGCGCGAGAAGCAAAAACTTCGTCGCACCTTCGGCATGCTCGAAGGCCAATTCTCAAGCTACTTTGAAAAAGCCGCCCGTCAAAAGAAAGTTCCAACTGGTTTGAGACTTTTGCAATTGCTCGAGTCGCGCTTGGACAATATCGTCTACCGCGCCGGTTTGGCTCCATCAAGAGCTCAAGCTCGTCAGCTTATTCTGCACGGACACATCAACGTGGACGGCAAGAAGGTAACAGTTGGTTCCTACCAATTGAAGCTGGGACAAGTGGTATCAGTGCGTGATAACAGCAAGAAGCTGATCAAAGCCATCGTAGAAGCAAATCCAACCGCAACTTGCCCACCTTGGATGAGTCGCGATATGGATGCGCTCTCAGCCAGTATTTCTAGCCTGCCGGTAAGAGAAGATCTTGATCAAAGCATCAAAGAAGCTCTTATCGTTGAACACTACTCACGCTAAGCGTAGAGGGTGGAGCAGCGCAAGCGCATTCTCACTCACTAAATATGGAACTCGATTCAAACGTGAACAATATTATTCAACCCCGCACAGTATCGCAGCATAATTACAATTTGCCTGACGGAGAAATCATGGAACCTCTGAAGATCAAATGTTTAGAAAACAAAACAGGCGTCGATGGCTCTATCTACGGAAAGTTTGTCATTGAGCCTCTGGAAAGAGGATATGGCACTACTTTAGGCAACTCCCTCAGACGGGTTTTGCTTTCCTCCTTAGATGGCGCTGCCGTAACAGCCGTTCGTATCGAAGGTGTTACGCATGAATTCACCACCGTCAATGGTGTTGTGGAAGATGTTATCGACATCATGCTCAACCTCAAAGGCTTGGTCGTGAAATCGTTCTCCAACGATCCGCAATACTTGCGCTTAGATGTACAACGCTCTGGACCAGTAACCGGCCATGACATCATCTGCCCAGCAGATGTTTCGATCATCAATCCGGATTGGCAGATTGCCACCGTCGCCGATGGTGGACGCTTGCGCGCTGAAATTACAGTTGAGCGTGGTCGCGGTTATGTTGCTGCTGATGCGCACAGTCACTACAAGCAAGCTGTCGACGTTCTGCCGATTGACGCTGTGTACATGCCAGTGCGTCGCGTAAGCTACAACGTCGAGCCAACTCGTGTTGGTGAGTCAACCAATTTTGACAAACTGACAATTGAAGTTTGGACCAATGGTTCGATTGATGCTACTGAAGCTGTCAGCCAAGCTGCCAGACAACTGATTGAGCACTTGGTGCCAATTGCCGAACTTTCCGGCAAGCCAATGGTGCCAGTTGCTGCTGCTCCTCAGCAAACAGATAGCAAGCACCATCAAATTTCCATTGAAGAGCTCGAGCTTTCTGTCCGCGCTTACAATTGCTTGAAGCGTGCCAACATCAATTCCTTGGGCGAGCTCTTGAAGCTTTCCTATGATGACTTGATGAACATCAAGAACTTCGGTAAGAAGTCAGCCGACGAAGTCATCGAACGTCTTCGGCAATTTGGGTTAGCCCTCTCTGATGGCCCGCCCGTACTCTAAAGTAGACCAGATCACTAAAGACCAGACCACCATACAAGGACCAAGACAATGCGTCACCGTGTACCGAAACATCAATTAGGACTTCCAGCCGATCAGCGCAAAGCTACGCTTAGAGCATTGGCGACGGAGCTGCTTAGACACGATGAAATAATCACCACCGTGGCTAAGGCAAAGGCAGTACGTTCGGAAGCCGAAAAAATCATCACCAAAGCAAAACATGCTCAATTTGGTGACTATAAGACATTAGCCAAGAAAGCCAAAGAAGGCGATGCCGATGCTGCTAAGAAAGTGGCTCGCGCTTTGCACCTTCGCAGACAAGTTGCTGCCTTCATCTATGATGATGAAGTAGTGACCAAAGTGTTTGACGAGACTGCCCCTCGTTATGTGGATCGCAAGGGTGGCTATACCCGTATTGTTCGCGCCGGATTCCGTCGCGGAGATGCAGCTCCGATGGCCATCATCCAGTTAGTGTAATCAACGATTTTTGAGATCTCCTTGGGAGACTTCTCTGGGGGCGGTTGGATCGCAAGATCAACTGCCCCTTTTGCTTGGAACTATATGAGCGACACAGAGCAAATTTGCCAGTCAAATGATCATGAAAACACGACACGTATCGCCATGCGTGTGGAATACAACGGTAAGCAATTTTGCGGTTCGCAATTTCAACTAGGTGTGGCTACAATACAGTCTGAAATGGAAAAGGCCGTTTCCACGCTAGCACGCCGGCAGGTAACTTGCATATTTTCTGGACGCACGGACAGTGGTGTACACTCAAGTGGACAAGTTGTCCATTGCGATTGGCCTGATAGGGAAGATCAAATTGATCTTTGGCGCATAATTTGGTCTCTCAATGGCATATTGCCGCAAGCCATATCAATTGCGCAAGCACAAATCGTGCCAAAGACTTTTCACGCCAGATTTTCGGCCGAGGCCCGCCAATACGTCTACCGAATTTTGAACCGGCCGCAGAGATCTGCCTTATTAAGGGACACTCATTATTTCATTTCCTACGAGCTAGATCTGGAAAAAATGCAGCAAGCGGCCGCTTACCTGGTCGGTAGCCATGATTTTAAATCTTTTAAATCTAGAAATTCTGATACGACGACGACAATTTGCCAGGTAATGCGGGCTGAAATATTGAAATTACCTGAAGGTAGGCTTGAATTCTGGATAAGAGCTAATCATTTCGTGTACAATATGGTGCGGATTATTGTCGGGACCCTAGTAGAAATCGGCGTCGGCAAGAGTCAGCCTGAGTGTATTATCCAAGCTCTGAATGAGCCTAATCGTGCACTCACTGGACCAACTGCCCCTTCGTGGGGTCTAAGTTTGGAGTCAGTAGAATATCCCGAAGCGTACAGGCTGTTTACGGGCAAGCAAGAGAGCCAACCGTTAAGTCATAGCGCCAGATAATAATCGAAGTTAGTCAGCCCAGGAGAGAGAAGTCGTGAAAACGTTTTGCCCCAATAAAAATGACATAGAAAGCCAATGGCATTTGATCGATGCTGAAGGACAAACATTGGGTCGGCTGTCAACGACCGTAGCTAATATATTGCGCGGTAAGAACAAAGCAATTTTTACCCCACACGTAGACTGTGGCGATTTCGTCATTATCATCAATGCCGAGAAGATCAAAGTCACCGGCAATAAAGAAACCCAAAAGCTTTACCGCCACCACTCTGGTTATCCAGGTGGCTTCAAGGAAGAGACTTTGGGATCTTTGCGCAATCGTCGTCCGGAAGCTGTAATTGAGAAAGCCGTCCGTGGCATGTTGCCTCACACACGCTTAGGCGATCACCAATTCACCAAGCTGAAAGTTTACGCTGGTACCGAGCATCCACATGAAGCTCAAAATCCAGTTGCTCTAAAGCTCGAATCAAAATTGGCGTAATTGCAAAAATAGTTTCGATATCAACATCAACAAAGACAAATCAAAAAGGAACAGTAAATGACCGCAGTTATTCAGTACAGTGGAACAGGACGTAGAAAGACAGCTACCGCACGTGTGCGTTTGGTTCCTGGTACAGGAACAGTTACCATCAACAATCGTACGATGGAAGATTACATTGGTGGACGCTCTGCTCTACCAAAAGAAATCATGGCTCCTTTCCATGCTGCCGATGCTCTCGGTCGCTTCGATGTAGTTGCTACAGTTTGTGGTGGCGGTATCGCCGGACAAGTTGGCGCAATCAGACACGGTATTGCTCGCGCACTTGCCGAAGCATCACCACAAAATCGTCCTTTGTTGCGTGTCGACGGTCTTCTGACTCGCGATGCACGTGCTAAAGAGCGTAAGAAATATGGACGCAAGAAGGCACGTAAGCGCTTCCAATTCTCCAAGCGCTAATATCAAAAGAGAAACGGACGGTGCTATACATCGCCCGTTTCTTTTTGTAAGCGCTTCCATGAAAGCGCCCGATTTGTCAAGCCCAGCCAAATGACCGTAGCACGTTAAACCATTGTGCAGTCAGGCAGCAAAAGGAGTGAACCTGT
>JAGVKG010000039.1 GCA_020050685.1 Candidatus Obscuribacterales bacterium | reverse complement strand
CAGAAAGAAGTTGTCTCCGAGTTGAAAAAACAAATGGAAAGGCTCTCAGATGATCTGCAATTTGAAGAAGCCGCAAAACTGAGAAATCGGATTTTCACTCTCGAAAAGGTAATTGAGCAACAACAAGTATTCTTTCAAGATCAATCCATCAGTCAAGATATTTTGGCAGAAGCACATACAGAACGATTTATTTGTTTTGGACTTTTGAAAGTGCGCGAAGGCAAATTAATTTCGTCTGAATCGTTTTCTTTGCCGCTGACCGACAAAACAAACTTTGATGAAGCCTATGAGAGTTTTGTTGATCAGTACTATACAACTTGCGAAGACATCGCCATTGCCAAAGAACTGTTGCTGGCCCACAAAATAGAATCAATGGATGCGCTTGCCGACATACTGAGTGCCCGGGCAGGCAGGAACGTGACTGTCCAAGTTCCAGCGCGCGGCAAAAAACTTTCTCTTATCGAGATGGCACAGAAAAATGCGAAGCTAGCTTTAGACAAGCAATTGCATGAGCACGAAAGCAAAAACGCCCAAGCCCTTGAAGTGCTGACAAATCTGCAAGATGAGCTTTCTTTGACCAAATTACCCTATCGCATTGAGTGTTTTGATATCTCCAACATTCAAGGCACAGACAATGTGGCAAGCATGGTAGTGTTTGAAAATGGTGCGGCGAAAAAAGAAGACTACCGTACATTTAAAATCAGATCGGTTGAAGGCGAACCGAACGACTTTGCCTCGATGAATGAAGTGGTGACCAGGCGTTACAAACGTTTGAAGGAAGAAAACAAAGTCTTTCCCGACCTAATTGTTATCGATGGTGGCAAAGGGCAACTGAATGCAGCCCTTGATGCGCTTTCCGCCTTGGATATTTTGGACGTCGATATCATTGGCTTGGCAAAACGCCAAGAAGAAATTTACTTGCCTGGGAAATCGCAACCGCAACTTTTAAGCCGAGCTTGCCCGGCTCTGCACTTGCTGCAACATGTGCGCGACGAGGCACACCGCTTCGCTGTCACATTCCACAGAAAGTTGCGCGCCAAGCGCTCGCTTGTCTCTAATTTTGACAGTCTGCCGCAAATTGGCCCAGGCCGGCGCAAGAAACTCTTGGCGCATTTCGGCACCTTTGCCAAACTGCAAGAAGCCACACTGGCAGAAATCACCCAAGCGCCTGGCATCTCGGCCAAAGTCGCCGAAGGTATTTACAACGCCTTACATGAAAACGAAGGTTCGATCCTGTAGGGGCGGGGTTTCCCCGCCCAATTTCTGCCTATAATATATATCTGCAAAGGACACGGAGCGCACCTCATGCTTGACTTCTTTCGTCAACACTATAAGGCGGTAATTTGGCTGATGATCATCAGCTTCCTCATAACGCTAGTCCCATCAGTGTTTTTCATGATGCGGTAATCTTGTTTTGACCGAGCAACCAAGAGCTACTAAACCTCCTTTAGCTGAGCGCATGCGCCCGGCTACTTTGGATGAGTTTGTTGGCCAAGAAAAATTGCTCGGCTCAGACGCTGTATTGAGACAAATGATCGAATCGGATGATTTGGCATCGTTCATTTTGTGGGGACCACCTGGCGTTGGCAAAACAACGCTTGCCCGAATCATTGCTCACAAAACAAATAGTAAGTGGGTTTCATTTTCGGCAGTCACATCCGGCATCAAAGAAATTAAGGCCGTGATGGCTGAGGCGGAAGCCTTCATGAGCTTCGAGGGCAAACGTACCGTTTTGTTTGTCGATGAAATTCATCGCTTCAACAAAGCCCAACAAGATGCATTCCTCCCTTATGTAGAAGCTGGCACAATTTTGTTGATTGGTGCCACCACGGAGAACCCTTCTTTCGAGATCAATTCCGCTCTGCTTTCACGCTTAAAAGTTTTTGTCATGGAAGAACTAAGTGGTGCGGATCTTTTGCTCATATTGCGCCGCGCGCTTACAGATTGCAGGCTCGGACTGGGCAATGAGAAATTGGCAGTCAGTGATGATCTACTTAAGTTGCTTGCGGTTTATTCATCCGGTGATGCACGCACGGCACTCAATTCCCTTGAGCTTGCTGCACTTTTAGCATCAAGAAAAGAGAAAAAACAAATCTCAGAAAACGACATCAAGCAAGCTGTACAACAAACCATACTCAAGTACGACAAGGCGGGCGAAAATCACTTCAACATAATTTCCGCCTTGCATAAGTCCATGCGCAATTCCGATTGTGATGCGTCCTTATATTGGCTCGCGCGCATGTTGGAAGCAGGCGAAGATCCTCTATACATTGCCAGGCGTGTCGTGCGCTTTGCCTCGGAAGACATTGGGCTAGCCGCACCACAAGCTTTGCCACAAACCGTGGCATCAATGCAAGCAGTCGAGCTAATCGGACTGCCGGAAGCTAAGCTGGCATTAGCTCAAGCGGTTGTTTACTGTGCGCTTGCCCCAAAATCCAATTCCATCTATAAGGCTTACTCGGAGGCGAGCGGCGATGCCCTCAATACAATCGCCCACCCGGTTCCCCTGCATTTGCGCAATGCGCCGACCAAACTGATGAAAGAACTTGGTTATTCCGAGGGCTATAAATACGCCCACAGTTATGAAAATGCCAAAACCGATATGAAGTGTTTACCCGACGAATTAGCGGGCAGAAAGTACTTCGTACCAAGCAAGCGTGGTTTTGAGGGCAAAATTGAAACACTGTAGGGGCGAGGTTTCCTCGCCCTCAGCAGGGACATGCCGGCAATCAGGGCGGGGAAACCCCGCCCCTACGAATTTTTTGTTTGACATATTTTGCCAATAACGGGAACCTCGAGATGAAATTGCC
Source organism: Candidatus Obscuribacterales bacterium (assembly GCA_020050685.1). Taxonomy (GTDB): domain Bacteria; phylum Cyanobacteriota; class Vampirovibrionia; order Obscuribacterales; family Obscuribacteraceae; genus JAGVKG01. The sequence goes on along the minus strand of JAGVKG010000039.1, from coordinate 43,094 downwards.
GTCGCACCCACTGAGCAAATGTGCAGCTTGTCTCAAAAAATTTTTTCGGTTTCGTATGCCAGAGGGCATTGCCTGCCCAGGCGGAGTTGTTATGTTTACAGATTTAATCTCCCTAGGAGAGCTTTTACAAATGGCGACAATCTACCGTAGACGTGGATTGGCAAATGAAGCCATCGCTCTCTTGAAAGACATCGTGGATATCGAAGAGCATTCAGCTGAGCCCGATAAGCGAATTTTGGCCGTTGTTCAATACAATTTGGCCGAACTTTACGCCAGCCGGGGCATGTCCATGATTGCTCACACACTTTACAAACAAGCTATCGATAACTGGAATGCAGTCGAGGCAGGCGATCCTCTCAATATCGGCTCGCACGAAGACTCCCTCAAACAAATGCAAGAAGAAACAGAGCGGCTAATCACCTGGGTCCACAGAAGACATACGACGGACAAGCGCAACATCGCCTAGCCACATCCGCCTCGGCACTTTTACGTTGAATTGTCTTGCTATTTCATGATTATAGCGGCGCTAGTTTGAGTGGCTGAGTCCTGAGGCTCAGCCTGCCCGCCCAAATGCTCAGCTAAGAAAGCTTCCGTTTGAGCAAAAAAATGCAGGCGATTACTTTCTTTGGCTAATCCATGCCCCTCGTCTTTGTATAAGGTGTACTGCACGGGAATGCCTTTTTGTTTTAGGGTGTCATAGATTTTTTGGCTTTGCGATGGTCTGACTTTTGGATCGTTTGCCCCTTGCGCCATCAAAAGGGGAGCCTTGATCTGTGACGCGTAAAATAAAGGCGAACATTCGGTAAGCATTTTTCGATCGGCAGGCGACTTCAGATCACCCAAGTACATTTTTATGTGGGCTTGCAAGGCTGCATAGTGAACTGGATACTCCTTGATCATGCTTAGCCAATCGGTCGGCCCGTACAAATCCACACCACAGGCAAATCTTTCCGGATAAAAACAAAGTCCATAAAGCGTTAAGTAGCCACCAAATGATCCACCCATAATTGCCACTTTATTTGGATTGATTATTCCTTTACCAATCAGAGAATCTATTCCATCAATTAAATCTTGGGGAAGCTTGCTACCAATTTGGCGTGCGCCAGCTTGGACATACCTTTTTCCGAAGCCAACCGAACCACGATAATTGATCGAAACTACAGCATAGCCTCGGTTAGCTAACCACTGGGTGAGAAGATTCAACCCCCAACGATCGCGCGAGTCTGGTCCCCCATGCGCAACAAGCACCGCAGGTAGTACCTTTGGTTCAGCATTCGGCGGTAAGGTGAGATAGCCATGTATGGTCATGCCATCACGAGCCTTGAATGTGAACGGTTGCATTTTCGCCAGATTGTAATTGCGAAGTTGTGGGCAATCCTCAAATACGGTGTCCAGCCTTTTTGTCACTCGGTCATAAAGGCAATATTCAGTCGGGCGATCATCATAGGTATAAGCAACCGTCCAAAAGCGATTCGTCAAATCGCTTTGCAATAAATTCAATGATGCAGCGCGCTTCTTTTGCAGAATTTGAAGATCTAGTGCAACACGTGGATCGACGGCGTACCATTTTCTTTTGTCTTTTAGAACGCCAATTGCTACGATTTGCCCAGTTAATGGATTGATTAGATCACCATTAATATCGTTTTCTTTGTCGTTAACAATTATCGTGGGCTTGTGCGTTTGAGTATCAACTGAAACTAAAGATGCGCAGTTGGAAAACTTATCGGTGTCGCAAAAAATCCTTTTCTCGTCACGCGAAATTGCCAACGGCTCAATTTCCTCATAAACTGATGCAGTCAAGATCTTTTGCCACTTACTCTGTTTGCGCGGCCGAAATAAGAGCGTCTTGCCACCATCGGCATTGGTGGTCACTGCCGCACAAACGCGCAGATTTAGATTAGCAACAAAATAGTGTGCATCAACATTGCCTGGATTGACTGTATTTAGATTTATCTTTCCCGAATCAATTTGAATTGTATATACATCATGCTTATTCTTATCTCGCTTATTGATGGCAACTAATACCTCATTAGGAAATCGCGGACTCAACGCGACTATTTCACAATGAACTCCATCAAAGGGAGTGAGATCCTTTTGCTCCTTCGTCAACCGATTGACGGCATAAAGATGGAAATTCTGATCGCCATCGTTGTCGCGCAAGAACAAAAGATGTTTGTTATCAAAGCACCACCGATATCTGTCGATAGTGTTTTTACCTTCAGTCAGCTGAATGCATTTTTCCAAATCAAAGTTTCGCTTTTGCTCTAATTGCTGAAGCTCGACGCAGCAAATTTGCGAAACTTTGTTTGCATCCGGGGCCAAATAAGCAAGATATTTTGCATTTGGAGAAATCTTCAAGTTCTCCTTTTCCAGCTCGGCAAAGATGACCGAGCGAGGAATCAATGGGACCTCTCCTTGACTTGCTGCCAAAGATCCCCCGGTGCCAAAAGACATCAATCCAACCAGGAAAAAAAGCAAAGGCAACAACTGGAAAGCCAAACGGCTCAAAGTCAATTTGAAATTCTTACAAAACATCCCGAAACGATCTCCCAGCTTAGAAAAGCAGCCTAAGTCGAGATCGCTGCGGATGAGGTCCTTGGCCGGGTGTTAGGACACCAGTCCAAGGTACCTCACCCCTAAGGTGACCATGGGCTAATTAGCCAATGCCACCAGCGACGTCCTTTTAATTTATCCAACTCGTCTTTCGTTTCACGGAAGAGGTGAGTTAGTCGAGAATTTTCACGCTCGTTTACAATTACAAGTTCTTCTAAATAGTCTCTGTCTTTTTTCAATTTAGAAAGTGTGTTCGTTAGTTCACGACGAGACTCATCGAATGCTTCGCGATCAAGTTCAATATCTTGTAGTCGCTTGACTTCAGCTTCCAACTCCGGCAGTTTCACCAAAGTAAGTTGCTGAGCAACCACAGTTTGCTTGAGCGAAGAATTTTCTTCAATCGATTCGGAAAGCTTTTGCAAAAGTGCAATCACTCTTCTTTGCAGATAAGTGATCTCATCTTTGGCTTGATCTTTTTGCTTTTGTTCTTTGGCTGATTGAACAAGTTCAAGAACGCGGCGGCGGATTCTTTGTTCACGTACTTTTTTGGCCCGATTATCTTCGGCATGTTGGCCATCTGACACCACGTCTTGGGCCCATTTAAAGATATCTTCTAAACCATCTACAGTGACTGCCTCTTCGTGGGTCAATGTCTGATTGGAATTTCTATTTAAAGCTTTTGCTTCTAAATTTTGACTGGTCACGCGCGGTCCGCCTTTCTAGCAAAACAATGATACCGATAATTGATCTTTTGTACAAATACTTTTTCAAATCTAATTTTCAGATCAGATCTTTATAACTGATCTTTAGGCCTAAGCCTTCTATTTAATTTTCACATTAAGCTCAGTGGGAAAATTCCCATGCCATTACGTAAGACCCCCAGAGACGCGGGCTTATCTAAAAGTTATCGTTTGGGATGCCCGTACCAGTACCAAATTGGGCAGGGCGCCAAAGATAAGGCACAACAGAAAAAATCCAACCGGATCAAAAATGCTTAATTCAATTCACAATCTGCAACTAAAGCCAAAGACACTAATTCTGTCGACGGCCCTTTTTGTGGTGGCATCTTTGACCACGGTTTGCCCATCGTTTGCCCAGTCATATGAAACGCTACGTAATCCATATATACCAACGGCTTCGGTAATGCCGCCTGATACGGCAGCAGATCCCGGACAGCCTCCCCCAATTGGCAGTGGCGATCTTTGGATCCCAACACCTGGTGGTGATTGGGGTGGTCCGATGCCACCACCATCGCATGTCTATATATCGCCTACTAGCCCCCTCGAAAAAGATCTAGTCAATGCAGAGTTTGCACCTTACTGGCAGCCATCAGCCCAAAATGATCCGGTTGATTATGGTTCGATACCAGGTACGACATCTGGTTGGATTCCACCGGCTGCTTTGGTAAACATCAACCCGGATGGTGGCATGCCCGGAGATTTCGCACCACGCGAACGCTGGAGCGCTCAAACCACAAGAGATCTTGGATACCCGAAAATGTACGGTTCCAGATTGACAGATTTTGGCCTCGACATCGACAGAATGCCATCCATGGTTAGCCGCGGTGTGGTACGCACAAAGTCCGATGACGGCCCCAGACCTTTTATTTTCCCGGCACCAATTGGTGCCAGCCAAAACCGTGATCCAAACCTAAATAGCGCCCAAAACACCCAAGACCTTCACGGTAACAGACAACTCTTCAAGGGTCCCGTGCTTCGTGCACGCATGACTCAAGCCAATTACTAAAGCTCCGGAGGCTTTTTAAAATGCTTAAGTTAACCATCACCAGAATCGCAATTGCGGCAAGCATAATTGGCATGTGCCAATTGGCGACGAGCCAATCGTGCTCAGCGCAAATGTCCGCCACCTTGCGCAATCCGTTAGTACCTTGTGCACCGGCAAACGCACCATTCGTGCCGGCACCAGAAGGTCAGCCACCACCGATTGGTGATGGACCGACACCAGTGCCAGTCACTCCTGGTATGGGCGGATCGCCTGAACTTAAACCATGGGTAACATCCATTCCTTCAAATACAATCGACCAGTACAGCTCCGGTATTCCATTGCCTGTGTCACCAGGAGTGGTATCACCTCCCGGTGTTTTGGGTCCAGCACTTTCACCATTTATTCCACCACCGCCTTCCACACCTGGACCAGATCCAGGTCAATTGACCGCACCAATGGGTTCATTCAATCCGGCTCAATTGGTTAATGTCATGCCTGGTGGCGGACTGCCTGGAACTGGTGGTTATTACACAACTATTCCAACCGTTCGTCGTGGTGGTCAGGAAACTCACCAATGGGGATATCGCGGCCGCAATTCAGTCATGGGCGGCGGTGGCGATAGCCAAGACGAAGTAACCAGACTTGGACCATGGGCCGGCTGGGGCGTACCATATGGTGTACCAACCGGTGACGGTTTGAGAAACAACTCAATCGACTTGGGTGGCGGTATGCGCTACTCGGTTGGCGGAGTAAAAATTCCCACCGGCACCTCGCTGCAAGATTACGGCTTGTCCTCCACAAGAGACTGCCCAGTTGAAGGTATTAATGCCCAACAATCGTTTGAATTTGGTCAAGGCTGGAGGCGCATCCCGCTTTATAGCTCGAACACAACCGACTTTGGCTTACCTTATATGCAGTTTAATCCAGCCAACACTAACCCACAAAAAATGGACCAACTCATGGTGCCATCTGCCATTGAGACCAACTTCTAAAAGCCGGTCTAAGACCAGCGGGGGGAATCTTCCCACTGAAATGGGAATTCCCCCGATATCTTGAACAGAGGCAATCACTTAAAATCCCACTACTTAACCCATACGACCGCAAGCCGGTCGGCAAACCAAAGAAAAGACCATGAAGACACACAACGACAGCAAAAATAAAATGCAAAGCAAGTTCAAGCTTGCTCAAGTCGCTTTGTCGCTTGGTCTAATTTGCGGATTTGCATTTGAGTCTCAAGTATTAGCTCAAGGTTTTTCACCAAACGCTGGAGAAGATTTGCTTCTACCGCCAGAAGTGATACCGCTCAACGCACAAGCGGCTCAGCAAATGCAACAGAGCCAAGTACAAGCAAGGCAAGCTCAACTGGGCATGGGTCAAATGCCAATGCAACCATCGGCACAACAAATGCGTAATGACGCTTTTGATCAACTGATGAATAAAGGTGATTTGCCACCAAGTTTAACTGGTGAGCAAAAGGTTGGACAATTAAATCCAAATATGTCCAGCACAGGTGAAATTTGTGAAGACTGCGTCAACCACACAAATCCAACCAATACACAATCACAAACTCTTTCGGCTGGTGTGAAAAGAAATACCGCATCTTCTAAAACGATGCGCAACACTGGCAAGCCTTCGGCAATTAGCCGCATCAGCACATTGGCTGGTGGATTAGGAATGGCAGCTATCGCCATGGGTGCCGGTTATGCAATCAGTAGATCAATGAATGGTGGCGGCGGTCGCTACTATGGCGGCTACGGTGGTGGTGGCTATTATGGTGGCTACGGTCGTGGCTACGGTGGCTACACCAATTACAACCGCGGAATAATGGGCATGGGTCTAGGCTCACTCGGAAGACGCCGATTCTTCTAAAGCTAACAAAAGATTTTCAAACTACTTCCAACCACAAATACATATAAGAGATTAGGACCATGAATACGCAAACCAAAATTTTAAATATCGCAGGAGCACTAGCACTAAGCTTGATGTCGACTTTGCCATCACAAGCCGAACCTGGATCTGCCCGCTTCTCATTTGCGCCTAATGTTTGGAAGCAAGAGCAAGCCCGCATGCCGCAACCAGAACACTCAGTCAGAGATGGTTCGGTGCCAGTCGGCTCGAAATTCTTAGGACTCGATCCTCAGATGTTGGCTAAACCAAAGTTGCCTCAAGTGGCAGTACGCCCAGCATTTACGCAAGTGACACCACAAATGTTGCCACCAAAAGGACAATTTGATGCTGCTTTCGGTACACCAGAATCTCTGCCTACTCAAGCAAAGAAAGCAGAAGTGCCAAAAGTGGCACAAGCACAATCTCTCCCGCTTCACAATCAGGCTCATTCACCACGCAGAGCAGTCTCCCGTGGCGGCCATGCCAAAACGGCAGTCCATGCTCAACTGGTTAACAAGCCGAAAGCAACTGGTCTTGCAGCACCACCTGCAGAACAAATTGCTTCTTACGATAAGAACTTCGGCTACGTGCCTGGATCGTTTCTACCGTCCTCGGCTAGCGATGGTCTAAGCAGACACACCGAAGTACAAGGAAAACTTTTGCGTCACTAATTTTTTGAATAGGTTTTTTGTCCCATAGCTCACTCACTCGTTCACTCAACTCAAAAACATTCCCTTTTAGGAGGCTTAAAATGTTAAAGATCAGTACCCTCAGCAAGAAGATTGCTTCTTCAACAACCTTCAAGGTTGCTACGAAAGTAGGCTTTCTTTTGGCTCCCCAACTCTTACTCATCGCCATCGGTGTCTATGATCAAGTAGCCCATGCGCAAGGTTTGGTTGGACCTCCGGTAGACCCACGTTACGGACAATCAAATGAAGTTGGTCAATTGGCTGACTTCGGCTATGACTCCGCACGTGACATTTCCCGTATTGCCACAGCTCTTTCCACAATTCCTTCTTCAGTAGCTGGAATGAAAGTTGCTTTCGGTAGCCGGGACGGTGGTGAGTCTGCCATGAACGTAGCCAAAGGATTAGGAATTGGCTTCGGTGGACCAACTGCGGTTCACATGATCGGAACCTACGCCATCAACAACTTCGGTGGCTTGGGCGGCGGTCTCTAAAGCTCGCTCCAAAATGGGCCGGTGTCATTGATACCGGCCCATATCCTATAAGGGGAATTTCCCCACTGAAGGCGGCGGAACCCTCTGCCTTCGACCAATCCAGTCCTGCAAGACAATGGAATGAAAAAAGTGTCAGCAGTCAACAAACGAGACAGAACAAAACTGTCGCCAACCAAGAAAAGTACAAGGTTGGCAATACGTTTTTGTTCTGCGCTTTTTTTGTTGATGCACTTAATGGTTGGTGTGCAACTCTTTTTGCCACAAGCAAGCTACGCTCAACAAGATGCTGATGCAGCCACAAGTGATAACACTTATGAAATAGCTCCTGGTGCCAGGCAGGCTGCAGAAGATACAAGCCCGAAATCACCATTAACCAATACAACCGAGAATAATACCGCGGGGAAAAGCGCAGCGGACCAAGGCGTTCGCAATGCAGGCAATGCCGTAGAAAACTATCTGCGCGGCGCTGATCTTACTACCTTGGCTCAGCAAGCCGGCGAACAGCGCTTAGACAACTCCGTCACCGGTATTGAAAATGCTCTTGGTGATGGGCTTGGTGTCCAAAACGATGTTTACCAAGGCCTGCACAAATGGTACTCGGATGATGTCGTTTCCCGACTCTTCCGTTCAATCGGCCAATTAATGAGCAAATGGATCACCGAATTCGTCAACGGTTGGATTTGTCCAGCAGCACAATTTCTAAGCGGTGTGCTCCGAACCTTTATGTTGAACCATAATGTTGCCATCGGCAATACAGATATTGATAGAGGTATTCGCCAAGTAGCTGACATAATTTATGCAATTGCCACAGATTTACTTTTGCTCTGGTTCATTTTGTGTATTTGGAAATACTGGACAGAAGCTCAATGGCGCGGCATGGTCAATATCATGTCGCCAGTTTTGCGTTTGATTACAACTACGGGCATATTAATTGCTTGGCCGACCTTATACACATTCGTAGTCCAGATTTCCAATGAAATGATTAAAGCAATCTGGTTCAATTCTGCCGCTGAGGCAGCCCAACTCGATACGGCCATTGCGGATTCCATTCGACTCGGGTTTATTGCGGGTCTTGCCGGATTAGTAAAAGGAATAGCTCCGATCCTAGGGGATGCTGCATATCCGATAGCCATCGCGGGCAAGTTCGGTCCGCTTGCCGGAGACGTAATATCTTTTGTTGCCGGTTTCATTTTCACTTTCCTTGGTGGCATAATCGTCGTTGAGCTAATTTCGCTAATTATTTTAAAAGGTATTCAAACAATACTTCTGTTAGCGCAATACATGTTTGCGCCACTTTTCATTGTCATGTTTGCCGCCCCGGACACAGAAATGTACACAACCAAATTCATGTATGGATTTGTGGCGGTAAACCTTTGGTCATTTTTCTGGATTGGATGCCTGAGAATCCTGGTCATTGTAATGAACTCCGATTACGAGCCCTGGGGAAAAATCTTGATTGCTATTGGGGCCCTTACCCTAATGCTTTATGCACCGGCTTTCCAAATGGCTGGTGTAATTGAACCAACTTCTCCTTTCCTCAACCCGAGAGATCTTCTCGGCAAAGTTGCTGAAGGCATGGAGTTTGTGGGCAATGCAATAACAAGTAAGCTGGAACCCCACCTTCCTGGAAGCGGACCACCGGGGCTTTCTACAATGTCTACGTCAACGCCACAATTAAACGGGCTAGGAGGACCAGCCGCTGGCGCTCAAGCTGCTGGTGGTGCCAATCTCAACGTGCAGAACGCAAACAATCAAAATGCGCAAGCACAAAACGCACAGGCACAAAATGCGCAAGCCGCTGCTGCCCAGAACCAGCAGGGACAACAACTAAATATGGCACAAGGTCAAATGGCCAATGGACAAGGACAGCTTGGTGCTGGAGTGAACATAGCAGGAGCCGGTGCACAAGGTAATCTGGGCATAAATCCAGGTCAAGCCAATATAGCTGGACTGCCAAAAATACCAGATCCGAATCCATGGCAAAGCCCATGGTCCGGCACCGGCAAACTTGCAAGTGATAACGATAAAAAAGGAGCCATTGCCGGCAATGCAAAGGCTGTGCTTGCCAACAAGCGGATTAGAAAGTGGAGCAAAAACGGAAAGGACGAATTCAGCGGTAGCAAAGACGGTATTTCGTACCACCGCAGTGAAAATGCAAGCGACGAGGATGCGGAGCGCAACGACATTGTGAGCGGGATGGCCAGCTTTACCGGTGAAGAAGCAGATGAAGCGAAGCGCGTATCTGCTATAGCTTATGGATTTGACAAACCGGAAACAGCCGAGGAAAAGTTTTATGCGGCACGATTAGCCAGAAAAGGCATACGCTTTGAAGATAGCGCCTATGGCCAGGCAAAGCTAGCAAAGAACATGTTTAAAGCCGGCATATTAGATTCACAGGCTTACATGGCCGGCAAGAAAGGTAATGGTTATGACCAGTACTTAGCACGGGAATTAGGCGGCGCATATACCCCAGAACTGGCCGGTGCCATACATGGTTTATATGGCGATCCGATAAACGACTACTCGCCTGAAAGCACTAAGTTTGCTGCCATCAAGAGTCACTTGGAAAAATTGGGCATTAAGGACAGTGCCGCCAACATGAACTCTTATGGTAATGATAACGTCAAAATTTTGGGCAAGGGCGAGCAACAAATTGTCATTCCAGAAATGGGAGCTCTAGTCACCAAAGAAGTTGACAGTTTGTATCCTAATGCAACTGCCACACAAAGAGTGTCACTGATTGCTTCTGTCGCTCACAGTAAAAATGCAGAATTTGTGCAGCAAATTCTCGATATGCACCATATCGCGCCGGAAGGCACAGCAGGAGTCGTCTATGAGGTGCATGCTGAGCTTCTGCAACAGAACCCGAATCAAACAGTTGAACAATCCAAAGCTTGGTTGCAGACCGTTTCGAACCACTGGGGAGTACAGTCCCCCAATCTGCCAAGCGGCGCTCCTGGCAAATTGATTAGACACCAAGAAAAAATCACCAAGGTCAATGCTCGTCAGGTGGTTAGCGCAATGAACACTGCCGGGGTGAACATCAATGATGCTCAGTCGCTTGATCAATTTAGAACTAGCATGCCTCACCTTTGGACCTAGGATTAGGACCATTTGTCCGGCTTGAATTTCAAGCTATTTCGTATTTTCCCCAGGCAATTCCTCTCTGGATGGGCAAATTCCCACTCTTATGGGATTTCCCCCGATTTACCTGGAGATAAGTAAGTCCTAAGCTTGTGCATAACAGATTCTAACTGGCGAAGACCAATGCACACAAAAGAGCCGACTAACGAATTTAGCCTAAAAGAGACAAGCGTAGTTTGTCCCAAATGCAATTGCATTTTTTCTACGTCGTTTTTGTCCAATCTGCCGAAAATCACAACGGAAACTCGGATTGAAACTGACTTAGGCCGCCTCTTTCCCGATGCCAAATTCAGAGCAGCAATGGTGGCAATGTGTCCCGGCTGCCAATTCACCTGGTGGTCCACCTTTTTCAACATACATCCTTATAATCCCAAGCTCGTACCGCAGTCGCCCGATACTGAATACTCAAAATTATTTGCTCATGCAATTCTATGCGGACGGCAAATGGACGCCCACAGATATGATCTGGCGTTGCTGGCATTAGAAGGCTATCGATGCACCCGTGAGTCTGGCAAGGCAGACACGCGTTGGTTGGAGCTTGCGGTTACAGAACTTTTAGCAGCTCTGGCGGACGAACAGTATGTAAGCTTAGTTGCCTACTATCACTATTTGCTGGGCGAAATTTATCGTCAGCTCAAATTCTTTCAGAAGGCAATTAGCCACTTTGATCAAGTAACAAGCGTTTCTCGCTTACCGCAAGAGTTAGTTGACTTGCAGCGCGCGAAAGCCTTTGCTCGCAATGCGGAGCCTCAAGCTTTACCACCACATTTGGTGGAATCACTTTTCATGAGCGATGAAGAAGATTCAATGCTCAAGGTTTCTTAGGGGACTACTATGGAAGACATTACACCTCTAAATCTCGAAGACCAACCAAAGTTGTTTGGCTTGCGCTATGACCAGCTCATCGCCCTTCTCTTAAGCCTTTTGGTTGGTACACAGCTTTATTCCTGGATGAGCCCAGTACATGTTTGCGGACAAGACCTGCGTTTGGATCTGACAATCCTGATCATGTTAATTGGACCAGTGTATTGCTTATTCACTCTCAACAATTCAACTGGAGCCTTGGAAAACGCCCTCAATTTCTTTTTCTCCACGCACATTTACATTCCCGGACCAGACCCAACACCAACCCGCTTTTTGACAGACGAAACCCTAGTTCCCTTCACCGAGTAGCAGATTATGGACGCCAGATCAATTCTCAGATCACAATCGAAAGAAAACAGACTGCAAGGCAATAGCCTCTTAGGTATCTTGCCTTGGGCCAAAGGCAATTCGGAAAACGACTCAGTTTCCACAAGCGCTTTAGCTAAACTTCCTGTCGGTGCTGTGCCAAGACCGCATTCATCGGCTGCCGGACTTCTGCCTCTTTGGGATATGTTCCAAGACGATGCTACAGGCATCGGCACAATTGTTTTGAAAGATGGCAGCTATCGCTGCTGCTTTGAACTTGATGGTGTTCACGTTTCTGGATTTGATGAAGTACGCCTGGTTTCCTTGATGAATCACTTTACCGGCTTCCTCAATGCAGTAGACACCTCAGTACAATTAACTGTTGTTTGCCACAACATCGGCAAGCGCGAATATTTCTCTCGCCATCCGGTTGAAGTGGTTGATGATGAGTTTTTGAAATACGTCGCCCGCGGTGTGGAAAACGACGAAGCATTCTTGTTGTCCAAAAACTTTATTCCGGAACTCAAGTTCTTTGTTACCTTCTGTTATCGTCCGCCCAAAGAGCGCTTGCCGAAACAAGGCATACTCGAGTCGACCGTCAATCAAATTCTTGATACATTCAACAGCCAAGGATCAAGACAATCGACTGGACAGCATGCAAAAAATGTCACGACCTTGATTCAACGTTCGCACGGACATATTGCCCAGCTCAACCATTGTTCAATTACAGCCAGACCAATTTCTGCTCTGGAATATTTCCGCATGCTCTATCGCGAGCTAAATCCTGAGCACGATCAACAAAAGACAGACGATCTACCGATACCAATGCGCCCGAAACAAGAGACGGTGCCGGAATCGATACGACGGATTTTCCCAGACATGGATCCGCCAACCTTGCGTCAGCAGTTAACAGAATCTTGTTATGACTTTAGTCATCCGGACTATGCCTTCATTTCCGATCTATCGCACCAAGGTGCTGAAGGTGAAGAAGCAGTTGGAAGATACAGCCGTACACTTTATATGAACCGCTTACCTGAGCGGACGGCACCGCTTTGGTTGCAACCATTGCTTCGCCTCAACTGCGAATGGCGCTTAAACATTTTTGCTCACAAGCTGGACAAAGAAATCTTTAGAAAGCGCTTGCAACGCAAACAAGCTCAAGCAACAGCCAACACTTATCAGGGTCTGATGGGTCCACGCTCTGCACCAAACCAAGAAGAAGCTGAGAAAGCTCAAGAAGCAGCCAGCATCGGATCTGAACTGTACACCACCAATATGGAAGTGTTCAACAATGCCATTTACTTCACGATCAATTCCGAAACCTTAGACGAGCTCAATCGCAATACTGAACTTGTGCGATCAGCTGCTGCCCAATGTCGTGGAGCACGCTTTGTCGTCGGTCATCATGAACAAAAGCAACTCTTCGTCGGCAGCCTGATCGGTCTTGGTGTAGACGTTACGCGTCGCGGCAAGGCAGTTCGCACACCAACCTTGCGCAATTCATTCCCCTTTGTTCATGCCAAATTAGGATCCGAGCAAGGTGATTGGCTTGGTTTCTCCAAAGAAACTTTGGAACCGGTATTCCTCAATGCTTATGATGAAAAATTACCGAATGCCCTTTGCATTGTCTTCGGTCAACCTGGTGAAGGTAAATCCATGGTGGCCCAGCAAATCATTCAAATGAAAACTTTGGCTGGCGCCAAGGCAGTGATCATCGACCGTTCCGGCAGTTATAAGTTGATTACCGAAGTCTATGACAATGCGGCTTACATTCGGCTTGGTCCGGATGGATCGGTAACAATCAACTTATACGATTTGCCACCAATGGGTGCCGATGGCAAGGCAATTGATCCGGCTAATCCACCGGAGTCACACATCATCAAATTGTTGAACTTCCACTCCGTCATGCTGGGCGAAAGTGGTGAGCAAGCTATGACTAAAGATGAAAAACCTTTGCTCATGCAAGGCATTCAACATATCTATAAGAGTTGCGCAGCTGAGAACCGCATACCGACAGAATCTGATTTGGTTTTCTGGTTGAAAGAAGAAGCAGCAAAATGCAAAGGTTCGCGTCGCGGTGATGTTTCCGATGATCTAGCAAGCCGTTTGGGACTTTATTGCAAGGGTGCTATCTTTGGCAAACTCTTCGATGGACCGACATCCATTCCGATGGATTCGCAAATCATGGTTTTCGACACATCCGAACTTTCTCACGATAAGACTTTGGAAGCAGTAGTTACTTTGTTTGTTTCCGACTTTGTCTTGAGACGGGCGGCAGCTCACAAGCTTGAGCAAATGAAGAAAGGCAAACCAGCACGATTTGTCTTCTGTATAGACGAATTGTGGAGACTTTTGCGCTACGAAGGCGGAAAGACTTTGGTTGAAGATGCATCACGCACCAGCCGACACTTAGGTCTATTGTTCATTGGCATATCGCAAGAGCTCGGTGACCTTTTGCGTGACGACAGAGCGCGCACACTAGCCAGCAATAGCTCAATCAAAATTATCTTGGGTAATGACCCGGCAAACTTTGAGCTTATCAAAGATGCTTGCGGACTGACACCGGCTGAGATGTCCTCCATCGGACATTTAACTCGTAAAAACAGAGAATACTCGGAAGCATTCTTGATTTATCACAAGATGTCGCGCGGTGTGGTTAAGTTGGTTGTCCCCCGTTTCATGTACTGGGTAGCAACTACAGAACCAAACTCCGATCAGCCGATGCGCGCGCGCATGACCGAGCTTTGTAATGGTGATTCACGCTGGGCATGTCACTTACTTGCTCAAGGTATAACGCCGCAAACCTTCAGTCCCCAGTTATTAAAGGTGGGCTAAAAAATGTTTGACTATCAAGCCGGCCAAAAATATCGTATGACGCTAATCATGGTTGGATTAGCAGGACTGATGGCAGGAATATTCTTCACCCTCTTGCTCATGCCCACACCAGAACCAACGCATAGTCGTCCACGTCAAAAATGGATGAGCGATCCGGATGTAACCGGTGGCGGTCAAAGAATTTCCGGTGCCAGACAATCAGACTCGCGATATCCAAACGAAGGTTATGCCAGTGATACCACTGCCGGCTCGGCCCAAGCAGCAGGAGCTACTACCGACCCGAACTCCGCCAAAGCCTTCATTGAACAATGGCTACCGATTGCTTGGGACTTGAGCGCAGGCTCTGCGCGCGGTAACCAAGAAAAGGCTATCGCTTATATGTCACCAGAAGTAGCGGCAGCTTATCGCCAAAATGTCTGGACATCTGAGATTGAAAAACAAATTGACGAATCTGGCGTAAAAAGTTCATTCAAGCCGATTCAAATTTTAGCTGGGCACCCGCAAGCTGATGGTGCAGTTGTAGTTTTCGTTACTGGTATACAAACGCTTGCAGTTCCAGAAAAAGGTTCATCTGTTCGTAATGTCCATCTTGAATATTTGGTACGGTTGAGCAAAGATGGCATGCGCATTGTTGGCATTTCCGAGGGAGGTCAAAAGAGCTAATGGCTTGGAGAGCACAAATTAACGATCGCGGCGTGATTGCACGCTACAAGAACTCCGAAACTGGCGAAATCGTTTCTGCCAAGGAGTATGAGCGCCGCGTGCAAATGCAACAAGGTCAATACATTGTTACGCCTAGTTATCCTCAGATGACGGCTGCACCGCAAGGTACAGTTTCCGGCATTGCCAATCCTAATAGTGGCACCGACGGTGGTGGCGCAGCAATTGCTGGCAAGGCACGCATTTCTGATACTGGTGTTTACTTAGCGCCAGGGCAGATGGCACCGGCTCAACAACAATCCGCTCAACCAATGATTGCCGGACAACCTCTGGTTCAAGGTGGTGATTCCCAAGGTCAAGCCGGGGCTCCGGTTGGACAACCTGGAGTAGAAACCGTTACACAAGCGGGTATACCAACTAGTACATTGCCTACCGCACCGCAAGAACAAAGCGGCGGGAATCCATTAATCATGCCAGGCGCCAAGATGTTGACCCAAGGTCAAACGGCTCCAGCACAAGCAACACCAGCGCAGGCAAAATCAATGCGTTTCTATGCAGCCAATTCCACTCCAGAATCTGGTGGCATGAGAACTAAGTCACATGCATTTTTGGATTCAACCTCAGTTGCCATCTTGTTGCCATCATTAGTTTTATTGGCAATTATTATTGCTGCTGCTCACAAGAAGCGTCTCTTCCCCTGGCAAACAATTAAAACCTTCAATCCGCCTTCCGGTTTGATGAGTCCTAATGAATATCAAAAATCATTTTTGTGTCCACCCAACCTAAGACGGCATGGTCGCTGGGGCAAAGTAAACCCCAGTGCGACTTGGACTGAACAAGATGGTATTGTGCTACCTTTTGGATTTATGGCTCGCACACAATTGCCGGTCACCATTCCGCTTGGCAGATTGCCAAACAAAAATATGTTCCTGGTAGCACCATCCGGTTCCGGTAAAACAACATTGATGCGGGCTGTGATCAAGGCCATGTTAGCCAAGCCATGCGTAATCATTGCTTTGGAAGCTAAGGCTAACGATCCGAACCTGGACCAAAAGAAAGAAGGCTTCAAGTACACAGTGTTGCCGGAAGCGAAACAAGCTGGTTTTGAAACACTCTATTTCAACCCCTTGGATGAAGAAGCGTCCATTCACTGGAATCCGCTCGAAGCCGATCCGACTCAGTTTGCATCTTCTATTGTGCAGGATGTTAACTCGCTGGAAGCGGAACAACAGCACTGGGCAGAACGCGACTTTGGTTATATCGAAGCCATGGCCCGCCTGCTCAAATGGGGAGCCGTCGAAGTCATCAATCGTGATGAAGCCGGTGCAGCTTGCGAGTTCAATGAACTGCCATGCAATCCACGTGGCTTGATGGAGCTTGTTTATAGCCGTGACAATATTGTTGAATCGTTGCGCCGGGCAAAGACCAATCCGGAAGTTGAACCAAAAGAATTCAGCAAAGTTAACGGTACTTTGAGTCAGCTGATTCAAAGCAATAGCGACTTCAACAACAACATTCAAGGTGTGCGTGGACGTCTGCGCATGTTCAAGAACAAGTTCATTCTCAAGGTGACAGAAGAATCAAACGTCAACTTGAAGATCTCCATGCACAAACCGACAGTGCTTATTTTCGGCGCTCCAGCCTCATTGGGTCCGGACGCAGAATCTTTGGCAGCTTGCTTTGTCTACCAGATGGAACAAGCCCTCCATACACGTTATGGTACAGCCTCAGTTCTGCCATTGTTTGCCTTCTTCGACGAGTACCAAACATTGAACATCGACATGGCTGGTCGTTTATCTGCTATCGTCCGTGGTGCTAATGGCGGTTTGGCAATTATCTTGCAAAACATCAGCCAGATTGCTGGCAAAGTTGGTGCCGACCCCACATCCGGTGGAGCGGCTGAATTGAAGACAATCTTCTCCAACTCAGCCATACGTATTTGTTTGCACAACGCAGACGAATCAACCTCGAAGTTCTTCTCGGATGAAATTGGTAAACATGCTGTAATTGTTCCGGGTATTGCCGACCAATTTGACGGCTCGAATATTTTCCCGATTGCATGGAGAAGAATCCACTCACAACAAGTGGTACCACGAATTGATCAAGACTCTATCAAGCGGATGGAAAAGCACCACGCCCTTGTGTTCTTAGCACCAGCCGGTGACAGTGAGCACGGTGAAATCAAACCGCTCATGGTTGACTTGCGTGGTATTGAAGAAATTGCTCGCATGCACTTGATGCACAACATGTCCAGCCGCGCTGAGGCAAATGCTCATGCGCAAGCACAAGCGGCTCAGGGCGATAGCTCTCAGCAACAAGCGCCGGCTTTTGCCCAAGCCCAACAAATGCTCGTGCCACCATCACGAAATGGCATGACACAAGAAGTTGGTACCGCAGCGCAAGTTAATCCAAACGCTCTTGCTCAAGACACAGCTGTCCAAGCCAATACGCAAACCACTACATATGATCCGCAAGTTCATGAACCTCCGGTATCAAATGTCAGATCTGAAGTTCAAGCCCCTGCACAAGCGGCAAACTTGCGCACTTGCCCACATTGCTGGCAAGCAGCTGGCAAAGGACGCTTCTGCATCGAATGCGGCAAGGAAATTGGCGCAGCCACATCTGATGCCGCACCAGCTGCCACACCAGTTGCCGAAGTTGCGCAAGCCTCACATGCAGGTGTCTCCGCCAGTGACGCGCAATCGTTGTTAGCTGCTCGTGTCCAATCTACCAATAACCAAATTGGACAGACAATGGCCAGTGGTCAAACACTAAGCGACGTGATTCAATCACAAGCCGGCGTGCCACCACAACGTCCACCAGTGACAAGTTTGAATCTGGATCACAACCGTTTCCGTCACCCGGACGACAACTTCGCCCAACAAATCGGCGCTAACAAAAAAATAGAACTATAAGATCAATCAATATTAGTTCTAAGACCCAACGGTCTTTCACAAACTTATTCGGCCGAGTGCTGGGCGCGTTAATGTACCCGGCCCTCGGCAATATTAATTCCACTGCTCAAATTTGAACTTTTTGGTGGCTTCTCCGTCTTATTAAATAGCAGGGCAAATAGATTCTTTGGCGTCACTTGACAGCACGCCAAAGAAATCGGCTTCGCAATATTGCGAAATGAGGAGTATAATAGATGTCAGCGGTCACGATTATCTTCTTCAAGGACAACGATGGCGCAATTCCAGCAAAGGAATTCTTCGCCAATATTTCGGTCAAAGCAAGGGCCAAGCTTAACTCTCGCCTACAGTTGCTTGAAAGATTGGGACACGAATTGAGGCGACCACATTGTGAGAATTTAGGCAGCGGAATTTATGAACTAAGAACGAGGTATCGTACCACCCAATATCGACTGCTCTATTTCTTTCATGGCACCCAAGCTGTTGTTGTAAGCCATGGCTTAATCAAAGAAAGAGAAATTCCACCAACAGCAATTGAATTAGCAATACAACATAAGACACTGTTTCTCTCTGATCCGTTCAAGCACGGCCACATTTCTCAGTTGAGGGTATTATGAAATCAAAGAAGCCTAGACACTCTAAAGTTGCTGAATTCTTTCGTGAGAATTTCCCGAAGGATTATCCGAAGGCGGAAGAATTCATAGCAAATGAACTCGTCAATTTGGATATTGCACAAAAAATCTACGATCTCAGGGAACGCGCCAAGCTGACACAAGCGCAGCTGGCAAAACTAATCGGCACAACTCCATCGGTGATATCACGATTGGAGGATGCCGATTATCATGGGCATTCATTGACGATGCTAGGTAGAATTGCATACGCATTGAACAAAAGAATTGAAATACATTTCGTCAACAAACCCAAAAGGCGGCGCCCAGCATAACCCATTTTCAATGGTAAGCAGGATCGATCACGATTGATCACAATTGATCCAAAACGGAATCGATCCACTTACAATTTTATTTATGGGGTAGGCAACTGGGGAATGCGCATGTTGGGCAAACCTTTGAAATCAAAAGCAAAGCGGCCAATCTTACAGCTTACGCCTAGGGACATTGAGGCGCTCAGCCAAATTCATTTGCACAGGGCTATGACCTCAACACAATTGGCTCGGCTGTGTTTCCCTGACGTTACTTATGAAACGTCCCGCAAGCGCATCCGCAAGCTCAAGCAAGGCGGAATTCTAGGAGCGCAAGCCAGCGAGCGCATAGAGGGCCGCGGTCGACCGGAATATGTCTTTTACTTGACACAGTTGGCGACTCGCGAATTGGAACGATACGCCAATATTTCCTCTGACGAAATCGCCTATGGCCCACCGCATACCTATCACGTTGAACATCTTTTGAAACTTGTCGATATGCGTTTAGCACTGGAAGAGGCTCAAAGAAAAAAACTGATCTCCGAATATGAATGGCAAAGCGGTGGAGCATATTTGGCAAGACCGCTTGATAGTCAATCAGCCAACAATCAAGTAGCAGATGCCACCATTTCCTATACTTTTCCGGGTAAAGAGAAAATGATTGCACTCTTAGAGGTCGACACCGGCAATTTGCGTCAAGGAAAACATTGGGAACCCAAATTACGCCGATTTCTGCAAAGCGGTTTTCCAATTTGGGTGGTGACATTGAACTCAGGACGAATGGCCACTCTGAGAGCCTGGACGGAGCCACTTTTGGCAGGCGCCAAGGCAAAGGCCAGTCAATGTTTGTTTGCTGTCTTCGACGACATTGCCGAGTCCGGCATATTTGCAGCTAATTGGTATGACACTGCCGGTAAGATTACACCGTTAACCTCATAAGGGTTACGTCTTTGATAATGTATTTGGGCAAACCCTGGGCATGTGTTTTTGTTTGACGGCGTATACGCCGTCAAATATACCCTATAAGCCATAAATTATGGTGTATAGGGTATAGACCAAAATCGATCCCCCTGAGTCAGCAATGCAATTAGCATTTTTGCCACTCAAACTTATTGCTCGTAGATTTCCAGCGGCAGATCATCCGGGTCACGGAAGAAAGTAAATCGCTTGCCGGTAATTTCATCCAAGCGAATATCTTCCAGAGTCAAACCCTTCGACTTCAGTTCAGCAAACTTTTGCTCAATATCATCCACTTCAAACGCCAGATGTCTAAGGCCACAAGCTTCAGGATTTGAGACACGTCTTGGCGGATTAGGAAAGGAAAAAAGTTCAATTTGATCTTCCGCACCAACGCGTAGATCTAACTTATAGCTGTCACGCTCTTGGCGATAAGTTTCTTTGATTACAGAAAATCCCAAGACATCAACATAAAAGTGCTTGGAAGTTTTATAGTCAGAACAAATTACGGCAGTATGATGAATACGCTTCATAGAAGAGTCTCCGCAAAGTGGCAGGCAGAATAATGGCCCGGAATTATTTCACGCAACTCAGGCACTTCTTGTTTGCACCGGTCCTGGACAATCGGGCAGCGCGTATGGAACGCACATCCCGGAGGTGGATCAGCCGGACTAGGCAAATCGCCTTTCAAAATTATTCGACTAGAACGATCATAATTCGGATCAGGAATGGGAGCAGCGCTTATCAATGCTTGCGAATACGGATGCAATGGTTTTTTGTAAACATCCTCGCAAGCACCAAGCTCGACAATTTTGCCCAGATACATAACTGCAATGCGATTGCTGATGTAACGCACCACGTCCAAATTGTGGGCAATGAACAAATAAGTAAGCTTGAGTGATTTGCCCAAGTCCTGCAACAAATTGAGAATTTGGGCTTGCACGGATACATCCAAGGCGGACACCGGCTCGTCGGCTACGATCAGACGAGGACGCAGAGCAAGCGCGCGGGCAATGCCAACACGCTGACGTTGTCCGCCAGAGAATTCATGCGGATAACGATCGATCATATCCTTGGATAAACCAACTAAATCCATCAGTCCACGCACTTGATCTTTGAGGGCTTTACCGCTGGCTACTTTATGCACTTCAAGTGGCTCGGCAATTATTTGCCCAACAGTCATGCGCGGGTCCAAACTGGCATATGGATTTTGAAAAACTATTTGCATTTGCGAGCGCAATTGTTTTAATGCTTTGGCATCGCAATTCAAGACATCAACACCAGCAAAATTGACTGAGCCTGCACTGGCCGGCAACAAGCGCAAAATCACTCTGCCAAGAGTCGATTTACCGCAACCGGACTCCCCAACCAAACCAAGGGTTTCGCCGGCAAAAACATCCAAACTAACTCCATCAATCGCCCGGACCGCACCAACTTGGCGATTGAAAAATCCCTTGCGGATTGGAAAATGTTTTTTTACGTCCTGTACATGTAAAAGTACTTGCTTTTGCTCAACAGGTACAGATGCGGCGGTGGTATCAATCTGAGAAGCACTATCCGGCAATGTCATCGTGAAAGTGTCTCTTTCTCGGTCGTGCTGTAGAGTGACTGACTGTCTTGAGCACCTGTGAATTGTCCCGAAGGTTGACCGAGAGTCAAAGCGTTTTGCTTCGCTTCGGGATATTTCCCCCACAGTCCGCGCTTTACTTCCGGGCGCTTTTGGCCGCGCAAGAACATATACCAAAAAATGAAGGAGAGAATTGCCAGCTCGAAAGCGATGATTAAAAAGGGTTCCATAGGTAACCATCCATGCGGTATTTCATTCTAGCGAATGGTTACCAAGATTCCGATGGCAGGCGACTTTCCAAGTGGTTAATTTCTATAACTGTTTTTCCTGGCTCACCTCTGGCAAAGTTATTTTTGAGAAAGTAATTTGGTCAGCTGCCACTCTAGCGAATTAGTAGCCAAGGGGCGGTGCTTGCCAGAAAACCAAATGACCAGACAGCAAAAGAAGCAGACGGAAAGCAGGTCGGACGAAAATGATTCACACGCTAGACAGAAAGAGTAGTCAAGGATCGGATGTAATGATTCAAGAAATCAAAAAAGTTGCCGTTATCGGTGCCGGAACAATGGGTGCCTCTATTGCAGCCGCGGTGGCAAGCGCGAACATTGCTTGTGTACTAAAAGACGTCGATGAAAAAACCGTTTTTGGTGGCTTAACCAAAATCGATCGCATTTTTGAATCGAAAGTCAAAAAGGGACTTTCGGTTGAAGAGGCTCAGCTCAAGCGGGCCTTGATTACCGCAAGTTGCGATCCCAAAAGTCTCAAGGATGTCGATCTGGTAATTGAGGCGGTGCCAGAGGTGCTCGAGATCAAGAGAGCCGTCTTGACCGAGCTCGACCGCGAATTGCCAGAACAGGCAATCATTGCCACTAATACTTCCAGTCTTTCCATCACACAATTAGCTTCTTTCACTAAGCGCCCAAATAAAGTTATTGGCCTGCACTTTTTCAACCCAGCACATTTGATGAAATTGGTGGAAGTGATACCAGCATTGCAAACAGATGAGCAAACGATAGAAACGTGTTTAGCTTTTGCCGAGAGTCTGGGCAAGCTTTCTGTGCGTGTCGAAGAGTGCGCATCGTTTTTGGTCAATCGTCTTTTAGGTCGTTACATGAATGAAGCGCTTTGGTGCTTGCAAGAAGGTGTCGCGACTGCCGAGCAAATTGATCAAGCCGCTGTAGATTATGTTGTACCAATCGGTCCTTTGGCTTTGCGTGATATGAACGGTGCAGACATTGGCCTGGCAGTGGCGCAATTTAATTTCCAAGAATATGGCGAGCGCTTCCGCCCCGCACCAATTATTGAGGCGATGGTGGAAAGAAAAATTCTTGGGCAAAAGACACAAGCTGGATTTTATTTGTACGATCCGGAAACACGCAAGAAGACGGGCATTAATCCGCAAATTCAAGAATTGGTTGCCGAACTGAATAAAAATCCTAACAAACCAGCAAAAGAAAAATCCACTCAGGACTTTAGCGCCGAGCGTTTGTTCCTGCCCATGATTAATGAGGCCTTTCTTGCCTTGCAGGAAAGCATCTGCAAAGTCGAGGATTTGGATAAAGCCTTGATGGCTGGGCTTGGCATGCGCAAGGGTCCCTTAGCCCTGGCAGAAGACATGGGTCTGGCCCAATGCCTGGAAAAGCTTGAGGCAAACTTCAAAACCCACGGCGAGCGCTTCCGCCCAGCCCCCCTGCTAAAGCGCTACGTTTGGGCAGGCAAGGCAAAAATAAACTAGTAATAAAGTTCAATAAATTCTGGCAAAAGTCGGAAACACTTTTCTCAACCCGTCGTCGATGTCTCTATGGATGACCGGGGAAAAAGAAATGAGGCTATCATTTTGGCTAGGGCGTAACCTAATTTGCGTTGGGCAATCCCTTCTATTAAGCAGCAGCTTTTTGAGCGTCGGGCTCTTAGTGAGCGAGGCCCAACCGGTTCTGGCGAGCAACAAGAAGCAAGAGATGCTCGGCTCTCAAGCTAACCTTACCAAGTTTGAAGAATCAGTGTTTGGTCAGGATTATCCCAACTTGAGCCCTGATGAGCGGCTTGAGAATCTGGAGAAAACAGTCTTTGGCAAAGTGCAAACTGCGGACAAAAACAGTCGCATGGAAGCCATAGCCAAGCAATTGGACCTCACGGCTCACAACAAATTGCAGCCGGCGATTGCCCCGCAACTGGATACTTCCGAGATTAATAAAATCGTTCAGCCGCCAGAAATCGTAAACTCCGGCGTGGGCACAGGTTATGATTCGGACAGATACTATTCAAATGATCGGCCAAGCGATCGGACACAAACACTTCTGGCTCGCGCCACCGATTTATATGCCAAAGGAGACATAACAGCGGCAAGCAGTCTTTTTAGACAAGTGCTGGCAACTGATCCGAAAAATGCTGATGCCAACTATAACCTTGGGGCAATTGCCGAAGGTGAAGGCAATTACAGTAAGGCTTTGAATTACTATCAAACCGCTCAGGGTGCTAACCAAGGTGACAACGAAATTCGCCAAGCCGTGGCTTCGATGAAAGCCAAAATGCAAGAGCAAAAGACTCGTGAAACTTTAGCCAAGCAAGCCGAAGTTAGTGCTCAGAATGCCAAAAAGCAGCACGATAGCCTCAAGCAACTTGCAGCCCAAGCAGCAGCAGATTTTCAACGTGGAAATTATGACCAAGCCATATTGAAATTGAATCAAGTGGTAGCGCAAACACCTAACGATCCGGATGTGCACTACGCACTAGCACAAGCCTGGAGAGGCAAGAATTCCGCAAGCCCCAATCGCGGTAATTTGGACGCGGCACGTAATCATCTGCAAAAGGCAATTGCCATTGATCCGAATAATTCATCTTATAGACAAGCCTTAACAGACTTAAGCCAAACAGCAACTTCCAAATCACATCAAATGGCCAATGCGCCGCGCACCGCTCCGTCCAGGTATCCCCAACAGTCCGATGACTTCGGTGGATACAGAGGATACGGTGGTTATGGCAATTCACAATCTCAGGATACTTCCGATCAAGCCGGCGAGATAGTGCCATTTAGTGGTGGCGATCTTGCATCCGAACCGATGGGTCTTGAGCGCGGCTATGGTTCTCTTTCCTCAGGCTCTGGTCTGGCATCGTACTTACCTGCTGCCGGTTTAGGATTGGGAGCACTGATGTTAGCACCACAATTTTTCCGCGGTGGCGATCAGCCGCTGAGAGGAAACAGACGAATCAAACGTGTAATTACTGATGGCATTGCCGGCGCAGCAATGGGGGCCATGATGAATCGCGCCAATGGTGGCAGCCTGAAGAAAGGCGCCTTATTTGGTGGCGCGGTTGGTTTATTGTTTGGAGGAATCTAGGGATCTGGAATCTGGGAAATCTGGGAGAGGGATTATGAAACGTAGGGAAATGAATTATCCGAGAATACTAGGACTTTTGATTTTTTGCATGGTGACACTGGCTGCCTCATCAAACTATCCACTTGCGGCACAAATGCTGCAAGGTCATATCCAACACAATTCAAGCCCACCAGTGCAGCCGGCTCCACCCAGATCGTTGCGCATTGCCAGACCCGCAGCTAATTTCAGCGCGGGCAAACCAACGTCCGATCAAATTTCCGTAGCGCCACCGTTGCAAGGCAAGATAAACGATCAAGGAGGATTGCGCTCAGGAGTGGTGCGTCCAGACAATTTTACAATTGCTCCGGCAAAACATTTTGACGAGGAAGCCGAGCGCGGCTCGCGCGAAATGCAGTTAGCCTGGGAAGCATGGCACAGACAATTATCGTCGGCAATTTATCAACGCTGGAGCAAAATTGCTCGACGTCCAGGCAAAGCGACAGTGGCAATTACGGTTAAGCGCAACCGCAGCATCTCAGCTCGCATCATATCCGTGGATGGAAATTATGAATTTCAAGAATCACTTATGTCTGCCGTTATGTCTTTGGATGGAAACGTTGGTCTGACTTTCCCAGCGAAATCTCAAAGGCAAGTTGTCACTTACGAAGCCGATTATGTTGCTGGGCACCACGTGGTTCCTGGATATAACTGGATTAAGAACGATGTCGAACGGGTGCGCGAAGAGTACTAGATAGCTAAAAGCAGTGCTACTATGTCTATGTCTTTTCTAGCCATCCGGAGATTTGCGATGCCGCCAAGAGAACTGCTTTTGATTCCGGGACCGACGCCGGTGCCGGATCCTGTCTTAGCTCAGGTTTCCCGTCAGCCAATTGGGCATCGTTCTCAAGAACTTTCAAAGGTTTTGCATGAGGTTGTAGCCGATCTCAAATGGTTAGCTGATACAAGTAACGACGTGTTTGTTTTGACAGCATCTGGTACAGGCGCCATGGAAGCAGCAATTGCCAACACAATTAATCCAGGCGATCATGTACTCAGTTTGATTTGTGGTGTATTTGGCGAACGCTGGGCAAAAATTGCCGAGGCTTTTGGTGCCAAAGTTGAACGAGTAAATGTTCAACCAGGTCATTGTATTGAACCGGAAGTATTGAAGAAAAAATTGGCAAGCGATACCGGCAAATCAATTAAAGCCGTGACAATCACACACAACGAGACTTCCACTGGTGTGATAAACGATCTGGAAAAGTTGGCACAACTGGTTTCCGAGCATGGCGCTCTTTCGATTGTTGATGCAGTGACAAGTTTTGGGGCCACGGCTTTGCCAATTGACAAATGGAAAGTAGATTTGTTGATCTCCGGCAGCCAGAAGGCTATGATGCTGCCACCAGGACTCTCATTTGTTTTTGTCAGCCCCAAAGCTTGGGAAGCCAGTACAAAATGCAAGAACCCGCGTTTTTATTTTGATTTTGCTAAACAGAAAAAATCAATTGACGCTGATACGACTCCGTTCACGCCAAATGTTTCTTTAATTCTTGCACTCAACGCTTCCCTCAAGCTAATCAAAGAAGAAGGAAAAGAGGCTTGCTATGCTCGTCACAAGAAGTTGCGCGATACACTGCGTGCTGGTGCTAAGGCGCTGGGTCTGAAATTGCTAGCCGACGAAAGTTGTGCAAGCCCCTCTGTCACGGCCATTTTGCCACCGGATAATATTTCGGTTGATGCAATTCGCAAAGAGCTAAAGGACAAATTCAAAATTACTGTTGCCGATGGGCAAGAAGATCTAAAAGGAAAAATCTTCCGCATCAGCCACATGGGTTATGTATACGAGCGCGATATGTTGACCGTATTGGCTGCATTAAAAGAATCAATTCAGGCTCTAAGCAAATAGCTTGGGAAGAAAAAATCGCTATCCCCTATAAGGGATGAATGAGTCAAATTTCCACTCAAACTATTTAGACATCCTGACGCAATCTCATTTTATTGATCGAGAACTAAGAGTTGAGCAACTAAACGCTTCAATTAGTTGTTCAAAGGTTTCAAAGTCATTAGGGCCAAGCATATTTGATTTTTGTTTGTGCTGATGATGCGCCAACCAATTAACCAATTGTTCCTTTTCCTGGAAAGTCAGTTCGGCTTGTCTTGAGATTATCTTCACAATGAGATCGTCTATTGATTTTTCCAGTTCTTCAAGCTTCAGCAAATTGACTTTGCGTTCATCAAAATATTTTTGCCAGACAGAGCCTAAATCAGCACCTTCCCGGCAAGCGATGACTTCTTGCGGTATGGAACGGCCCAGTCGAGCTTCCTCGAAGCGCAGAAGCCACTCGGTGATCAAGCAACAGCTGCCAGCCAATTCAGCCAGTTGCCTTTTCTCAGTCTGGCTTGCGGTCACAACTGGCAGTCTCCTTAAATCGCCAACTTGCATGTTAACGGTTGGATTGAGAACGCGGGCAACAGCCCGCGAGAATGTCGAGTTCAGACAGGCAAGCAAGTAGTCTTGCTCTTGAAGATCGTATGCAAAAATGGCACTGCCACCAACGTCAAAAATACAACCAGCAGGCATTTTTCTCACTGCAAAATCACCTGTGTTTACAAATGAGAATGTCAAACCGGCGCGGAAGTAAAATTCCTCATTCTTAACTACCCATTTGATCTTGCCTTTGAGATAAGGATAAGCAGTTTGAACCGCTTGTTTGATTGCTGCACCATTGTCTTGCCAATCAACTAGATACTCAATGGTGCCCAACCATCGCTGACTGCCGCCTCCTTTTATGTACGGGAACCAACGTTTGCCGATTTCGCGCGCATCAACATCTTGCCAATAACGCACGAAACGTTTGTTATCCGTGGTGGCAAGTCCCTGACGCACATCTGCAACGTTGGACAATGGTGGCAAAATCTTCATTAGCTTAAGCACAACATCCGGGCAGCGATAGTTGTATGAGCATCTGTCATAAGCCAGAAACGCATTTTGTTGTCGCAGAAAAACGTGCTCACTAGTTTGATAATTGCCCGTCTTAATCAATTCATTCAAGCCATCTGCCTTTTTCTCGAAGCTTGTCAGATCAATAAAACATGAGCGGTGGGACGTAGTGGCAGCCTGATTAGCAATCACCATCAGTGCGCTATTAACCTTTTCACCGCCATGCAATGGGAATACACCCGGTCCTGCTTCTACGACAGAAATCAGATTGCATTTTTCAATTAGTTCTTTCCTGAGATCCTGATAACTGGGCAAATAAAGCAATGATGCTTGGCCAATTAGACCCAAGCGTCCATCAGCTTTGAGCAGTTCAATTCCACGCGCCACAAATGCCGCACACAAGTCGTGATGTGCAGTCGGATAAAGCCTTTTAAGTTGCACCTTCAAGCTTCTATCCAAAAGCTTCCGACCAATATATGGTGGATTGGTCACGACAACATCGTAGCTTTGCTTGAGGATGTGACCTGCGGGGAAATCCTGAGAAAGACTACCCAACAAGTTATGCAAATTATCTGTGTCGTCTTTACCATTATCTTTGACTGACACTAGGTTCAGCCGTGGAATTTCTTCCACACCCAAACGCAAACACCTTGTCAAAAGCACAAGCGAACAGACCCATAATGCCATGGGATCAATATCTGTTCCGAACAAGTTATTTTCGATAGCCGCCTGCAAAGCTTGATCAGAAGACATTCCCTCAGAAGCATAAAGATTGCCAAACAAATCCAAAGCTCGCACCAAAAAATGGCCAGCACCGCAAGCCGGATCAATCAACTTCAATTCGCCTGCCGTTTTCCCATGATGTTTCGGACGCGATAGGCTCAGATCTTCCAGACAAAAGTTTCTATTTACACTTTCCGACAAACCGGATTTCCATTGCGGTAAAACTGTATTTTGCAAAAGAAAGTCCACCACCCAGTCTGGTGTATAAAGTTGAGTGAAGGCAACCAACTGCTTATGGGAGAGAGTCTTATTTCCCTGTTCCAAATCAAGATGGATTCCCTTACGTAATCCAGTGGAGAAAAATTGATAAATATATCCCAGGTAAGACTCATCCGAAAACAGTGACTGCATTTTTGGTTGACTAAGTTTTTGCCAAAGTGTTTCAAGCTTCTGATTGCTAATGCTTGCAAGATCAGGAAGAGCTGAGAGAATATCTTTTGTAGTTATTTTGGCAAGCTCTCGATAAAGATTTGCCACCTTCTGCTCAATTGCCGCTGAAAAAGTCCTGTTATCCTGATTTGCTTCAATCAATTTAATGGCAAACAAAAGCAAGAGGCCAACCAGAGACCGACGATTTTCCAATTCTGATTCAGATTGAGTTGTTTCTAGAACAAGCCTTCTCAATTGAGCAAGATTATTTTGTCTTTCTCTCATGAATGTGCTTGCCCTTGGTTTTGATTAGGTCCGGATAGCTTTATCGATGAAGGCAAGCGTGCGAGTCCAGGCATCTTCTGCGGCATCCTTGTCATAATGCTCGCGTGTATCGTTAAAGAATGCATGCGGTGCATCATAGACTTTGAATTCAGTTGTCTTGCCTAATTCCTTCAATCGCGACTCAAGCGCATTAACTTGTTCCAGAGGAATCAATTCATCGGTCTTGGAAAACAATCCTAGAACCGGGCAATTGATACCACTTGCATAATCAATTGGATGCTTGGGTTTATCCTCTGAAAGTTGGGGATATTGAATTCGTCCGTAGTAATCACAAACGAAGGCTAATTCCTTTGTTTCACCAGCAAACATGAAAGCAATGGCACCACCCATGCAATAGCCAATTACACCAATTTGATCGGACACGACATTTTTCTCGGCCCGAATATGGACAAGTAACTTTTGCAAAGCTTCAATGATGTGCGCATCGGCAATGCCGGACCAAAGCTTGCGCATTGAATCCAAATCGTTACGATCAAGGCGCAAACGATCGGCAGCAGAAAATAAGTCTGGCGCAAAAACCCGCATGCCTGTTCTAGCAAATCGCCGAGCCAGATCGGCTATATGATCGTTGAAGCCAAAGATCTCGTGAATGACAATCAAACCAGGATACGCTTTGGAATCTTTCGGTCCTGCCGTATAGACCGGCATTCTTTCTTGTCCCATATCAAGCTCAAAATAGTCTTCATACAATTTGACTTCTGCTAGATCTGGCACAATCTTACCTTTCTTAAACAGCAAATACGGTCTCGGTCACGAACATTTTATTAGACTTTAGCGGCTTGTGGTTCAAAGTAAACAGCGTGCTCCACCATACGGTCGAAAGCTTGTTGTAAACGAGCTTCATCACAGCAAAGCGAAATGCGGAAGTAACCTTCACCGCTCGGACCATAAGCAGTGCCTGGCGGAACAACAATGCCGCACTTGTCCAACATCATTGTAGAAAAGTCATTGGAAGTCATTCCCTTTGGCACAGGCAACCACATATAAAATGTCGCTTTGTTTGGTTCTACACTCCAACCAAGTTTGCGTAAATTCTTAATTGCCAAATCGCGCCTTCCCGTATAAAGCTTATTGCAGAGAGCGATATGATCCTGCGGTCCCTCAAAAGCAGCAATGGCTGCCATCTGTATAGCGCGGAAAATATCCGTGTCAATATTGGATTTAATTGCCGCCAAATTCTTAACGGCTTCCTGATTGCCAATTGCATAACCAACGCGCCATCCCGTCATGTTGAAGGCCTTGGACAAAGTTTGCAGTTCGATGGCTATATCTTTTGCACCAGGAATTTCAAATATGGAATGCGCCTTGTAACCATCAAAAGTCATTTCCGAATAAGCCAGATCCGACACCAAAAGTATGTCGTGCTTTCGGGCAAATGCCACCACTTCTTCCAAAAATGCCAAATCACAAACGCCGGCAGTGGGATTGTTGGGATAGTTGATCAACATCAACTTGGCCTTTTGGGCAATGTTTTGCGGAATTGCCGCAAGGCTCGGCAAGTAGCCGCGCTCAGGCAGAAGCGGCATGAAATGCGGCGTCCCGCCAGCCAGATAAGTCGAGTTTTGATACACCGGATAAGCCGGATCCGGTACCAAAGTAATATCGCCGGCATCAACATAAGCCATGATGATATTGTGCAAGCCTTCCTTTGTACCAATCAAGGAAGTAATTTCCGAAGCTGGATCAATATCTATACCAAAGCGAGTCTTGCACCACTTGCTGGCTGCTTGTTTAAAAGCCGGCGTGCCACCAAATGGTGGATAACGATGATTGACCGGATCATCAATGGCTTTATGCATCGCATCTACTATATGTTTTGGCGTCGGTTGATCGGGATCGCCAATTCCTAGATTGATTACATCAACGCCGGCTGCCGCCTTTTCTGCCGCCCGCTTGCCAATGGCAGCAAAAACGTAAGGCGGAATCGCTTTCATTCGTTTGGCAACTTCCATAATCTCAATCTCCATTCATAAGAATGCACTAATTTGCACAAAGTCACTGATAATTTCTTGGCAAGCACCATAAATTTTTCTGCCAAAAAACCAGTTCGCAAGCAAACTAATCATAATCTAGAATCCTTGAGAAATGGGCAATAGGCGCCATTATTTTGACGTCTTGTAAAGCTTGTCAACATCCACCTGGCGATTAATCAGCCTGACCAGTTTTGATTTGTCTCACATTTGCCAGTTTTAGGTTCACTTTTCTATTTTATAGACATTACGGCCTTTTACTTGACTGCCTCTAGGCAATGTGGAAAGCTAGCTCAGATGACCACTCATAAGAGAGACTGATTTCTCCATGACCCAAATCGGCGCAAACAGTGTCGGCGAAAATCAAGACGTTTCCCAGAAGAATTCTTCTCCCGGAGCGGATACTTCTTGTGCACCGCCTTGTGCAGCTTCGGAAAGACCACAAGACCTAAGCACCATTCTTGCACCAGTGCAAAAGGAATTGACTGAGTCGGAAAGCTTTCTGCGCAGCAACTTGGTAGATAACAGCACTTTTGTCACGGAACTTTTGTCTCAGATTTTCCAAGCTGGTGGCAAGAGAATTCGCCCCGCCTTATGTTTGCTTTCGGCGCGTGCCACATCCGGCAATGATGTTGACCAATTGCAAATCATACTTTCCGTTTTGACTGAGCTGATTCACACAGCCTCCCTTGTACACGATGATGTAATCGATCAAGCCAACTTGCGCCGCGGCAAGGAAACGGTCAATCGCAAGTGGAATGATAAGCTTGCTGTTTTGGTTGGCGATCTTTTGTTTGCCCAAGCTTCTATTTGTTTAGCTAAATTGCAAAGCCCGACGATTGTCGGGATTTATGGACAGGTGCTTGGTGATTTGTGCGCTGGTGAACTAGCCCAGATGCAGCAGAAGTATCTCTGCACAGTCAATTGGGATAATTACATTCGCAAATCCGTCTGCAAGACAGCCTCATTGTTTGCGGCTGGTTGCAAGTCCGCCGCCATTCTCAACAATCAAAGTGATCGGGTTGTAACAGCCATGAGTGACTATGGCTTGAACCTCGGCATCTGTTTCCAAATAATTGATGACCTGTTGGATGTAACTTCAAGTGAAAGCAAACTCGGCAAACCGGCCGGATCTGATTTGGCCAATGGCGTAATCACAGCACCGGCACTTTTCGTCCTTGAACGCAAAGACCAAGCCGCAAAGAACTTGGAAAAATTGATTACGTCGCGAGCTATTTCCAGTGAGAGTAACGAAGAAGCACTGGCAGAAGCACTTGAGATTATTCGAGACACGGGCGCAATAGAATCAACGATGGCGCTGGCTCACGGTTACGCTAAGGTCTGTCACCAGTTGCTCGCGGATTATCTGCCCGAAAGCCCTTATCGTCAATCGCTTCATTCACTAGCTGATTTCATGCTTCAACGCAGCACATAAAAAAACCTACCGGCATGACTCTTACAAAAACAGAAAAACCAGAAACACAGACGACAGCTCCACCGAGTGATTGGCAAGCCGCATACAATAGCGTGATTCGCTTTCTCGGCTCCGTGCGCCTGGCAGTCACGCTTTTAAGTTTAACCGCGCTGACTGTTTTGATTGGTGCTTGGTGCCCGCAAGAATCACAAGTCGGGCAGCAGAAAGTGATTGATCAGTTCGGCGAACAGTTTGCTCAAGTTTTGATCAACGCCGGCATAAGCGATATTTTTCACTCTGTTTGGTTTCTCGTTTTAATCGGTTTCCTCACAGTAAGTTTGGTAGCGGCATCTTTTCAAAGAGTCTTTCCGAAACTTATTCTCCTCAGAAAGCCACCAATATTTCTAAAAAAAGCAGCAATCGAAAAACTACCCATTAGCCAATCGCTGATTTTGCCAGTCAGCAAGAACCAGGCCATGAGTTTGCTTGCCCAAAAATTGAAGAAGAAATTTTACAAAGTCTATTTGCAAGAATCACAATTGGCCGGTGAGCAAGGCAAGTTCGGCCGACTAGCACCGAGTGTGACGCACGTTGGTCTTTTGTCTTTGCTTTGCGGTGTAACCATTACTTCTTGGACAGGTTTTTCTGGTTTTCAACCTGTACGCTTAGGCGATAGTCTTTCCTTTGCCGACTCTGAACATTCTAAACTCTGGATTGGTAAGCTGCCTAATTGGCGAGTCAAAGTAGAAAAAACCGAGAGGGAAGATTATCCTTCTGGCGATCCAAAGCAATGGTATTCGGATCTGGTGGTAATTGATTCTCAAGGCAAGCCGGTTAAGCGCCAACAAATATCCGTCAACAATCCCCTGACGTACGATGGTGTGGACATCTATCAATCAAGCTGGGGATTGGACACAGTCGCCTTAACCTTTAATGATCACAAACAAGAACTAGAACTCAGACCAATGGGCAAACTCTATGCCGCGTTTTTGCCACTGGGTTCCGGAACCATTTTGATATTTTCAGCACGCAATCAAACTGCACCCTTGCGCGTTTTCGGCAAGACACCAAATTGGCAGGCGCCAAAATTGCTGGCGGAAATTTCCCCCAACCAAGCGAAAGACTTTGGCTCAGTCAAAATCCAATTCAACAAAGTGGTTCCGGTTACTGGCTTACAATACAAATGCGATCCAGCGCTGCCTTTAACGTACACGGCATTTGGCTTCATCATGCTCGGAGTATTGCTGGCTTCCGTGCCTTACCGCCAAGTTTGGGCCCAAGCCCAAGATCTCGACGTGAATGGAAAGGCGGCTTGCCAGCTTGTCTTTGGTGGCACTTCTTACAAAGCCAAACAAGCCTTCGAAAAAGATCTGCAAAAAATTGCCGCAGAAATTGAAGAAGCATTAGCCCAAGAAGCACAATCAACGAAAATAGACGACCAAAAAAATGACCCGGAAAACGAAGGAAATATAGCCCTATGTCCGACCTCCAACTAGCACTAACCAACACCGCCGGCATTTCTTCTGTCATGTCGTTCTGGGTATTCGTCGGCTCCAATGCCTTCAAACGCTGGCAGCCTTTGATGATCAAAATCGCCACCTTTGTCATGGCGGTCGGCTTCATTGCTCTCAGTATGGCGATTGTCGGTCGCGGCATCGAAGCAAATCGTTTCCCGCTTGCTAATTTATACGAAGCCTTGCTTTGGTTTGCCTGGGCAACCACCGGTGCCTATTTATTCTTGGCCAAATCTTACGGCGTACACCAACTTGGTTGGCTGGCTTCCATGACGGCCGCCCTATTTTTTATTTACGGCAGTTGGCTCCCACAAAGCCAACACGAGATTTCCCCTCTGGTGCCTGCCCTTGTTAGTTATTGGCGACAAATTCACGTGCCACCACTGATTTGTTCTTATGCCATGTTTTTCCTGGCCGGTCTTTCCGGCTTCTGCCAACTTTGGGCATCCGGTCGCATCCTTTCAGTATGGTCTTGTATAGCGGCTTTGGCGCTTGCCGCGACAGCAATTGCGCTCGGCACCTTCACCGACACCAATACATTTGTCTTGCAAGGCATGTTTGTCTTCGGCAGTTTGGCTGGCGTTCTCGGTGCGGCAAAATCATTGAAGAAGATTGACGAAAAGAAAGCCGACCAGAAGCGCGCTGAACTTTTCGATGAAGTGGCATATCGAGCCATCACAATTGGCTTTCCCCTTTTAACCATCGGCATTATTACGGGCGGACTTTGGGCAAACCATGCCTGGGGCACCTATTGGTCCTGGGATCCCAAAGAATCAATGGCGCTTGTCACCTGGCTTTCCTATGCCGCCTATATCCATTTAAGAGTGCATCGCGAGTGCAAGGCAGAGTCTTTGTCCTTGGTGACAATCTGCGGGCTTTTACTCACGCTTTTAACCTTCTTGGGCTTCAATTCCCTGGGCTTTGGCGGCCTGCATTCTTACGGCAAGTTCAAATAAAAGCACCTATAAATAGGTAGAAAGTCTAAATTAAATGATTAAACCGAGGCAAGAGTTTGTCCTGGGATTGAGGCGGCTGGCAATAAAAATAGCCTAGGCGGCGGTTTTTAGACACTTTGTAGGGTTAACCCTGTTTGCCAAGAACGCCCGGAACATTTTAATTGAGGTAGGCGTCACCCTATTCAGGGTTGCCCGTAAAGATCACAAGATCTATCGAGAATACCCCGGTGTGGTGGATCCTTCATTTAAGAAGTGCAGAACAATGGCAAGACAATATTCACAAGCAATAGAAGATTTTGGACTAGATGATTTGATGCCTGGTCTGGGCGCCTTGTCGTTCGCGCCAACCGGAGAGTCAATGGACTCCGATGCCGAAGAGGCAGAGGAGCTGGAAGCGTCTCCCAAGGTTCCTGCAGAGGATTCGGTTCAGTTTTATCTACGCTCGATTGGACGGATTAAACTCTTAACCGCCCAAGAAGAAATCAAATTGGCGCGCCGCATCGCCAAAGGCGATCAGCTAGCTAAGAAACGCTTGATTCAAGCCAATCTGCGTTTAGTGGTATCAGTGGCCAAAAAATATCAAGGTCGTGGTTTACCATTTCTTGATTTAATTCAAGAAGGCAATCTCGGTTTGATTAGAGCAGCAGAAAAATTTGATGCGGAACGCGGCTTCAAGTTTTCCACTTATGCGACTTGGTGGATCCGTCAAGGCATTACACGAGCCTTGGCTGACAAATCACGTACGATTCGCGTACCAGTGCACATGGTGGAAACAATCAATCAATTGCGCAAGACGACACGCAAGTTAGCTCAAGAACTTGGTCGTAGACCAAACATGGAAGAGCTAGCCAAAGGACTTGGTGTGACTGTCAATCGCATTAAAGAAATTGTTGCTGCCACACGCATGCCACTATCACTTGATACACCGTATGGTGATGATGAAGATAATTCACTTGCGGAACTTGTGGAAGATGAAGCATCCGTGCCACCAGAAGTTTCTACAGAAACGCATCTTTTGCTCAACGATATTCGTCGAGCCCTGGCAACACTTACTCCGCGCGAACGTGATATATTGACTTTACGGTTTGGATTGAATGATGGTCAACCAAAAACCTTAGAGCAAGTCGGCAAGCTAGTTGGTATCACTCGCGAGCGCACGCGCCAAATTGAAATTAAGGCATTACGAGCCTTGAGGCAACCATCAATTACATCTAAGTTGAAAGATTACTTGGATTCATAAAAGTTTTCTCCCCCGCCAACCCCAACAAGGTGCACATTTTTTTGTGCACCTTGTACCCTTTTTAACGGTTTGGGTAGACAACCAAAAACACGTCGGCTGAGCCATCCTTATTTAATGCTTTATTAAAGGCAACGAACATCTTCGGCGCAAGTTTTGCTTTGCGCGTCGCTTCTTCGGGATCGTATTTAGCATACTCCTCATCGGTCATTTCTTTGGCAAATTCTTTGCGATTGACTTTTATATTAACGCCGCCGCCGTTATATACATAACGATAGCCTGATTGATCACCAATAAAGCCACCGCCTGCCTGCTGATCTATCAGACCCGGTAAAACAAATCGACCAAACTTCACATCAATAGTCGAATCCATTTCACCAGATAATCCTTTCGGACCATAGGCAAGTTGCCCTTGCACAAGTGACTTTCCGTTTCGGTCAAAAAACCGAAAGCTTTGTGGAGTATTACCCTTAAGTTTAAGAGTCTTGCAATATGCAGCATTTGCCAATGCTTGAACGCATTGGTTAGTAATTTGAGGATCTGGCTCAGTCGAATCGGCATTGCGCATGTATGCCTTCCAAATATATTCCGTTGCTAAAGCCGGTTGTTTGAGCTGCGTTAAACAAAGCGCCAAATAATAATAATCTCTTGCCCAGCAACCACTGGACTCAACAATATTTCTAAACAGTGCCGCGGCTTCGCTATAGCGATGAGCATTAAAATACGCAATTGCATCTTGCTCCTCGTTGGACCGTCTGGCCTCGGCCGGAAACAGACCTGTAATGCCAAAAGCAACAGCCAGGCTGAAAGTAAAAAGTCTATTGCAGATACGATTGCCACTGCGTCCCAATCAATTCACCCTCACAACCACCTAAATCGATCATACCCAATCAACTTCCGCAAGGAGCGTTATCAGACACCCACTCGTCGCGGATTTTATTCGAAAAAAAATATACACGTCTGCCATGTCCTGACAATGCACGATTAAATATCTTCACAACAGGCAATGGCCTCGTGTCTTCCGGGTACAAAGAGAACTGGGGGAAGGTACACCAAATGAAACATGCACAATCAAAGATAGTTATTCTATCGTTAGCTTTCTCATCCCTGGCCGCTGCAACATTGCTTAGCGGATGCGCCTATATATTTCCGGATCAGATGAAAAGATCATCCGTAGACCTGATGGTACTAGGGCAAACACAACAGTCCATAGATCTTCTCAATTCCGTGATTAGCGCTCATCCAAACGACAAGGAAGCATACTTAATACGCGCTACGATTTATGCAATAGATGAAAAGCCGGACAAGGCCATCGAGGACTGCTCACTTGTCTTAAAAGGCGATCCGACAAACTCCCAAGCACTGGTAATGCGCGGACTGGTCCGTATGAAGAAAGATCTGTCAGGCGCGCAATTTGCCTTGATCGATTTCAACAAAGCTGTCGCAACATCACCGAAAGAGAGTTGGCCTTACTTAGGCAGAGTTATTGCTCGCTACAAGCAAGGCAATATTAATGGAGCCGCTGAAGATGTGCAAAAAGTCGTATCCTTCAACCCCAAGGAAGGATCTGTCTGCGGAGTATTATGCTCTGAGCTTGACTTGCTAGATTTCAGAGAACAGGGCGAGATTTACCATAAGCGCCTACACACTGAATCCGACAAGCAGCTCAAGCAACTTACAAATTTCCTACAGAACCCGGCCACGGAAAAACCACCGATACCGCGAGCTGACGCCAATGAGATGTTGGCGGTTTTGGCCTCACGCTACATATATACGTTGGAGCAAAAGAATCGACAATACGCCATCAATGCCGACAATCAAAGAATTCAGCAGATGCAGCAGGAGCAGCAACAACAGATTCAGCAAAACGAACAACAACGACAACAACTGCAGGAACAATTAGCAATACAAAGGCAACGATATCAGCAAGAGGCTCAGCAGATCCGACAACAACAAGTGCAACGAGGACTGCAAAGCCTGGAAGAGGATGCAGAACAAAGACAAGGCTCCCATTAAGGGTCAGAGACAATGCGAAAACAATTCATCATCTTCGTGCGTACCGTCAGTACATTGCTAGTTACACTGCAATTAGTAGCTTGCGGTTCCTCCAATTCCGCCGATCGCTATGAACAACTTGGCAGACAAGCCTACAAGGAACACAATTACAAACAGGCAGTCGAAAATTTCAACAAGGCAATTGAGCTCAATCCAAAAGACTGTAAAGCCTATACAGAGCGGGGTTTGGCTCAAGCTCAATTGGGAAACAACATCAGTGCTCTCAAGGATTTAAATCAAGCGGTGGCTCTCAATTCAAAATCAAGCTCGGTGTTTGCGGTGCGTGCGCTCATCAAATTGAAGAGCAACGATTTAAATGGCGCCTGCCAAGACGCCACCGCTGCCATTAGTCTTGATCCCAAAAACGCCGAGGCTTATGGAGTGCGCGCAGCAGTTAATGCCAAGCTGGGAAATTTCGAGGCTGCTCAAAAAGATGCTCTTGGTCTGGAAAAGAATTTGGCCAAGAAGGCGACTGGCAATAATCCATTTGTCAATCCACTGATAGACAAGATCATTCAGATTCAAGAAGATCAAGAGACCAAGGCGATGGCCACCCGCAAGAAACTTCATGAAGAAGAAGAACAGCAGCAAGCTCAATTCATGGCCGAGCAGGAACGAATGCAACAACAACAGATGCAACTGTATCAATCGCAGCGGAGAGCAAGCGAAGCCGAGGATGCATTACACCAACAAGAAATAGATCGCTACCGCTTGCAATACGAACGCTTGCGCAACGAGTGCCAGTCAAGCAGAAATCAAGGCAACAATGAAAGAGCCGAGTATTTTCGTCAGCAAATGGATCAAGCCTGGCATCAAATGCAGCAAGCAGGTAGATAATTTAGACCAATGGAGGATCGTATGCGCACGATATTTTTTATTTGCAGAACGTTGTTTCTAGTTATGATCCTGATCAGCACTATAAGTTGGGCTCAAGCACAGGAAACCCCACAGCAACTCTTGGCGCGTCTGACTTATCGTGCAGCCAGCTACCAAGCGACTCTCAGCAAACAAGAAAAACACTCCTGTCCTGTGGGCGTTTTGCTGTGTCGTGACTTTGCAAACACTGCTGATGCATATTGCTTCTACTATGGAGTTCGTTATGACGAACCGCATCCAAAAATTGGGGGACGAGTCAACCGGGATCTGGAATATGGCCGAGGCGATACATTTACCTTAAATTTCAATGGTGGCAACGATAGCGTAATCCGCGATATGGGAGCTGTTAATTTCAACGACGTGAAAGCAACTCCGGCAATAGGTAATGCGGGTGAAGCAAAAGCTGCAAACAAACACGTTTACCTGATGGCAATTCACTGCTCTGACTATGATATGTGGGCCAAAATGCAAATACTTGAAATGCAGGCCGGGCAGTGGATCATTTTCAGATGGGAGAGATTGAATGACACGGCACAGATAACTGGCACAAGAAGCGGGCTACGATGGGATGGGAGATATTATGCCGACAATCGTGGACATCCTGATGATCGAGCTACGCGTGCGATGAAAACAGGCATTGTTAAGCTACAGCTACGAGCTGGAGCTGGTGGAGGGAATCCCAACCAAATTTCCATGGCAGGTGATTCAAGCATCTACGTTGACAAAGTTCAATGGACACCAATCGCGATGACAAAAACTATTGATTCGAATGATGAGTCAACAGCCTATTATTCCGGCGGCTTTGTACCAAAAGGAAAAGTTTGGCTGGTCAATAAGGTCACTTACAATGGCCTGGCAAAGGGCGATTCAAATGGTCGTGGTGAGTTTATTTTACGAATTGCTGGATGGTTGATTGCACATGAATCACAAAGCCCCTATCCTTTCAACGGTACCAGCTGGGTACACATCGTTGTTCATCCTGGACAAGAGCGTTATGTCTATGCGGAAGTGGCTAATTCCAGCGAATGCAATGTAACCATTGAGGGCCAACTACTGGCGGAAAGCGATCCAAAAGCAAAATAGCTAAGCTTTTATTTCTTGGATGATGCCATCTTTGATCAAGATCTCGCCGCCTTCAAGACGTTGGAAAATGTTGTCGCCGACGCGTACTTCGACTGGGTTTTCCAAAGTGAATTGCGTAACAACAGATCCGATTGGCAGTTCGGTCAAGGCTTGTGATTGTCCT
The DNA here is from genome assembly GCA_020050685.1 of Candidatus Obscuribacterales bacterium. Taxonomy (GTDB): domain Bacteria; phylum Cyanobacteriota; class Vampirovibrionia; order Obscuribacterales; family Obscuribacteraceae; genus JAGVKG01. The sequence continues at coordinate 2,565 of JAGVKG010000039.1, read as the reverse complement.
TGCATTTCTTCTTTCATTTGCCCCAAGCGCGCTTTCTCAGCATCGACTTGAGCCTTGATGCCTTCAATTTGGGCTTTGGCGTCTGGTCCCATTGGCTGTACGGATCTTTTCTCGATATCAGCAATGGCACGCTTGCCTTTAAATTCCAATTGTTGAAGCTCCGCATCAATTTGCTGCAGGTTGCGACTAATTTCGGAGGCAACTTGCGTCTTGAAGTTTTCAGTGACAATTGTCCGGACAGAAACTTGTCGTACAAGTTGAATTGACTCAGCCATGAAAACCTCCTATAAACATGATCATTTTTTGGGCAAAATCAGACCAAGAATTTCTTGTTTTTGCCTCCTAAAAGAATAGAGCAAATGACAACCGTATTATCATGCACCCAACAAGCAAATCACCGCACCCTTGGCAAACCTGCCAAATCACCTGAAAACAATCGTCATTGTCGGCCGGTGCGCACCGTCTCCCAAATGGTTGATAACGTATAGGTTATCATTGACGGCGTATACGTTATCATTGACGGCGTATACGTTATCATTGACGGCGTATAGGTTATATTTGACGGCGTATACGCCGTCAACCAAATTAGACATGCCCCGCCAACCACGAGTATCTTTGCAACGCAAAATGAGTCAGATTGTCGGACGTAGACTTTTATTGCCGAACTTAGGCTTTTATTGTCTGAATTAGACTTTTTCCGAAACTACTTTTGCTTGAGAAAAGAGCAAAAGGTAATCTTGACCGCCAGCTTTCGAGTCTGTGCCGCTCATATTGAAACCACCAAATGGGTGGACGCCAACTAGAGCGCCTGTGCATTTGCGGTTCAAATACAAGTTACCGGCATGGAATTCTTCTCTCGCCTTTTCCAAGTGCTGGCGGCTTCCGGAATACACGGCTCCAGTTAAACCAAACTCGGTGTTATTAGCAATTTCAATTGCCTGATCGAAGCTGTCCGCTTTAATGAACGCAAGCACTGGTCCAAAAATTTCCTCTTGAGAAATTCTGGCATCCGGTTTGATATCAGCAATCACTGTCGGCTGGATATAGAAACCTTTATCGTCGTTTTTGTGCTCGGCACCACCGATAGCAACTTTACCCTCGCCTTTACCTACTTCGATGTATTTGAGAATACTTTCGTAAGCGGATTTGGAGGCAACTGGACCAAAGTTATTTTCTGGCGCTTCCGGTGTACCAATTTTGAGGCTCTTGGTTTTTGCCACAACCTTTTCCAGAATCTGGTCGTAAACATCTTTGTGAATGATTGCTCTTGAGCATGCAGAACATTTTTGACCTTGGAAGCCAAATGCAGAAGCAACGATTCCGTCTGCGGCCTTTTCGATATCAACGTCTTTGTCGACAACGATTGAATCCTTACCGCCCATTTCGGCAATCACTCGCTTGATCCAAATTTGTTTTGCTTGAGGCTTGGCAGCCAGTTCATTAATGCGCAAGCCGACTTCCTTCGAACCAGTAAAGGCAATGAAGCGAGTCTTTGCATGCGTAACCAGATAGTCACCAACTTCGGCACCGGAACCGGGCAAGAAAGTCACAACGCCTTGCGGCAGACCAACTTCTTCCAAAATGGAAATAAATTGATGAGCAATGGCTGGGCTTTCCGAAGACGGCTTCAAAATTACGCTGTTGCCGGCAACCAAGGCAGCGGTTGTCATACCCGCGCAGATTGCCAGGGGGAAATTCCAGGGTGGAATGACAAGACCAACACCCAAAGGAATATAGCTCAACTTGTTTTCTTCACCTGGCAATGGATGAAGTTTATGACCATCGTTCAAGCGGATCATCTCTCGCGCATAAAATTCACAAAAATCGATAGCTTCAGCAGTATCACCGTCTGCTTCGGCCCAGGACTTGCCTACTTCCAAAATCATCCAAGCGGAAAGCTCATGTTTGCGCTTGCGCATAATTGCCGCGGCATCAAGCAAAATTTGCGCCCGCTTTTCTGCCTTGACTTTCTTCCAGGACTCAAAAGCGCGAAGTGCGACTTGCATAGCCTTTTCTGCTTCTTGCGTCGAGGCCTTAACAAAGCGAGCAATCACTTCATTTGGCTTTGCCGGATTAGTGGAAACCAGCCAATTGTCAGGATTTGTTGGCGTATCAAACTTCTCCTTACCAATAACCAGGCTCTGACTGCGACCCAGTTCAGACTTGACTTTGGCAAGAGCCTTTTGCATGGCCTCTCTGTTTGCCGCCTGAGAAAAATCAGTGAAGGGCTCATTGTGAAATGGTGCAAGCTTTGTCTCAACAACCATGGTTATATATCTCCTTCGGCTCACTGGATGGACACGCATAGTCCAATAGCGTTTATTATCGCCTCTTATCAGAGGCAGATGGCTCCTGTTAATTTTTTTCACAGAGTCCGCACGTAAACACTTGACCACGATCCTCTTGGGTTGATGTATCCTAATTGTTCGAGCATGAAACAATATTTGGCATTAATTGAGAAGATCCTCAAAGAAGGGGAAACGAAAGCCGACCGAACTGGCACCGGCACAATTTCGCTATTTGGTATGCAAGCCAAATACGATTTGCGCGAAGGCTTCCCACTTT
>JAGVKG010000065.1 GCA_020050685.1 Candidatus Obscuribacterales bacterium | reverse complement strand
TTTGTCTTCAACAAAAACTCTAAGACCGGATTCCTTTTACGCCAAATTAACTGAGAAATCTTAGCTCATGACAGGACATTCTCTGTGGTAAATAACAGATGAGCAGGTTAAGTCCTGCATATTGCATAATCTCGGCAACACTTACTTTTGCCAAGGTAATTACACTCAAGCAAAGGACTTCTACCAGCAAGCGCTTATCATTTTAGAACGTCGCTGGTACAACGAACACCCACGTCTTATATCAATTCTTGATGACTATGCTCAGCTTTGCCTAACACAAGGATGGTTTGGTGAAGCCAAACCCATCTGCAATCGCTCACTTGCCATCAAAGAAAAGAGCTTAGCGCCAGCAAATAGTAGCTTGTTCGAAAGCATGCGCATGTGTGCAATTGTTGATACTGAATTGGGCAACTATGAAGAAGCCGAAGCGCTGCTCAAGAAAGCAATTTCTGCACTTAAGCCGTCAACGATCGGGCCATTTGAAGAATTTGTCTTTCTTTTAGCCAAGCTTTATGACAAGCAGGGCAAAGCCAAGGAAGCTGATTCATTCTTTAAAATGGCTATGCTCACCTTTTTGCAACGGGAAGGGCGCCTACTACGCACTGCCACTTGCTTAAAAGATTACAGTCATTTCTTACAAGAACATGGTCAAGCCAAAGCTGCAACAAAGCTTGATGCACAAGCCGGAGTTTTTGAAACCAATGCCAGTGCCATCGAGCAGGACGAAAGATTGCCAAACAATCAACAATATCAACACGTGATGTATCCAGTAACCATCTTCCACTAATAAATCTGTGCAAAGTTATAAGCTTAGGCCAACCAGCCTTTCCGATTCGAAGGTAATCTCCAGTACTTATCGTTGATATGCTGACAGAGCACTTGATAGATACTCAAATCATTGTTTTCAAACCCGCGTGCCGAGCCATAAAGATACATAAGCCAGAGCCTAATCGTCTGCTCATCTGATGCTTGCAAAGCCTTTGCATAGTTCGATTCCAGATTATGAGCCCAGGCTCTCAATGTCTTGGCATAATGAGGACGCCAGCAATCTACATCGACAACTTCAAAGTTAGTTTGCTTCATGTTAGCAACGACATCGGTCAAGGAGGACAATTCACCATTGGGAAAAATGTAGCTGTGAATGAAACGCTCCCTAAATCCGGCGCTATTAAATTCAGTATTAGTGACAATGCCATGATTTAAGAAGAGTCCCCCAGGTGCAAGCAAGTTGTGAATGCGCTGAAAATATTCAGGATAATTGGCAATACCAACATGTTCGATCATTCCAACAGAAACTATTTTATTGAACTGTATATGATGAGATAACTCACGATAATCGCAAAGCATCACTTGTATATTTGCGCTCTCGTCCGCCTTTATCCGCTCCACATTGTATTGATATTGTTCTTCACTCAGTGTGATACCAAATGCTTGCACGCCATAATTAGTTGCCGCATGTCGCAGTAACGCCCCCCAACCACAACCAATATCCAGGAGTCGGTCACCTGGTTTAAGCAAAAGCTTCTTGCAAATCAAATCCAACTTAAATTGCTGTGCTTCTGCCAATGAACAATCCGGTTCAGCAAAATATCCGCAAGAATAAACTAACATTGGATCGAGGAAGCTCTTGTAAAACTCATTGCTCACGTCATAGTGATGTTGAATGGCAATTCGATCTTCAATCAAATCGTGTCCATCCAGTGATTTCCTGGGCAGACTGAGTGAATGAATTTTGGGCAATCGAAAGGCATCGAACCAAGCCCGCACCAAATTGCCTTTGCTATGACCAAAATTAGCAAAGTGCTCGATTGCTGTCAGAACATCGTCAGTCCTGCCTTTGAATTCAAAATCCTTTTTCAACCAACATTCAACTAGAGCGACAAATCTGTCATAAGAATGTAAAAACGATCGCAACACGCCCGGATGGCGAAAACTAAAAGTTACCTGGGCCTGCCCTGCCACACGCAACTCATGCTGATTCCAAAAATTTACTGCTACTGGTACAGGGCTTGTACCCATTGCCCGTGCAAACATTGATTTGATGTTGTTTGGTAAATCACAATCAAATCGTCCATAGCTTTGCCAATCACTTTCATTCCTTAAACCGGCTTCTGTCGCCACCATATAATTACCACCTGAATCTTAGGGCTGAATTGTAAGAGCTGACGGACGAGTTGTCGGCTAGTTCCATGATTGGACGCCATTTTGGCAGGATTGCATCATCATTAATATAGAAATGCGCCACCCATGCCAATATTTAATTGCAAGGTCTTGCCGTAGACTGTATCGTCCCTATCAGTCTTCCGTCTCATCTTCTTGATCTTAATCGTGTGCGAATCGCGGAACTCATCAGGACTCTGGTGATAAATGCGGCCCTTCATTGGAGATCTAAATCGCCCATCTGACGGCACGACAACATTATCTCTTTCCATTAACGTTCTGCCTGCTCCCTCAGGAAACAGCTGGGCGTACTCTTGCCCAAATGCAGGAAACTGAAAGACAGCAATGCCTAATCCTAGGCAAAACATTGCTTGCCAAAACTTAGTGCTTAACATTGTGATTTTCCTCCTTTGCCAGGACAGACGCACGATTGCGGCTACAGTTCCAATAGATTAAATGCTCAGAGATGCGATTGAGGCATTTAAGGAGGCGTTTAGGGGCAAATATGAGTGCTCTTTTGAATAGGCTGGGAACGAAGATTAGCTGGCACCACATTCTTGTCTGGCTTTTGCTATCGCCTCTGGCTCCAACAAGAGCCCGACCCGTTCATAGGTTTTCCAGAGCGCAGACCAGCGAACCACCGTGAATTTAACAGAAGAATATTTGCTGGCAAGCCTAGTAACTTTTGCATTACCACTAAGAAGCACTTCAAGCTTATCGAGCCCGGCACAATTTTGGCAGAGAACTTCGCGATCCTCGCTTGCGTGTTCGAGCTTAGTAATATCACCCGGCACCAGCTTTTTGTCACAGCTATAGCAGCGCGATGCTCGACTCAAGGCATAAACTACTGGCTTGGTTTTGCCACCACTTGTCTCACCCGCATCACTCATTGTTTTACACTTTCTCCCTCAGCTGATTTTGCTGCCCGTTGCTTCTTGTACGTCTCAACATATTGGCTATCGGCTAGTTGGCTAAAATCTACAAGAATACATTTAAATGTATAGAGATCATTTGTCGGCGGGCGCTTAACTTCGACCGGCACTGCTTCGCCGACCTGTCCAGAGAACAAAAACGCAACGCTATCGCGATCTAGACCATAAGTAGATTCACGTCTAACAGACATGATCCAATCACCAGCCTTTATACCTTCCTTTTCAGCCGGACTGCCGGCAATAGTTTGCGTCACCTTCGGCCAAGTTGGCTTGCCGGGACGAATCTCAAACCTCAAACCAACTACGCCCTGATTTTGCGCCAATTGATTTCTGACAAAATTCTTCTCTTCCGGCGTTTCCGGCAAATTACGCGACTTTTCCACCGGATCATCATCTGCCGTATCTGGCTGAGCAAAAGCAGGAGTAAGAACTCCACACATAATCATGGCTAATAAAACGAAACCAAACACTGCCTTATGTGTATTCATAATTGTGAAGTTCCTTTGGGGGCTTCCAGTTCGCGGTGACTGTCAATCGAGTTTCTGTAATTGTTGTCAAGAAAACGACAAGGTACGTACTATATTATGAATGTTCTGGAGCAAAACTTAAATTACACTTGAAAAAGAGTAAATCCACAATTTCTCCACAATCTTCATTTTATTTACATCAGTCGTTCCTACAATTACCTTTGAAACTCCAATCCGTAGGTTGATTGCGAGGTCATGATGCAATGGTACCAATCAGGTGGGGAACTTGGTCCTGCTTACTTTCCGCTTGCCTATCTATTATGTCCTGCCCAGGGGCAAGCGGAAACAGTACTAGCGAGTATACACAAATGTATGCGCTCCCAGCCGCTACATATACTCGTTTGCCTGCAAAAACCGCCAATGTTGCAAGGCATGTTCCACGGCCTTCATTGGTACCCATTGCTCATGTCAAAGACGAAGCCACTCTTGTAGGTCGAATTTGCTTTAGCCCCGAAACAATGCCGTTGCTATCAAGCAAGGGCATCGTCGCCCTTCGAGGTGATCACGAACAACACCTTTTGCTGAGCAGAGGCAGCGTGTTGTTGGCGCCCACTAATCAAATCAAAGTAGAAGGCAAATGAGGTTGAGGCGAGCGTCCGGAATTTCCACAATGAGCGAGCATTTGTCCCGGCACGACATAATCGCCAGGTTTAACTCGCACACTATCTTTTTGTAAATGCGCTAAGACAACATACTTTGCCCAAGCAATTTCAATTGTGATGTAATTGCCCCAATTATTTACAGTATTAACTTGACCGGGCAAGTTATCGTTGCAAGTACTTAGGCAATTGTAGACTCTGCCATACACCGGAGAAAGAACAGGCTTGGCATAACAATGGTAATGAGAAAGCTGATTACCACTTTCCACATAACTTACATTTGATTCGGTTTGAAACAAATCCAAAGCATAACGCCAAGTTCCTTGATGTGTGTGCTTGCCGTTGAATCCTTGATAGACCTGCCAGGTTCCGGAAAATGGTGGCTTTAAGGACACACTGCGCAAATCCACACCGCGAGCCTCAGCCAATTTTATTTGCTCCAAACTGCGTTCGGCAAGCGATGGCCGCAAAAGCCAGAAGACAGACCAGGCTGCGCCATGTTGCGGACTCAAGGTGATTAACACTGCATACGTAGCAAGTACAAATGGCAAGGCTAGTACTGGCAGGTGAGTCGACCAAAGTATTTGGTTCAAAGTAATTGTCAGAGCTGAAGCTAATAGGCCACTAGCTAATGCCACCACAATGCTGCGCTTGCTTGGTATCGTATACAATCCTCCAACTACACAGGCAGTCAGAAGACCATTCATTTGTGCCACCAAAAACAAAAGTGGATCTTGAGCAATTAGACCTCGCGCAAGGCTCAACTGCTCAAGAAAGATCGTCCCACATATAGCCGACGCCAGTCCAAGAAGCGCCAGATAACGGGACGAGAGAAAAAATGCGAGAAAAGTGAGCAATCCGCCAACAACGGTGCCATTAAAATAGATGGCACCAAATGATGGTAGATACTGCCATAGAGGACAAGCTAACCACAAAGAAGGAAACAAATGGAAACTATTTCCCGGCAGAAGCTGAAGCATTGTGCCTATTGGCATGATTACATATGCAGCAATTACATACGGCAAACCAAGCAAAGGCAAGCGCAAGAATCTGGTTAGTGTATCCGTCAATACGGTACTTGCTATCACAAGCACAATCGCCCCGAACATTAGAAGAGCAAGAGATTTTAAATCCAAGGCATAGGTGGAACCCACCAGCATGCCAAGCAAAATTCCGTTGACAATTTCAATTCCCTCCGTATAAGACGACAAACGTAAAATGCGTCTTGCCAGTATGACCGACAAGCCGCCTGCCACTCCCCCAAGCCCAGTTGCCGGGAAGATGAATGTGCAAAACACTAAAAGTATTTTGGAAAGCGGATTTTCGAGACCGAAAAAGGAACCGTAGCCATCGAGCAAATGCTCGCCTATCCTCGCGATCTCGACTCGAGGTTGACCTTGCGTTCTTCTTTGCGTGGCAACACTCATGATACTGCTTCAATTTGACCAACAGATGCGATTTTGTTTATTCGACCATTGCGGCCAATATCCAAAAATGGAATTTGTAAATGGCTCGGCAAACAATCTTGCTGGGTCATGACCGAAAGATCTTCAGCTTTACGAATAATCGAAGATTCACCGTCTTCATGTACGAGCACTACGTTTGGTCGATATTCAATAAATTGCATCCACTGAGTATTGTTATAGGCACCGACACAATGCACCGCCAATATGTCGCCATGCTTGAGTGGTGGCAGATGAATACTATGTCTGACAACATCAATGTTCATACACAAAGGGCCATAAAGCACTGTTTCTTCGACCGGCCCATCAATTTCGCTGGTCAATTTAATTAGATGGTTGTACCAATAAGACGTGAACAAAAGATTGGCACCACCATCGAGTACACAGGCTCTCCGCCCATCTGCCAGTCGTTTGGTTCCCACAACACTAGTGAGAAGCATTTGCGCATCATCTACCATTGCCCGACCACTTTCAAAAATCAGTTGTGGCAATGGTCGATTACTTTCGCGACGATACTGTGTTCCTTCCATCAAAGCGCTGGTTACAGCATTGACATAATCACTGATGGCTGGAATTGATTGTTCCGGCGGCAAGTAAACTCCCTTGAGTGCATTGTTAGAAGGAAATCCGCCGCCAATATCCAAAGATTCAATTTGAATATTTTCGTTGCCTTCCAGTTCACGCATGAACTTGCACATAATGCGTACTTGTTCGGCATAAGCACGTGGTTCAAGAATGAATGTACCGATATGGCTATGCAGGCCAGTCAATTTCAGATGCGGGCTCAAGGCAACTAGCTTAGCAGCCAAATAGGCTTGACCACTTTCAATGTTAAAACCAAATCGGCTCCAAGGCTCCGTATAGCCCGTGTCAAAATTTAAGCGAAGTGTTACCGGTACAACCGAGCCGCGCGCGATGGCGATGGATTCAATTGTATGCAATTCTTCCAAGTGATCAACATGTATGCGAGCCCCTTCTGCAATTGCCCGCTCAAGAATTGCTTTCGATTTATTTGGACCATTGAAAATGATCCGTTCACCGGGCACACCTAGAAGGCGCGCCTTTTCATATTCAAATTCGGAAACAACTTCTGCCCAAGAACCCTCCTGGTGCATGATGTTGCAAATTGCGCTCGTGTAATTTGTCTTATAAGACCAGCCATGAATAACATTGCCATAGCGTCTTTCAAAAGCTCGCTTTACACGGCGGACGTTTTCACGAATCTGCTTTTCTGATGTGACGAATACAGGCGAGCCATATTTCTCAACCAAAAGTTTTACCGGTACACCAAATACGGTGTCACAAATATTGTCTTTAGCGGCCCGCCTGCCGAATTTATTAATCTCACCAATCTTATGCGGCTGAATAAATGGCGGTTCCCAAATTGCCTTGTTAAACATGTTCTGCATAACCAGATCCCTCCTGGATCCACCGTTCTGGTATTTCGGCTAAGCTTCCCGTAATCAAAACCGATTCAAAATCAATAAGTTCGACTATCAGCTCTTGTGCGTGGCGAATGAAAAACTTACCTGTCTTTGCTGGTGGAAAGTCAAAGTTGCACTCATTGTCCAAAAGCTTGAGCACGGTAACCGGCAAGTTTCTACCAGCTGCATGACTCAAATAAATCCATGATGGAAAGCGTGGATTTATTTCAATCAAATAGATTTTGCCATCATCGGTTTTCATCACCTCTACTTCAAGTGGGCCACACCACATCAGCGCTTTGACAATTTTATTAGCCATTTCTTCGATACCTTGATCAAGAACTGTCACACCAGCCCAAGCTTTGCCTTTATCTGTAAGGGCTCGCTTGCGCATCATCAATGGTGCCAGCAGGTTACCTTTGCCATCACCAACAGCTGTCAAATCAAATTCGTCACCATAAACCATTTTTTGCACAAGCGCCGGATATCCCCACTGTGATACCAACCGCCCAAATATTGTTTTTGCATCATAAGGACTGTAAGCAATGCCGGCATCATAAAATATACCTTTGACCACCAAGGGATACTGCCAGCCATCTGCCTCACAAGTATCGAAGAAACTTGGATCGGAGACGATTTTGCTTTCCGGCACATTAACATCGATAGACTTGCAAAATGCACTGAGATGATCTTTGGCACGTAAGTTAAATTGATCTCGGCTCGGAATCAACATCTTGATCCCAAGTTTGGCTAGCGCTGGTTTGATGCGATTGAAATTGGGAATCTCCGCATCCAAACAAGGGATGATTACATCCAGACCCATCTGTTCATGAATTTGCAAGATACGCGCCAAAAGGGCTTTCTCGCCGAGAGACGGATACGGTATCAAAAAACTGGCAGCGCACAATTCGCGCGCATAAAGTCCTGCATCCAAAGCATCATAACCAAGTCCGATCACCCGCCCGCGAAACTCGGGACATTCGCGTATGCACCTGGCTACAGCCATTCCTGGACCAGGGTTTTCCGTACGCGCATTGATACCAGTAACCGCGACATTTGCAAATCGCCAGTTAGTTTTTCTTGCAATTATCGTCATAGATATCTCCCAAACTGCACAAGAAAAGCTTCAAGGCTTGAGCTTGCCACCTCAACGGATACACCGTATTCTCGAGCCAAACAGGCAGCCGTGTTTTCTACGGTTGTGCCTTTCTTTAATAAGTTAAGGGACATCAAACCAGTGCTATTTAAAGTAAAACTTTGACCAGTCTGTGGGTCAAAGACAAAGCCTGTGTCGCTAACAGCCAATTTTTGCAGGCGTTCCGGACGACAAGGACTAGACACAGTCGCATCTTCCATATGAGCTCCTCTAGCTCCTCGCCCCAGGCAACATAACCATCCAACTATGCATCCTACAAGCTGATCTTGGAAAGAATATGGAAAGTATGGAGAAATTGTGGAGAGCCACCCAAATAGCGATCTTCACGCAAATTATTTAGAAGAAGACTTTCGCTGCGATCGATTTTGAGGAGACCTAATCTGAGCCAGTTGCCGTTCGACAGCATCCAATCTTGAGCAAATATCGGAATATGATTTGGGAACACTTTTAGCCAACTTAGTCTTCACTGGTCGTCCAGTTTTGTATGTCGCGGAAGGTTCGGCAATGAATGACTCGGTTTGATACACCGAATGGCCTTCCCGCTCATCATTTAATCGCTCTAGAACCCATTGCCGTACCATCCCGCCCATTCGCATTCGACGAGATTCGGCAAGTTTATACAACTCATCAAGCAAATCTAGTTCTATTCGAAACTGCACAATTCCGCTTTTTAATAAATCAGCTTTGGCAGCCCTTTTGGTCGCCTCTTTTCGCTTTTTCAATTCATTCATCATGTAGACTATTGTATATTTTTGTCATACTTTCGTCAATATCACCACAAAACAAAAATCGAGTGCTGATGAACAGCACCCGATTTGAAACGTCATCAATCGTGATTAGATTCTAGAGTTGCTTTTCGATGTCACCTTCGATGTCTTTCGGTTCGACGTTGGGGGCGTAGCGTTTTAAGACGTTGCCTTGGCGGTCGATGAGGAACTTGGTGAAGTTCCACTTAATCGCTTCGCTGCCCATAATCCCTGGTGCCGAGCTGGTCAGGTATTTGTAGAGCGGATGCGCCTTTGGTCCGTTCACGTCTATTTTATCGAACATCTGAAAATCAACGCCATAATTCTTCTGACAGAAATTGGCTATCTCATGGCTGCCTCCTGGCTCTTGCTCACCAAACTGATTGCAAGGAAAGCCAAGTACTTTCAAACCACGCGATGAAAATTTTTGATGCAGCTCTTCCAAGCCCTGATATTGAGGAGTGAAACCGCACTTGCTTGCAGTATTAACTATCAAGACGACATCACCCTTGTATTGACCAAGACTGACTTCTTTGCCATCGAGTGTTTGTGCCTGGAAATCGTAAATGCTCATTTTTTGACCTTCTTTTCCTTTGTTCTGTTTCTTTGATTCAGAACTTGATTGAGTATGCAATTGTTGACCAGAGGTTCCCGCATCTGCAGCCCTTGCAGAATTGCTATTGCTGCCAAGCAAGGCAATAACCGCCAAAGAAAGGCTGGTCATCTGCCTGGATGTAAAGAAAGTTGAACGGTTCTTAGACATAAGCCTGATTCACTCCGAGAAAAATGACATTTCAAAGTGCCATTTCATGATATATCTTGGTGATGATAGCAAACTGCCGCGGAGAAACAATGAGTCAAAAAGATATCTTTACAGAACCCACAGACATTAATGTCGACACCCTTCAATGCTTAGGGCCGCTAAGAGCCATGGCCGGCATATGGGAAGGCAAGTCCGGCGAGGACATGCACCCAGTTGCCTCAGGAACCAAGGGCGATCTTTATTATGAGCGCGCCGAAATGCAACCAACCGACCCACAAACAAATGGTCCGCAATTACTCTACGGTTTGCGCTATCACATTCATATCACCAAACCAGACGAAGTAGAGACTTTCCACGATCAAGTCGGCTATTGGCTCTGGGAGCCGTTAACGGAAACGGTAATTCAGACTGTAGCTATTCCGCGCGGGCAAGTTGCTTTGGCAATAGGCAAAGCACAAGCTGACGCCAAAGAGTTTGAGCTGGAAGCAATTCATGGAACAACATTGAATGGCATTTGCTCGATTCCGTTTTTGGAAGAATCATTCAAAACGGTTTCCTATCGCATTAAGGTAAACATCAACGCCGATGGTAGTTGGACTTACGATCAAGATACCGTGTTGATGGTTAGTGGTAGAAGCGAGCCGTTCCATCATACGGACTTGCACACATTAATCAAAATCGCCGAGCCGACACCAAATCCGCTAGCAAAGCTAAAAACGCAGGCTGTAACTTAAACTCTACTCGTAGATATTTGATTCTGCTTGGTTAATTACCTTGGGAATCCACGATATTCACTTTTCCGGTGGATAACAATTTGGTCTATGAATATAAAACTGAGGAAGAAAAAGAAGCACTCAAGGTGCACGACTGCTTGATTGATCAACTGCTGGATGATTGTCTTGAAAAACTCATGCCAGAGCTCAAACGGTCAGGGAACAGCTCTGACCGTTGAATTGCCCACAGGGCTCCAAGCGTAACCCATTCCTTCAGCCAAATAAAAATTGAGCATATATTGCCACAAATGAGAATTTTGTACGTCTTTCTGCATAACAATTCATTACCGGAGGAGCTTGTGTCTACCGCTCAGGCGGGCGTGGCAGTGGTGATGAGGAACCGGAGGATTTGAATATGTATTTCATTAACATTGTGACCAGAAAAGGCACCTTGGCCCAAAGGCTCGTCTTAGGGATAGTGCTAAGTACTACACTTTCCCTGCCATCCCTTGCGCAGCGCAATCAAAATCAGCAGCAGCAGGATGGCGGCGGTCAATCTTCATTCCAAGCACGGCAAGATATTCGCCGGGCACAACAAGTTCAACAACCGGTACAACCTCAAAACTCTCCCGAACGGTCCGAGAGGCATTTCAGGCAACGCATCGAGCAAAGTAATCGCCGAGCGGAACAAGCTCAACAAAGAGCCATAACAGAGGCAAGAGAACAAGCCGAAGCAAGAGCGCGAGCCGAGGCAAGGGCACAGTCCCAAGCACGGGCGCAAGCCGAACGCGATCGTCGCGCGGCAGCTAATGCAGCCAGGATATCCAATTATGACAGCACTAGGCGGCCTACATACCGAACTAGCACTAGCGCGCGCAATTGGCGCAACTATGGTTGGAACAATAATATGGACAACCGTAGGCGCTACCAAGCCTATCGTCAATACCGCAACAATTGGAAGCAGCAAAGAGCTTACCTCCATAACAATCTTGCTCGCTTCAATCAGCTTGCCTTAATGAATCAATTGCAGCAACAGCAATTAGACAGTCAAATGCGGGCAGCATGGCTTGCCTATCACAACAATCAGTGGAATGGTCCTTATAATTGGAATAATTATTCCGATCCGCGATTCCTTGACTATTTGCAAACTTCTAGACCGTCACTGCTCCAGACAATTCTTTCATATCTCGGCTTAGGCAGTAACGACAACTATTTGTATTCATCCGACTGGGATGTTGAACGTGACGAACTTGCATACAATATGGCGCGCATCCACCAACTTGCAGTGGAAGGACGCATCACACGTGCGCAAGAGCAAATGCTCATGGATCAACTAAGAGCAGAATTCGTTGCTTATCACAACAATACATGGAGCGGTCCGGTGAATTGGTCGCAATACTCCGACCCGAATTTCGTCGACTATCTAAACAACTCAAGACCATCACTCTTGTCGACAGTTCGTGACTTACTCGTTAGATAAGTTGGCTAATTCCGATTACTGTCGTGATTCGAGATCTTGCCACCTAGCAAAGAGTGTTTCGACTTGAGCTTCTGCATGTTGAAGTTCAGCGAGACACTCTTCTAGTTTTACGTGATTGCTAGCAACTTCCGGAGCGTGCATTTTTTCTTTGATCTTTCCCACAAGCAGTTCTGCATCGGCAATCTTGTCACCAATTATTGCCAGCTCTTTTTTCTCCGCCGTCGACAAAGATTTCTTTGCTGGCTGTTCTCGATCCGCATTTGTCTTTTCTGTTTTGTTGACGGTGGATGGCCGGGTTGCAGACTTACCTTTGGCAGTCCTACTATTTTGAATCGACTCCCACTGCGCATAATCAGAGAAGAATTCCGTACCACCTTCTCCATCCAGCGCCAGTAGTTGCGTCGAGATGGTATCAAGCATGTACCTATCGTGTGTAACCAAGACAACTGCACCAGGGAAATCAGTAAGACTTTCCTCAAGCACTTCCAAGGATGGAATATCGAGATCGTTGGTTGGTTCGTCCAAGATCAAAAGATCAGCAGGCTGCAACATCAATCGCGCAATCAAAATTCTCGCCTGCTCACCGCCCGAAAGATAACTGATCGGCAAGTTCAATTGATCAGGTTTGAAAAGAAAACGCTTTGACCAACTAGCTATATGAATTGAGCGCCCGCGATAAGTAACTGAATCACCAGTGGGGGACAGTGCATCACGCAAGGTGATGCTTTGATCAAGTTGTTCTCTATTTTGATCAAACCAAACTACTTTCAGATCATTTGCGCGTTTAATGGTCCCCTTATCTGGCTCAATCTGCCCAGCTAAGAGTTTCAACAAAGTTGTCTTGCCACTACCATTGGTGCCAAGTAATCCCAGCTTGTGCCCAGGCGCCAAGATTAAATCGAGATTGGCAAACAAAGTCCTGCCATCGTAGCCTTTGGCAATTCCCTTAGCGACAACGAGTTCTTTCGTTTTTCTACCCGACGCCTCAAAATCAATTTGCACGGACGTTGTGGCATTGCGCGCTTTCACTTCCGCCAATTCTTCCATTAAATTGCCCGCTTCACGAATGCGGTGTTGCGACTTCGTTTGTCGAGCCCGCGCACCGCGACTAAGCCAAGCAATCTCGCGTCTAACTTGGCTAGCAAGAGCTTGCTGCTCATGATGTTGCGCGATCATGTATTCCTGTCGCGCTTGGAGAAACACACTATACGGCCCAGATACACTCAAGAATCCTTCTTCGTATTGCGGATTAAGTTCAATGGTGCGATTAGTAATATTCTCCAAGAAATTACGATCGTGACTAATTACTGCAAAAGCAAACGGTGCCGTGCGCAAAACTTCCTCAAGCCACAACACGCCTTCCAGATCAAGATGATTAGTCGGCTCATCCAACATCAAGAAATCCGGCTCTTTGATCAACTCCGCCGCCAACGCCAAACGTTTCTTCCACCCACCCGAAAGTTCGGAAGCCGGCTGATCAAAATCGGCGAACTCAACTTTACTCAGCCAATATTCCACTTTAGCTCTACGCGCTGCATCATCCAATTGCACATCCGCAATTGATCTTGCCACCACATGGCGCGGCGTCTCATTCGGTCCATAAATATTCGTCTGCGCAACATGAGCCACGCGCAAGAACTTCTTGCACACCACCTCGCCTTTGTCCGGCTCAACCAAGCCCGACATGATCTTGAGCAAAGTAGATTTCCCAGCCCCATTTGGGCCAATAATTCCAACCTTATCTTTGTCCCCAATAGACAACGTCAAATCCTGAAACAGCGGCCGCGCGCTATAAGATTTGGAAATGGACTGGCAACTAATTGCAGGTGGCATGCTATTGCGTCTATTTACCTTTTTTCTTGTTTGTCCGTAGACAACACTACTTTCAAATATTTGGCAAGCCTTGGGTTGGCAGCCTTTTCCTTTTGGCAGATGCTAAATACATTAGGATCTTGATTACAATTTGCTGACAGGGACCAACGCGCTGCATATCCTGTTAGCTTATCAGCCGTTGAAGCTTGCGATGCATCATCCATCGCCGGAAGTGCTTCCATTATTTTTTTAACGTATTTGCTATCACCAGAGGCAAAATAACTGAACCATAATTCATCCAGAACAGTTGGACTGAGCGCTTCTCGCATTAGATCTCTGTGTGCTCGCTTTAGCATCTCATCAATAAATTGCTTATCTTCCCCACCTGTTTGAACCGCAATTTGTTTCAAACTATCGCTATTTGCTTGAGATCCTGTCAGCCAGACAAGATTCCAGAACCACAGCCGCTGCACGAGATCGAACTTACTAACCGACTGGCACCATTGTGATACCAAAGCAGGATTTGCCGCAACAGCAGCAGTGATAAACGCACGTGACGCTTGTCCAATCTCAGGATCTTCAAACAAATCAGCAGTCTGCATACGTTTGAAAAGCAGCAGCAACTGATCAGGCTTGCCACTCTTGTAGAAACCCATTATTTCCTTACTGATAGCTTCCTTTTCAAGTTTGTCATTCTTCTCCTTGTCTTCTACCGCCTTTGCCTCGGTAACCTTCAATCCTTGAGGAACGGCAAACATTTTGGCATCGAACGGCATAGTTTCGTATTGAAGATACTCATATTCAAGAGCGTAGGGACTTGAGGGATCCATTAAGGCAATTCGTAGAGGCTTTTCGCTCTTACTATCGGTGATCAGAACCAAACGCTTGCCATCGGAAACCAACTCCTGTTTTGTGGTGGCACGTCCATTCAGTTCCGGACCTTTTGAAACTACGGTCTTTGGGTCAGAAAAAAACTTTTTCTCGTACCCAAATTCAAGTCTCGACAGCGGATCTTTTGGATCTGCCGAAAAGATTGGCACATGAGAAGTTGGCGCTCCAGGATCCACCGTATGGGTAGCTTCCTTTGTAAACAAGTTAATCGCCCACAGATCCCGCTCATTGCCAATAAGTAATTGCTGAAGATGCAATTCAAAATCTGGCCCTTCTGCCATCCGGAAGTATTTGTCGCCTGCGCGCCAAATTTCTTTTGGCTCGTCTCCATATGTTCCTGGAATCACCTTTGGCTCGATCATGTGTACTTTGATATACATCATCTCCGAAGGCAGACCGGTGTTTTTCACCATTGCTGCGGTGCCGAATATAAATATGGCTGCAAGTGCAAGGAACAATATCGTTGTTTGCCGTGACATTAAGTAATCTCCTAGGCAACTGCCTCACCAAGCTAGCTGCAACTACTAAAACAGATCACTATTCTATAGGACTTATCCTGAAACAATTTCAACTTGACAAGTCGGCGGTTCGAAGCTAGCCTGCACTTAGCTTACTTTAGGAATGAGGTAACTGTATGTCAATTGACACATTGAGTGACCGCTGCAGCCGAGAAAAATTCAAGTTTGCTCATATATTGCGACGAAACCCTACACCATCGGAAGCGGCTCTTTGGCGAACAATTCGCAATTGCCAACTGGGTGAGCAGTTCTGGCGCCAGATAGTCATTCTCGGATGGATAGTCGACTTCCTATGTCCAAGCAAAAAACTAATAATTGAGATAGACGGAGGCTCCCACGACAACTACTGGTCCAACAAGGAAGACGCTTACCGCGACTCAATTATGGAGCAACATGGATTCCGGGTTCTGAGGATTTCTGAAAAGGATGTCTTGTCCCGATTGCCACAAACCTTGGAACTGATGCAAACAGCGCTTCAAGAACCCATACTTGAAGAGAGCTCAAACTCAGCCGCATGAGCAGCAACTTCTATACCCTTGCCAAATGTAATGCTATGGGTTACACTGGTTATTGTAACGTACGGAGTTACACAAGGTAATGATTAAAAGCTTCAAGCACAAAGGCTTGGAAGAATACTTTGTGCAAAACAGCACAAAGAAAATCAATGCTCAACAGGCTCCTCGCATAAGGCGCATTTTGGATAGACTTGATGCCTCCAGCGAGCCCAAGGATATGAACTTGCCAGGATATGGACTACATGAGCTAACAGGAAACAGAAAGGGCACATGGAGTGTAACTGTGTCAGGTAATTGGCGCATTACTTTTAAGTTTAGTAGCGAGCACGCACACGACGTTAATTTGGAGGACTATCATTAATGCAGTCTCTACGCAGTAAAGAAAGACAGCCCACGCATCCTGGCGAAATCCTGAGAGAAGATATTTTGCCGGAGCTTGGAATTACCCAAGATGCTTTGGCCCAGCGTCTGGGAGTATCACGTCGAACGGTTTCCGAAATTCTTCACGAGCGAAGACCGATAACACCAGACATGGCGATTCGATTGGCTCGCCTTCTTGGCACCACACCAACAAGCTGGCTCAATATGCAGCACGCGCTAGACGTTTGGGAGCTGGAACATAGCAAGAGCAAACAATACAACAAGATAAGACGACTGCCAGCAAAAAGCATTTCCGCAGCTGGCTGATACGACAATTAAGTGGATAGTATTATCACAACAAAATAGTTAGTCTTTCAGAGTGCCTCCCAATGCAATTATTCAAATCCGGTTTAAGGTACATACTTTTTCCGTTTATCATATGTCTCATTTTGTCCTTTTTTGGTGGACTTACTAACCACCCAGAACTTTTCGGACTAACTGGTATTATCTTTGTGATTGCTTGCTTCGCTTGGATATCGGATCAATTTCTTCCCTTGCATCGGGCAGTTCAGTCATGCAACAGCGGCGACTATGCCAAAAGTATTGAATGGTGCGATAAAGCGATCATCAAACTTCCTAATCATCCTGATCCGTTCATAACTGCTGCAGCCTGCTACATCGCCTTGAGCCAACCCGAAAAAGCAATGGACTCATGCAACAAAGCTCTGAGTTTCAGCCCAAACAACGCTGTTGCTTACCTCAACCGTTCAATGGCAAATTTGCAATTGAATAAATTAGAACAAGCGCTAGAAGATTGCACGATTGCGTTACGAAATACCAATAAGCGCTTTATACTGCTCTTGGCACATTGCTATGGTGCTTACGGATGCATTTATGCACGATTGGGTGACATAGAAAAGGCGATTGAGAACTGCAATACAGCTCTGTCCATTTATCCCAAATGCCAGGCGGCTTTGATCACACGAGCACACTGTTTCTGTGTATCAAAACGCTTTGACGATGCATTGATCGATTTAAAAACGAATGAAGGATTCGCTCCTAATGCTCGTTCGGACGGACTAGCGCTCAGCAATCGAGCACGCATTCATTTAAAAATGAGAAACATAGACATTGCTTTGAAGGACGCGAAGAAGGCTAATGAGCTATTTCCCGATTGTCCTCCGATAATTGCAACGTTAGCTAAAGTATTGATATGCGACCAACAATACAATGAGGCTCTCATTCATTTATCCAAAGCCATTGAACTCGATACCTATTACGCAGAAGCCTATTGGTTCCGATACGAACTTTACGAGTTGATGGGCCAACATGACAAAGGTGAGGCGGATAAAGAAATTGCGCTCGGTTATCGGTACATACCATATCTTTAATACATCGGCATCAGAGTGTTTCGATCGTCAGCGAGAATCGATATTTCCATGCTAAATGTGCAGTATCAGTCCAACTAACTACAGGTTGGATGTTGTTCCGTTCACACTATTCATGTTGTCTAGTCAAATTCGAGCTAACTGCACTTACAAATGAAAAACGGGTCTTCGGCAAATCCCGAAAACCCGTATCAGTATTGGTGGGCGGTAAGAGACTCGAACTCCTAACCCCTTCGGTGTAAACGAAGTGCTCCACCATTGAGCTAACCGCCCGTAAGGATAATTAGTTTACCGGATTTAGGCGATTTTCGCTTCTGGCAAATAGTCAAGTGTGTATGAATATTATCAAATGAAGGCGCAAAACACATCCAATCGACATGTTTTGCGCATAAACACATCAATTCAACCCGGTCGCACCAGTCAGTGAATACGGTCCAAAGCGCATGATGCCTGTTGACAATCGCGTACTAAAAGTGTAGCTTAAATGTAGGATAAATCGAGGACATTTTTATGCGGTATGTAAGTTCACGAGAATTCAGAACAGAACCAGCAGCCATCTGGGCGCTTTTGGAAAGCGGGCAGCCTGTCATTGTTACCAAACATGGCAAACCCTTTGGCGTACTTGTGAGTACCGATGAAAGCAACTTACATCAACTGCTTCTGGAATTATCGCGGTTGCAGGCAAAGCTGGCGGTCACGCAAATGCGGGCACAGGCTCGGAAGCAAGAGCTTGATCAGTTATCCGAAGAAGATGTGGTCAACTTGGTGAAGCAAATCAAAAAGACCCCACCAAAGCGCAAAACATCAACCAGAAAACGTGGCTGATGATAATCGTCCTTGATACGAATGTTATCGTCTCCGGATTGATCAATCCTACCGGTTATCCAGGAGTGATCCTGGATGCCGTTCTGGCCGGAACAGTTGATTTAGCGATTAATGATGCAATTTGGATTGAATATCAAAGGATACTGAGCGACGAAAAGTTTCCATTTCCGCCAGGTTCAGTAACCGCTTTGCTCGAGTATATTCGTTCATATGCGCATAATGTTTCTGCCGCTCCAGCGAAATTTAAATCATCAGATCAAAGCGATCAAGCATTCGTTGATGTGCTATGCGCTTCCGATGCAGATTACCTGGTAACCGGCAATCTCAAAGATTTTAAAGGTGTCGCTAAGGTCATATCACCCAAAGACTTTGCAGTCGTTTTGGGAGAACATTAAATCACCGGTTTATTAAGCTGATCTGTCAAGGCGAAGTTTCCCACCTTCAGTGGGGGAATTACGACACTTAGGCATTGCCAAGGAAATTGCGGCCATATAATGGCGCTCCACTAATATGGAGGTGCGCACCATGGCAAGACCATCTAGCGCTGAAGTTGTTGGGGACCAGGCGCTTCCAAAACAGATCGAGCTTATCGATTACCGGAAAGAGCCAAGCAAACTTTTTGGTCACGACGCCATAGACTTAATGAAAAGCCAGCAAGCGGAGAAGCTGGCAAAAGAAAGACTACAAAGTGATCTCAATCAATATGGTGCCGGTAGCTTTGCAGTAGTAAACGACTACGAATTGCTCGGCACAATCAAAATGGCTGAAGCCGACATCACACATAAAGATAAGGACTACATTGAAGCTGGCAATATGTATAAGCATGCCTATGAGCACATGCTCAAGCATAAAGATTCCAACCCAGACGCACCACTAATTGCCGCAACGCTTTACGCCGAACAGGCAGCAACAGCCTATCTGCAAGGCCGCGACGCAAAAGACGCACAGCCATTGTTGGAATATGGCATGAGGATATTCTCTCAACTGAACGAAGAGGGAGCAAAGAAACTTGGAGCTGTGGAAGTGGAAAAACTCTGTCTGCGAAATCTCATTCGCCTCAGGGGCAAATACATTACCTGCCTTAATCAATTGCACTCGCCTGAATCTGCTAAAGCACAAGGTTCCATGAGACTGCAAGAGATCGAGGAACTCAAAGCTTTAGAAAGAGGCGGTGGAGAGCTCCATAGTATCTAGTTGAGGATTTGATCGTGATTGCGGAATTGCTGGTTATATAAAAGAGAATACGCTCCACCCTGAGCCAGCAAGTCAGCATGCGTACCGCTTTCTACAATTCGCCCACGGTCGACTACATAAATAATGTCGGCGGCTAATACAGTAGATAAGCGGTGCGCAATTACTAAAGAAGTACG
The DNA here is from genome assembly GCA_020050685.1 of Candidatus Obscuribacterales bacterium. GTDB lineage: Bacteria > Cyanobacteriota > Vampirovibrionia > Obscuribacterales > Obscuribacteraceae > JAGVKG01. The sequence goes on along the minus strand of JAGVKG010000065.1, from coordinate 77,653 downwards.
ACCCTTCATAAGTGGTATCAATGCAGCTTGAATCAGCGCCTCGTTATGAGAATCAAGCGATGAGGTAGCTTCATCCAAAATCAAAATCTTCGGATTTTTTAAAAGCACACGCGCAATTGCCAAACGCTGCCGTTCGCCACCACTAAGCTTGTGGCCACGCTCACCAGTTACTGTATCGTAACCATCTGGCAAGCTCATGATCACATCGTGAATGTTGGCTGTCTTAGCGGCAGAAATCAGCTCATCTTGTGTAGCATCCTCGCGTGCATAGCGCAAGTTGTTGGCGATACTATCATGGAACAAATATGTTTCTTGCGTCACCACGCCAATGTGCTCGCGCAAGGAGGCAAGATTCAGATCGCGAATGTCGTGCCCATCAATCAATACACTGCCTGTTTGCGGGTCATAGAAGCGCGGCACTAAATGGGTGATTGTCGTCTTACCCGCACCAGACACTCCGACAAATGCCACCATTTGCCCTGGTTTGGCCACGAAGTTAATGTCTTTGAGTGCCTGACGGTCAGTCGAGTAAGAAAAGCTCACATCTTTAAATTCCACTTGCCCGGCAATTGCGCCCAGGTCTTGAGCATCGGGACGCACCAAATCTTCCGTCTTCATATCCAGATATTCAAATATGCGTTCAAAAATTGCCAGTGCACTAATAAATTGAATACGCACACCGGCAAGCGCTGATGCCGGCGTATACAAACGCCCAAGCAAGGCAACAAATGTGACAATCGCTCCAATCGTCAGCCCCTTATGCATGGCAAGCCAACCGCCACCAATCCAGACGATAGCCGGACCAACTGTGACCATGGCTGTAATTACCATAAGAAACCAGCGCCCAATCATCGTCAACTCGATGGACGTATTTCTCAATTCGTTTCCCAAATTGAAAAACCGGCGGCGCTCCACTTGCTCGCGCCCAAAAGATTTCACAAGCGTGATACCAGATATAGAAAGTGTTTCTTGCATCGCACTTTGAATTTCATCGTTTTTCTCTCGGCTCTTTCTGCGAGCCAGATACATTTGCCTGCCCACCGGCCACAAAGGCAAAACCATTAGTGGTATCACTATGACGGAAAGCAGTGCCAAACGCCAATCCAGAATAAAGATAGTCACGAGTGTCGTAACGAGAGTGAATATGTTGGAAATGATTACTACAAGCGTCATCGTCACAACATCATCCAAACTATCGACATCATTTGAAACGCGGTTCATGATCTCGCCGGTTTTAGTGCTCGTGAAAAACTCAAGCGGCAGCTTCTGCAAATGTGCAATTAATTCCGTTCTTAAATCGCGCAAAATGCTTTCGCCCATACTGGCGTTGACATATCCTTGATAAACACCAATCAAGCCGGACAAAATCGCAGATAGAATCATGCAACCAACATAAAAAAGCAGAGCACCAAAATTATGGTGTGGAATAGCGCGGTCAATAATACTCATGGTTAAAAGCGGTGGCACCAAACCCAAAAGCGAAATCGCAAAAATGCATGCCAAGACCTGCGCCACCTCTTTCCAATAAGGCACAAACAGCTTGCCGATGCGCCGCCATTCCACAGGTTTAGCCACCTGTGACTTTTCCGGCTTAAACATGTTGGACCACATTAAGTAAACAGGTGGTCCGCCGCCGCTATACATCTAGGTTTCCGCTCCATGCTGGATTTAGGTCAAATCCTATCGTACTCAGGTTTGAGAATTCGAGCAAATGAAGCTTCTCCACAGCAGCAAATTTAATCTAATTGCAGAAAAACTGGAACCAAATGGGAACACAGTCGTCTCTCCAAGCGGGAACTGGCAGCAGAATAATCTTTTCGGGTGGTACTGAACTTATCTCTGCTCCAGTCCCCTCAAACAAAAGAAAGTTTGAGAGCGGAGGTGTCACCATGACCCGCTTACTGATAAGAGTTTTGCTTTCGGCCGTCGCATTTGCTTACATGTTGCCTATGATCACAGGTATTGATTTTAATGGCAACTTCGTTCAAGCAATAACTATGTCGGTCGCATTTGCAATTATGTTCTGGTTAGTTGATTTGTTGGCACTGGCACTATCGGCGGTGCTGACTGTCACCACATTTGGTGCTGCGCTTGTCTGGCTAATTCCGCTTTGGATTGTCGGCTTTTGGGTGATTCCAGCCATAGCCTTGGTCTGGGTTGCGAACATCATGCCAGGCGTGCTAACTATCGCCAATTGGACAGCAGCAGCGGTTGGAGGTTTGATTCTCTTTTTCATTAGCTTCCTCACCAGCAATACAATCATGCCCAGAACAAATCCAGTGTAAGCAAGGTACGCTTGCTTGAAGAAAGGAGAATGTGGAGATGCTTAAACCACACAACAATTATGTACATCTGCATTTTTTCAATCAGAGTCTATTAACTGCTCTCGCAGTTTTTCTGCTTGGTACTACATATACGACACAGGCCTCACTAGCCAAGGAAGTGGAATCAGGAACCAAGATTTCTGCCTCAGCTTCTGTTACCGGGCCAACCAGAGCTGAGGCTGAATATCAGGCCAAGCAAATTAACAAGACTGTTCCATCGGTTAATGTCAGAACCGAGGACTTAGTACCACCGGAGAAGAAAGGTGGATTCAACCCGCTTGGATTTCTCTTCCGCCCAATTTCCGATCTACAGAAGCAATCAATCAGATTGCAGCAGCAAATTATGCGTTTGGAAGCACCAATTGCTGGTCTGCAGAAACCAATGTTTGGTCTGCAAGATCAAATGATGAAAGTAGAAAAAGAAATTTCTGATATGCAAAAACAAATGGTCGGCATGGAACGTAATATTGAATCCATGGAGCGCCATGTAATTAATTTGGAAAGACCTGTCAGAAGTTTGCATGAACCTCTGGAAAGGCTGCAAGCGCCCATGGAAAAGCTTGCTACACCACTTGTGGGCGTGCAAGACCAATTGAACTCGTTACGTAAAGACATGAACGACCTTAAGGCAATTATTACCACCATGTGCAGCTTGATTCTCTTGGTTATCGTTGCCGCAGCCGTGGCAATTGCCGTAGGCACACCAGTAACGGCATACATATTGTGGAAGAAGCGTCACCAAATTGTGGCAGCGCTTCAGAAAGACCAGCCTGTGAAAGAAAAGACGGTCTGACGCCGGTTTACAGCCGTTCCAATAGCAAGATTAAATCGAAGCAATTAAGGAGAAAAGCTGGAACGAAATAGAAGGTGCCCCGTCTTACCCCCACAGAAAAGGGAACTCGTAAGAGAACTGATCAAACCTTTAGCTCCCCCACAGTCTCCCCCTGTGAAGAGCAATACGTGTCGGCTCATGAACACTGCACTGTTCATGAGCCGGCGTAATTTTGAGCAGACAACATCGATTGTTACATCAAGACGGCTGTCATCCTGAGCAAAGTGAAGGACCTCTCATGCCATCTTCTTACCAATTAACCGGCACGTTCTCGAATGCCGGTGTGGCTGGTAATCCGGCGTTGCGTGGGTGGAAGAATATTTGTAGGTTGTCTGTTCCCGGCTGATAGACAATGCTTTGGATGGTAAAGCGATTGTACAAATCTCCTTTGTACGCAGAATCCGGCATGTTACCGGTATGCTCCGACATCACTGTCTTCATTCCATCGGTCGTGATTACAGGTCCTAAAAGTTTCAGCTCATGCTTCATCGCGTCCAAACGTGGGTTGTTCAAATTGCCTGGAGTGAAACTCAAAGTCAATTTGCCACCCGATGCTTTTATCTTCTTTTCCCAACGCAGCTTTTCCATCGGATCAATATGATTATCTACATTACCTTTGAGCAAGAAGCAATTCACAGTACCTATGGAATCTGGAATGTCCCAACCGAGGTCTGAATTTAGCTCGGAGTCCTTCGTGCGCAAGGCTCGATGAACATCAGTTCCGCGACCACTAAGATTATTTTCCAGAACTTCCGATCTGGTCGGGTCCGCCAAAAATACTATATGATTGAAGCAATACAAATGATCCGGCTCAGTCATGAATTGGGCAACTTCTTCGATAGTCTTGCCATTCTCCAAAGCCGTGCGCAAATCCATCGTGTAAGAGCGACGACCGGATGCAGTGTACTTAGTGCCAACCGGCGAATCGAGAATTCCGGCAAAGATGTGCGATTTACTGAATCCGGTAACAATCCCAACGTAACCTAACGCCGTTATGCTGACCACAGAATGCTCACCATTTTTGAAAGTCACCACAGCCTGTAGTTTACTTAGCTGAAAGTCTTTTCCATCCGGCCAATCTAAATTACGTCCACAAATGGTGCCACCATCGGCGGTGCGCGAACCAAACACGCCGACTGCACTGCACGAATTCATGCGAGCCACGTCAGTGAGCAAATTGATCGCATAAAGTTCATTAAGCGAAATCTTGCCATCACCAGGAGTATCCTTGGTACCACCCGACAATTGGGAAGCAATTCCCTCAATCTCATCCCGGTAATCTTTCGGTACTTTTTTCCTGATTTGATTGATACGGTGCACAAGTGCAATGTAAATCAGCTTGCTGTTATGCGTATGCTCCGACATATAAGAATCCAAGAGCTTTTCATATTCCGGCAACACTTCCAGAATCTTCTTGCCATACTCCTCACCAATCTGGCGATGAGTTGCCCCGTTCTCAAAATTAAGCACAGCCTCGTAATAAGTACCCTTGTCTACGACTGTGACATTGCCGGAAGGTTTGACACTATCAGTTTCTGAAGCATCGGCAGCTATTACAGATGCCGATTCGTTATCCGTCTTGGTTGCTTGAGACTTGCCGTCCGTTTGTGGATTGTCAGAAGGTTGGGCAGCCGCGCTACCGGGCGACTGATCGGGGAACTGCTCGGGAACCTGAGCAAAAGCCCCTTGGGTGGAAACGAAGGCAACCACTAAAAACGCGCAGATTAAACGCAAACGAATTTTTACCACTTCCGAAACCTCAAAGCCTTTAGTCACATTCTACCGCAGCCTCAAATTTTTCGAGACTTGGAAGGGGTCTTAGATAGCTTTTTTGGCTTGCCGGACAATTTCCTTAGTACTGAGTACTTGGAAATTGGCTCAGCCACATAGGATATATCCTCAACAGGTTTTCTACCCACTGGCTTACCTGGCATTGTGGCAAAATTATGGTGCCAAACGAGATAGTCAATGACCTCTCCTTGTGAGCATGCGAATCGCTTAGCCAAAGCTACAAGAGTCTTTTTTGTTTCCGCGCTCAGCTCGGCATGATGACCAACTCTGCCTTTGCTAGGTCTTCCACGCTTGTCATAGCCAACCAGCTTTCCTTCCAAATAATTGATATACGTTTCTCGCAACAGGTCATCGAATATGGCCCATGCCTCGTCTGCCGATTCAGACACACCCGCGACCATGTCGGACAAAGGCGACTCTACTATGTAGACAGATTCCTTCACATCAAATCTACAACGCGCCGTTTTTCTAATTCCATCTTTGTTCATGACTTATTTACCTTAGCTATGGCCTTGCGAATCTTTTTTACATAATGGTCAAATACTTCACGCTTTCCTGGGTGCCTAACCGCATAAGCGGCAATTTGCTTTCCCTTGGGATCGATGACCAGAAAGTGACCACTAGCAGTACGCTTAATTGAGCATCCTGCCGCTTTGATCTCTGAGATCAGCTTCTTCTCATCGACAGGCACTGTGTAACCTCCGACGGTTATACAGCAATTATATTATTCTCTACAGCTTATTGTAAATAGTCTATTACTGTGTTGCGCCTGTCCGACTAGCGCAATTTTTTTGACAAACCGATCAACCCAACGAATGCTAGCAATCCCGAAACAAGAATCGCCAGAACAAAGCCAATATTTCTTTGCAAGCGGACTTTCCAGACCAAGTCCCAAGGTGCACTTTCGGGGTCGTTCGCCAAGGTGCCGTGCTCCATTTCCACGCCGTCAGCAATTCCATCGCCGTCCAAATCGGAGGACTTGAGGGCGTCAGCCAATTTTGCCGGGTCAGCGACATTATCGACCACCGCCTGATAACCCAATCGTTTAATGATGCTCTGACCAAACGAATTGAGAATTGGGCTGTCAGCGGTATCGAGTTTTGTCTTTTGCTCTTCGCTTAAGGAGCCGAGCTGCCCGACTCCACTGCCTGTCGGACCCTGGCTGTTCATGTGGCAATAGGAACAATCGACTTGCATTTTCGATTGCTTGGAGATCCACTTAGCGTAGGGAGGGAAGCACCATGCAGGTGTCGCACACAACACAGCTGTGACAATGGCGCACATAATGATGATGCGTGATATCACAAATTGTAGGGGTGGGGTTTCCCCGCCCACAACGCGACGAATCCTATTGGGTGAATACAGGTGTGGTGATTTATGGCGCACTAGTCCCCCTCATCACATCAACGATATTCTGCCCGAACAAAGTCAAAGCCACAATTACAAGCGCCACCACGCACGTTGCCACTATCGGGAATTTGCTCTCCTCACCACGCTTGCCCCACATTCTTGGAACGTATTCCATCAACCACGGGGCAGCAACAACGCCAGCAAAGAAAATCATTGTGCCCAAGATCACAACCACCTTCGGCAAAACTTCCAAAGGATAATACAAGAAATAGAAATACCATTCCGGCTTGATACCACTTGGTGCTGCGGCCAATGGGCTGTATCGCTTCAATAACGTATATGGCTGCAAGTAATCATATGGCAGCACCACTGCTAAGATTACCAACAGCGTCAGGAAAATCATCCAAGCGGAAAGGTCTTTCAAAGCAAAATTGAAAAAGAATTTCTCTTGCTTATGTGATGTCTCAGCAAAACGCGGCACGCTCATGCCGTGAATCTGAACTAAAAGCAAATGCACGGAAACCAATGCAATTAGCAAAGCCGGCAAAATCCAAATATGCAAGGTATAGAATCGATTCAGTGTTTCTTGACCGATACCATCTGGTCCGGTCAACAGTGCCGCCATCTGTCCACCAATTCCACCAAGCGGTCCGGGCAAAAATAATGTGGACATCTCAGCAATTTGCAAACCGACTTTGGTGGCATAGACCGCCAAATTATTCCAGGGCAAAAGATAACCGCTAAACGCCAGCCCCAATACAACAAACATACTGAGCGCGCCAGTTACCCAGGTCAATTCCCGCGGTTTGCGATAAGCACGGGCAAATGCATTTGTGATTGCATGTATGAAAAGAAAAACCACCATCGCCGAGCTTGACCAGACGTGCATATTTCTGATCAAGCTTCCACCTGGAACGTATTGTACTATATACCGCACACTATCGTAAGCACCAATTACAGTTGGCTGATAATAGAGCATAAGCAAAATGCCAGTCACGACTTGCACAAGAAAGGCAAAGCCCGTCAATCCGCCAAGCAAATATATCCAGCTTGCTTTATGAACCGGAACGGTCTTATTAGCCAAATGCTCGTAAGATAATTTTTCCAGCGGAAATCGCGACACCAAAAATTCAGAGCAGCGTCTTGCAACTGACATTTAAGGCAGCTCCTCTCAAACCGGATTCATTGGCGTTTGGCTTGGACCGATTTTTATAGGACCACTTGGACGCACAGCATAGATGATGTCGTCTTCGATAACGATTGGTTCCTCAGGCAGGGCAATTGTGGCAGGGCCTGCTAGCGGCTTGCCTGTCTGCAAATCAAAATAGCTCATGTGGCAAGCGCAGTAAATTTTGCCATCAACAAGTTCCGGCTGTACTGTGCATCCAAGGTGAGTGCAAACCGCCGAACGAGCGATACAAGAATTTTCACCATTTTTAAATACAACGGCAGGCAAGAGAAAATAGTCAGTAAATATCTTGCCGCCATTCTTATCAAGATCAGATACCTTAGCAACAGGAAGCTTGCTGGTATTCATACGCGCCAATTTCATTTGATCATATTGCTTTTGCTCTTCCAACAGGTTCATTTCTTGATTGACCATGTGCGACTTTTCCGCAGAAGTCAAATTCGGGCCGGAAATGAAACCAAGCACTTGCTTTGCAATTGCTGTCATGAATCCGCAGAGCCCGAGAACCGCAGCACAGGCGTACACAATGAGAGACCTGCGTCCCACTGTTTTCTCTTGGTTATTGCCGCCATCAATCATCTTTTATTCACTCCGTCGCCTCGTCCCTCGGCTCCTCCACACATCATTTTCACTAACACATCTACACCTTTACAAAGTCTGACTTATTTTACCAGGCTGAGACATGTCTGCTTCCGGATGTGCCTTCACGTATGTTGCCAATTCATCATCAATGCTCGACCAGTCCACCGTATCGGCAATTTTTTCGCAAACAAAATGAACCAGTGGGTTGAAATTTCGGAAGTAATTATTTAGCGGTATCAAGCTATGTCCGACATCCAGCTTGGCGCGATATCCGGTTTGCCCACTTTGAAATTCCGTGGCGCCATTTTGCATTGCCCAATCAACTGCCGCTTCCCAGAGCCGGAAGTAAAGAAACCACTGACTATCCATCCGATAATCCAGACCAATGAATTTATTGATTACTTTGTCGTCAAACTTGAAGCAAAGCATAAATGCCACCAGCTCTTGCGTTTCTGGATTGCGCAAAAGTACAAACCATGAAACATTTTCCTCAGCTATCAATTCGAAAAATCGCTTGTTCAATTTTTCGAACTTTGTTTTGCCATGCTCATAAGTTTGCCAGAAAAGCGACATAATCTCATCAAACGTTTTATCATCTGGCTTTTGAATTACAGAAGTTTGCAAGTCACCGAGCTTTTTGCTGCGTTTGAGTTTTTTAGAAAGGTTGTAACGGTGAGTGCCTTTTAGTGAAGCTAAATATTCTTTGAATCCACCTTTTGGCAAACTAATCACAGTACCAGGATAACTGACGATTTTGGCTGCACCATGCGTCTGGCACAAGTTATTCAATGCCGGATCATCAGTTTGAGGAAAGTCCTTCCAGACAATTATCGATGCCTTGAGCTCGCGTGCTTTCTTCTCAAATTTATCGTGTAGCGGTTCGATGATTTGCGGCAAACGCGCTTCCGGCAAAAGACCAATCGTACCTTCATCTGCGCATACGGAGCCGATAAACAAAGTTCGCTGGTAGCGCAAGCTTGGCACAATTGCACCAGCCCCCTGCAAAATCTTTGCCACCACCGGTGGTGCCACCAAATCAATCGGCACATTCATCACAAACGCAGGTGCAATACCAATTGGCTTTTCGCCTTTTTTAATTAGCCCGTAGTAAAAGCTAAACTGATCATGCAAGCCACTGCGCTCAAGCGCCAAATACCACCACTTGCCTTCAAGCGGCGGCGGGAAACATGCCTGCCAAAGCGAATCGGCAATTCTGTCTGCCGATTCAAACCACTCAATTACAATTGGACTGGCACCGTTCAATTCAATCCCACCATTGCTGTGCCACACAAAATCAGCACCACACCTGCCCATCTTTTCAGACTGACAGTTTCTTTCAGCCAGAAGCGCGAGAGCATAAGCACGCCAACAAAAGCCAGACTGCCCATTGGATATGCAACACTCACGTCAAGCGATTTGAGTGCCAAGGTCCAAATTACTGCTTCCACCGCGAAACAAAAAAGTCCTGCGCAAGAGTAAACATTCAAATAACCAGAACGACTTTCCGCCGCCTTCTTCAAAAGTGTTTGTCCGAATGCTTCAATGACCACCGCGCACAAGACAAAAGTAATTCCTAATAGTTTAGTATCCACCGGCAACCTCCTGTGCTATCTCTTTGAGATTGAGAGAAGCATCACCCGTGATACCATCACCAATTGGCAGGTTCGTAGTTTTGTGACTGGTCTGGCTAATAAACCAAACACCAAGCAAAATCAAAAGCGTGCCGAGCGCGCGCACAGGTGTAATACTCTCGTGCAAAAACATAATGGAACAGGCGCCGACCGATACGTAACTAAGTGCCGTGATTGGTTGAGCGAAACTCAAATCCGCATGTGAAAGCACACGCATCCAATTGAGAAACTGCAGTCCATACATTACCAGTGCTGCCCAGAAAAGTGGCTGCGCGGCGGTGGCCAAAATTGTCTGAATAAATGTGGCATTATCCGGGGCGGCGAGCACCGCGCCCTTCCAACAAAGTTGCACACCCGTATCCAAAACAATGGCGATAATAAGCCCGAGCCAAACTACTCGTGGCATTGCCTGTCGTGGCATTGCCTGCGCTGTGGAAGAAGATTCGCCAATGGCAGTCATGTCTTGTTCAATCCAAACGGGCAAAACTTATGCCGTGCGGGAAAACGTTGAATGCACTATTTTACTCGACTTTCGATTCAGCTTGGCAGGCAGAACCGAGAAGTCAAGCTTGGGAAAATTTACTATAATCTCATAAAGGCGTCCGAATGTTGGTGGTCAGTTTGTTGGGGAGTAGGCGCGGCAATGCAATCACAAACGCTCAATCAAGTTCCACAGAGCGCAAATCGTTACGATGATGATCCGATTTTAAGGGCGATTGTCACAAGGCTTTTACCCAAGCCGATGCTGCCCAAGGCCACCCACATTTTTGCCGATATGGGGCGATTTTCTGCCGGACCTTTGGACGAACTTGCCAGCCTGGCGGACAAAAACCCGCCTCAATTGCTGGCACGCGACAAGTTTGGCAGCCGCGTGGATGAAATTGAGTTTCATCCCGCTTACACAGCGATGAAAGAGCTGAGCTACGGGCGCGGCATCATCGGCAATTACTACGGCACTGGCAAAGAATCGTTCGATAAGTGCAAGTCCGAGAGCGTGAAGTTTGTACAGGGCTATTTGTTCAGCCAGGCTGAGCAGGGGCTTTATTGCCCGATTTGCCTGACCGATGGAACCGCGTTTCTGATTGACCAATTTGGCACGACCGAACAAAAGCAAGAATTTTTGCCGCACCTGACTGCCACCAATTTGGACCGCCTCTGGGAAGGGGCGATGTTTTTGACGGAGAAGGCGGGTGGCTCGGATGTCGGCGCGGTCGAGACAATAGCCAAACGCTTGCCGAACGGGCAGTATGCTCTTTATGGCGAAAAGTGGTTTTGCAGCAATGCCGGCGCGGAATTGGCGATGGTTTTAGCCAGACCGGAAGAAAGCAGGCAAAAAGGAACCAAGGGTTTGGCACTTTTTGCTTTGCGGCGGCACAAACCAGATGGTTCGCTGAATAATTTGCGCATCGAGAGATTGAAAGACAAACTCGGAACCAGATCTATGCCGACCGGAGAAATTATTTTCGATGGCGCAATTGCTGAACTGGTTGGTGACGTTGCCTCTGGATTTGCCAATATGGTAGAGATGCTTAGTCTTTCGCGTCTCTACAATTCGGTTGCATCCATTGGTTTGGTTCGGCGCGTGCTGACAGAGTCGCTTGCTTATTCAAATAATCGCGCGACATTTGGTAAGCCGTTAATCAGTCGCCCTTTGGTGAGAGCAACGCTTGTGGAAATGGCAGTGGAATTGGAAGCAGCGATGAATCTCATCTTCTCCATTTCTGATTGGCGCGGAAAACAATTGGCAGGCGAAGCAACTGAGGAAGAGTCCGGTTTGCTTCGCATGATGTTGCCGCTGGCAAAATATTCCAGCGCACGTTTAGCAGTGCGCTCGGCGTCGGAAGCACTTGAGCTGCATGGTGGCAATGGTTACATTGAGGATTGGCCGCTGGCGCGTTTTTATCGCGACGCACAAGTGTTGCCGGTGTGGGAAGGCACGACAAATATTTTGGTGCTCGACGCTATTCGGGCAATTATCAAACAAGGATGCCACGAAGCATTTTTCAATTTTGTTGAACGTGCAAATGTTTGTCAGGAAATTTCCGATGCCACAAAAGAATTGAAACAAAAGCTCAAAGAATTGTTAGGCGATACGAGTTCAAATTCTTCCGCGCACGAATCGTATTTGACTCGGCATTGGTGCGATCGGGCCGTGCAAATTTTTCAAGCAACTTTGTTGATGCAAAATGCCAGCGATGAACGCGCCCAATTAGCAGCCGAGAATTACATGCTCAGGTATTTCAGTGGCGACAAAGATTCGCTAACACCATCGTACGGCGCTCATGCCGAGAGCAATTCCGGCACATTACTTGCCATCTCGAAAGCCCAACCCTGACAGCGTTTTGGGGATCGCCACAGCATCGCGAAATTTTAATCTTTTTACGAAACCCGCATCATAGCTAGGTTCTGTGCAATGTTTAATCAACTTTTCACTTCAAAGACAAGCAATTTTTTTTTGAATCTGCCATGCTGAAATCTGTTTGACGCGAATGGCGGCAGATCGGTCAAAGATTGCATCCTGAATATTGCATCCCCGTAGATACGGATTGCATAACTGGATCTGCAATCGGCGACAGCATTCTCGGCGCGTTGGGCATCAGGCGGCTTTAGATGACTAACTAAAGGCGACATTTTGTCGTCTAAGCGGGTTTCATCAAATGGCCGCTGTTTTGTCACGCCCCGGGAAAGGCTTCCATTCATGCGGCACGCTGTACTTAAGGTTAAATATTTCAGCACTACGTGGATTCCGTCCTTGTTTGCCTTAACAAGGGGTGATATTATTTCGCAACGCCACGGGGGACCACTAGATGCTTAGTGTGACGTCATTTTTTCGCAAGCAATTGCTTGTAACTGCTCTTATTTTTGCCAGCTTTGTCAGCATGATACCGAATGCGGTGCTTGCAATTGATACGCAAAATAATCCGCAAGCTCCTGCTGCACAAACAGCAACAGTTACTGAGGTTAAAGCTAAAACAACCGAGACCAAAGCCACTAAACCAGCAATTTCAAATTTCGCACAGGTCTCGCCAATTCTTTTTCGCGGTGGGCAACCATCAGCAAAAGCAATGCAACAATTGAAAGACAGCGGCGTGAAAACAATCATCAATTTGCGTGCCGAGGGTGGCAGCACAAAAAAAGAAGAAGCATTGGCAAAGAAGCTCGGTCTGAACTATGTACATATTCCGTTATTGTTTGGTGCACCACCAATTCCAACTGTCGTAAAGTTTTTACAAGTAGTGAATAATCCCGAAAATCAACCATGCTTCGTGCACTGCCGCCAAGGTGCTGACCGTACAGGCATGATGGTGGGAGTCTACAATATCTTGGTACGCAAGATGGCATATGACAAAGTGTACACAGACATGCGCTCACATCACTTCAAACCATTTCTCGTCAGTATGAAAAATCTTGTGAAAGAAATTGCAGATCTGAGTCAGCAATCACAAGAACTCTTGCTCTCAGCAGCGACACAAACGTCGGCTAACTAATTTAGCAAAACAGATAACTAACAGTCCCAAATTTTTGAAGCTTGCGCACTGGTCATCAGCGCAGGCTTCAAATTTTATCTCTTGGTGTTTCCAAGCAGCAACCTGAGCGCACATTCTAGTGTATCTTCAGTATTGCAAACCGAATGTAAACAAAATTGGAGATGCCGTATGCCGTCAGAGGAACTTAAGTACACCGACTATCTAAAAGCATGGGTTTGCCATGTAGTGGTAATGACAATTTTCGCCACCATTCTTGGAGCGATCATCGGCGTGTTTGTTGGAATTATGGTAGCCATGCAAGGACGCCCCACCACTGAAGTGCAAAACATCGTACGCCAAAATGTTGTCCTTCTTCAGACCGTAGTTGGCCTAATCGGCTTGCCAGTTTCCTTCTTCACATTCAAACTCTTCGTTGAGAAGTTCATCATCGCCAAGATTACCAATCCAACAGAGCAACCTACGGACTAACAAAGAGCCGTATCATTGCTCCAAACTAATTTTATCGCTGCAACCGATACGAATACTATTATGTACCCGGCATTCAAACTTTCGAGTTTGTCCGGATAGCATATTAGTCTGAACTATAGAAAACAGACTGTAAACGCAAGACAAGCAGTGGTAATATTTGACGTCTTCGCGAGCTGACTGAAAGCAGGGTCTAATGATGTGCCAGCAAAACGCTTGACATCGAGAGAGCGAAGAATTGAATCCTATATATAGGTTCAGATGATCCAGGCAGAAAAACAGTGACAGCAAAAAAGGGCTCAAGGTTTTGGGAACGAGCCGTCCATTGTGTGGTGGCGACGGTTGGCGTCGGACTGCTCACTTGGATAATTTCGGCGTGGAATTTGGAAGCTAGCAAAGCGAGCGTTCCGATTCTTTACTTGTTGATTGTTATCGTCGCGGCTGTTTTGTCCGGACGAACGGCTGCAGTCTGGGCATCGGTTTCATCCTTTTTAGCTTTCAATTGGTTTTTTGTCACGCCGCGCTATACATTTACGGTGCAAGAGCCAAGCGAATGGATAACTTTGTCCATGTTCCTTCTCACTGCCATTGTTACAGGGCAATTGATGGCTTTGCTGAAAGTGCGCGCCTCTGAAGCGCACGAGCGGCAGAAAGAAGCAACTGCGCTGTCGGAAGCAAGTTGGGCAATTGCATCTAAGCTTGACACCAAGTCCGCTTTGAACGAAGTTGTTAAACAGATAGACAAAGTCATAGAGCTGGAAGCTGCCGCAGTTGTTGTTCATCAAGACGGAATGCGGAAAGTGGTGGCAGTCTATCCTGCCAATACAAGTGAAAGTTTCACAGCAATTGCTGGGAAACAGAATGTCGACTCACTTACAGATGGCATCATCTTGCCTATCGAAATGAATGACACCACATTTGGAAACTTGTTTATCACACTTTCCTCTGGCAATTCATTGACAGCCGCGCAGAAGCGCACAGTGCAAACACTTTTGAATCACGCGGCCGTGATTTTGCAGAAAGATGGGTTCATGCAAATTCAGACTAGAGCACAAGCCTTAGCCGATGCAGACAAGCTCAAGACAGCGTTATTGTCCATGATCTCTCATGATTTCCGCAGTCCGCTGACGTCAATAAAAGCATCGGTGTCCACTTTGCTCGGCGAAGGAAAACCTTTGGAGCATGAAACAAAACGAGGACTTTATCAGACTATTGAGCAAGAGACGGATCGTTTGAATCGCATCGTCGGAAACATCCTTGATTTATCGCGATTGGAAGCAGGCGCATGGAAACCGAAATATGAATCTGTGCAAGTCTCTGAATTGATCGGCATGGCTCTCAGCCCATTTAGCTCAGAGCAGAACAAACGCATAGTTGTGAAACTCGATGACAAGCTGAATGAAATAAATGTGGACACTGTTCAAATTGTCCAAGTTCTAAAAAACCTGGTTGAAAATGCTCTAAAATATTCGCCGCCTGATTCAATGGTGCATGTTGAGACAACCATGGAACATAGTGAGGTTAAAATCAAAGTGCTGGATCGAGGTCGCGGAATTTCAGAAGAGGAATTGCCACACATCTTTGAACCATTTTTTCGTGGCACGGGATTGCAAGAAAGTTCCGTACCAGGTGTCGGTATTGGCTTGGCTGTTTGCCGTGGTCTGGTTGAAGCACATGGTGGCAATTTGACTGCCGAAAACAGAGCCGAAGGTGGAGCAGTTTTTTCAATTACTCTTCCATTGCAACCAGCAGTACCAAACAGGAGCGCTACTTTATGCGAGTCCTAATAGTTGATGATGAACCGCAAATCATACGGGCACTGAGAGCTGGTTTGGAACGTGCCGGCTATACGGTCTTAGCAGCAGCATCAGGCGAAGAAGGATTGAACTTAGCAGCGCAACAACCACCAGATCTCGTCATCTTAGACTTAGCAATGCCCGGTACGGATGGCTTCGGTGTTTGCCGAGAACTTCGGAAGTGGACTAAAATACCAATCATAGTTCTTTCGGTGAGAGACAGCGAAGAAGATAAGATCATGGCGCTCGATCTTGGTGCGGACGACTTTTTGACAAAACCGTTTGGCGTAGGCGAACTTTTAGCTCGCATGCGTGCAGTCCTCAGACGCTTGGCAAACAATGAAGAAGATAGCAATCAACCTGTTTTTACCGCAGGAGATCTCGAAGTTGATTATGTCCATCGCCAAGTACGATTGGCTGGTTCTGAAATTCATTTAACACCCAAGGAATATGATCTTCTCACATGCATGATTCACTACAGAAATCGAGTCATCACACATCGCCAGCTCCTCTCCAAAGTTTGGGGCGCTGAATTTGCCGACGACACGCACACTTTGCGCGTGCACGTGGCCAATTTACGCAATAAGCTTGAGGCTGATCCGGCGCGCCCCCACTTCATTCGCACAGAACCGCGCATCGGCTATCGCTTCCTGGCAGACGAAGACAACGCGTCTTGATACTTTCTTGATGTCAAAAGCTTTGCTGTTGATGCTTCCTTGACGACAGATATTGTTAAATGCCCGTATAAGGCTATGGGCAGAGGGCGCGTACTTTGGCGCCGCAGTCATGCAACTGGGAGCATAAGTGACCACCACAGATCGCCTATCGGCGACAGTAAGAAATCGATTCCGTCGATGGTTTTTTGAAGGATCTCGTAAACATCCAAATTCAACACCGGATCACCAAGACTCTTGGTGGAAGGTGATGTGTTTGACAGGCGTAGACTATTTTTCTACGCTTGGATATCAACCAGGCATAGCATTTCTTGCAGCCGGGCTGCTCTCTCCGCTTGCCACCTTAATTGTCGTAATTGTCACGCTCTTCGGCCTGGTTCCACTTTATTCACGCGTCGCTCAGGAAAGTCCTAACGGACAGGGAAGCATCGCCATGCTTGAGAACTTGCTGCCCGGTTGGCGCGGCAAGACTCTCATTCTCATTTTGCTTGGTTTTGCCGCGACTGACTTTGTGATCACAATTACGCTTTCCGCAGCAGACGCTACGGCTCACATAATAGAAAACCCGATTACGCCACTTTGGTTAGACAACCGCATTGGTATCACACTTTTCATGCTGGCCATTCTCGGAGGCGTCTTTCTCAAAGGCTATCGAGAAGCAATCGGTCTTTCTGTATTAATCGTCGGCGCTTATCTTGTCTGCAATGTTGTCGTGGTGGCAAAGTCGGTAATGGAAATACTGGCCCATCCAGCAGTACTAGCAAATTGGCAGGCTAAATTATTTACTGTACATCATTCCATACCGAATATGATCGGTCTTTCCCTTTTGCTTTTTCCCAAACTTGCCCTCGGTATGTCCGGTTTTGAAACAGGCGTAGCAGTCATGCCTCTTGTGAAAGGTGATCCTGACGATGATCCCCTCAAGCCTGCAGGAAGAATCAGAAATGCTCAAAAACTTTTACTAACAGCTGCTTTGATCATGGCTGTGGCCTTACTTGCTAGCAGCATGGTCACGACTCTGCTCATCCCCGAGGCTCAATTCAATGAAGGTGGTGCAGCTAATGGAAGAGCACTAGCTTATCTGGCTCACAATTTCTTTGGCGAAGGTCTCGGCACCGTATACGACATCAGCACAATATTGATCCTCTGGTTTGCTGGTGCATCGGCCATGGCTGGATTGCTCAATCTTGTCCCGCGCTACTTACCGCGCTTCGGTATGGCTCCGGATTGGGCACAAGCACAAAGACCATTGGTCGTAATTTTTGCTCTCATTACTTTTGCAGTCACATGGATATTTAAGGCCGACGTCGATGCACAAGCCGGTGCTTATGCAACCGGCGTCTTGGTGCTCTTCATGTCTGCAGCCCTTGCCGTCACGCTCTCCACGTGGAAGGAAGGGATAAGAAAGCGACTTTTGTTCGTCCCGATTTTATTGGTATTCATTTATACATCAATTGCAAACATGATTGAAAGGCCAGAAGGTTTGCACATTGCTTCGTTCTTCATTGGCGCAATACTGATTACATCGATAGTCTCACGCGCCTTACGATCGCTCGAACTGAGGATTTTCGATGTAAGACTTGATGAAAAAGCGGAAAGTTTTGTGCAAGAAATATTGGATAAGCATGGTCAGATCTGCCTCCTCGCTCACCGTCCTGATGGAACGGACTACGAGCTAAAAGAAAGAGAAACACGCGAAGTACATAAGGTTACTGCCGACGAAGCCTCATTTATTTTCCTCGAGGTCAGCTTGAGTGATCCTTCCGAATTTGGTGATGATTGTTTAGAAGTGTCGGGCAAAGAAATTGATGGCTTCCACATTTTTCAGTGCGAAAGTCCTGCCATACCAAACGCCATAGCCGCTCTATTGCTTCACCTGCGAAAGACGACAAAGACAATACCGCATGCTTACTTTGGATGGACTGAAGGGCATCCGCTCAGTTACGTATTCAAATATATTTTTCTTGGCGAGGGCGAAACGGCACCAGTCACTAGAGAAATTCTGCGCGAATTGGAAGTCGACCCAGAAAGGCGTCCCAAAATTATTGTTGGATAAATGCCATGAACGATCAGAAACGCGAGCATCAAAAAAGCAGCGGTGCCACGAGGCGACAAAGTGAGTCGCCGAGCAAACAAAGCGATTACAACAATACTCTTGCACTGGCAGGTGGCTTCATCGCGGCCACCATTGTCTTCATCGGTCTATATCAATTCGGCTCTTGGTGCACGCACGACCGACCGCTATCCTTTATCACAGGATTGGCCGTCAGCTTCGGCTGCTTGTTGATGGTGCGAGAAAGCCTGCTCCACTCTCTAGAAAATAGGGATTGAATCAGTTTCAAAATAGTAGAATAGTGTGGCAGATTCATCTTCATTGGTTGCCATGCCTCTACTTGACATTCAAAATCTATCGACAGTCTTCGACACCGAGTTCGGTGCGGCCAAGGCTGTGGATGATTTGAGCATTTCAATTGAGAAGGGGAAAGTTCTTGGCATCGTCGGTGAATCGGGGTGCGGTAAGTCAATTACTTCGCTTTCGGTCTTGCGCTTGATTCCGCCGCCTGGTCGAGTCACCGCGGGTAAAGTTATTTTTGATGGACAGAATTTGCTTGATTTGCCGGAATCGAAGATGCGCGATATTCGCGGCAATCGCATTGCTTTAATTCCGCAAGATCCAATGACTTCGCTCAATCCGGTTTACACCATTGGGCATCAAATTATTGAAGCAATTGAATTGCACCAGAAAGTCTCGCATAAGGAAGCACGCAATCGCGCCATTGAAGTTTTGGATCGCGTGCGCATTCCGCAGTCCAAAAATCGCATTGACGATTATCCGCACCAATTTTCTGGTGGCATGCGCCAACGTGTGATGATTGCCATGGCTCTTTCTTGCCAGCCGGATCTTTTAATTGCTGACGAACCGACAACAGCGCTTGATGTGACCGTGCAAGCACAAATTCTCGATCTCTTGCGCAGTATTCAAAAAGAACAACACATGGCGATCATGCTAATCACTCACGACCTGGGTGTGGTGGCAGAAATGTGCGATTCAGTTGGCGTGATGTATGCAGGGTCAATTGTTGAATACACATCGGTTGGCGAATTATTTAAAAACCCCAAGCATCCTTATACACAAGGACTGATGAATTCGATTCCCCGCCCTGGTTCGACGCGCTTGACGCCAATTGACGGTCAACCGCCAAGCCTGATTGATTTGCCATCAGGTTGCAGATTTGCTGCGCGTTGTCCATTAGTAGAACCGCGCTGCTTGCCAGAAATTCCGCCTCTGGAAGAGAAAGCAAAAGATCATTTCGCACGTTGTGTCGTCGTTCCCAGCAAAGTTGCGGCAGCGGTAAAGAAATGAAAGAAACTTCCCTGATAATTCCAAGCACAAGCGAATTGCGCAATCACGAATCCAATTGGATCAAATCATGTCACGAGAATTGGGGTTTGGTGCTAATGGAATTAGCTGGGCGCGCGGCGGCCGAACACGTCTACAGAATGTGGCAAGAGTCTTGCGGACCAGCAGTGATTGTTTGCGGTGCCGGCAACAAAGGCGGCGATGGTCTTGTGGTGGCACGCTACTTGCGTCTGTGGGATGTGCCAATAAGTATCTGGCAAGTTGCCGCGAGCAAAGCACCGGCGCGTAGTGAAAGTGTGATTAATAAAGATGTGACTGCCAATCTTGGTATCACTGTCAACACAATCGATGCAGCTAGTTTGCCTCAACTAAAAAATGCTCTAGTGAATGCCGGAGTCGTAATTGACGCTTTACTTGGAACAGGTCTCGATCGCACAGTCGAAGGAACGTACAAAGAAGCAATTGATCTAATCAATGCTTATGGTCGACCTATACTAGCAATCGACATTCCATCCGGAGTGAATTCGGACACTGGGCAAATCATGGGCGCGGCAGTACATGCTAACGCCACCGTGACATTCGGATATTTGAAGGCTGGGCTTTTGTGTTATCCAGGAGCCGATCTTGTTGGGCAATTAAGTTTGGTCGATATCGGACTTCCCGGTTTTGATCAAGCCAAAGGAATTCAACCGAAATGGCGATTGACTACCGCCGGTCATGTCTACAATTTACTACCAGTGCGTCCAGCAAATGCTCACAAAGGAACCTTTGGTTATGTCCTGACCATTGCTGGCAGCATGGAATTTCGTGGTGCGGCTCACCTGGCGGCCACGAGTGCTTTACGCACCGGCGCAGGCATGTCTTTTCTAGCTTGCCCTAAATCATTAGTTCCGGAAATGCCGGCAGATGAAATCATATATAAAGGATTAGAAGAGACTGATACCGCCAGTATCAACGCCAAGGCAATCTCAACTGTCGAATCGGAAATGGAAGCTGTGTCGGCCATTGTTTTGGGACCGGGACTTTCGCTACAAGCGGATACTGTGAAGTTTGTTCATCAGTTGGTTCCAAAGTTGAACAAACCAAGCGTTATCGATGCCGACGCACTCAATGCAATTTCGCAGGATTTAAATGTGATACCAAAGCAAGCCAAGCATATTGTCATGACGCCACATCCAAAAGAATTAGCACGCCTAATGTCCACAACTGTCGAAAACATTCAAGCCGACCGCATTGGTGCTGCTACAAAAGCGGCCGCACAGCTCGGTGCAAACATTGTTCTCAAAGGCGCACACACTGTTGTTGCCAGCCCGGATGGAGATGTGTTCATCAATCCCACTGGCAATCAAGCTATGGCTACAGCCGGAGCCGGAGATGTTTTATCCGGAATTATCGGAGCCTTGCTTGCCCAACATGTTAAACCATTTGATGCCGCGGTTGCCGGCGTGTATCTTCACGGCGCAGCCGGCGATATGGCTGCCGGCTTGATTGGCGATTCCGGAATTGTCGCCGGCGAAATTGCAGCCCTAGTGCCAACCGCAATCTCCAAGCTCCGCTCCGGTGAATACTCAGGCTCGCCGTTAGAAATACAGGTTTTACATTGATGGAATCGTGCACTTCGATGAAAGTATCTGCGAGTTATGGGACTCTATTTGGCCGATACGGATTCGAGCACTGTCCATTCGTCCCCGGATTCATCGTCGCCTAATCCGCTTTCGCCAGTGTCTACGATCATTTCTCCTGGCTCGGATGGTGATTGGTCGTAACCAACTTTGCCAGTTATCGTTGTGCCACCATTGATTGTGATTGCACCAGCACCGAGTGCTCCTGTGCTAAAGATTACCCGTTGCGTAATAGCAGTAAGTGCATTGTTCGGCGCGTTGGCAGTGATACCATTTGCGCCAAAGAATACTTGACCGCCGTTTTGTTCGACTATCGTCACATTACCCGGATTAGGTCCGACAACCGGCAAGCCTGGAACTGCACCAATCACAATTGCCAATTGACCAAGCGGGGATGTCTTTGCTTTAGTCAAAACTTGCGCGCCGGTATCGATAAGTATTGTTCCAGCAGCAACGTCATTGTTCTGCAAAGTAACACCGCCATTTGTGGCAGAAACCACACTAGCGGCAGTGACCGTGAGGGCAATGCCACCAGCACCATTGGCTTGCATGAGAATCGTACCGTTGCGCGTGGTCATGTCGTTAATAGTTAGGCTACCGGTATTGGTGAGAACAAACGATCCACCAACAACGGAATCATTGAGGACCAATGCACCGGTGTTACTTACGAAGGCACCATTTTTTGTTGACGAGGTAGATTTAACCATGTTCACTGTCAGACTTGCAGTTGCAGTTTGCATCGATGCAAGTGACGTTCCGATAGCGGCTGCATCAGTGGTGAAGGTTACCGATGGCGCAGTGATTACACCGGCAGTTTGGCTAATCGGCGTATTGCCAGTGGTTATTAGCGTCACAGAAGCAGTTCCAGTTAAATTAGAACCAACGATTATTCCAGTCTTTGAAGTTTGCAAGGTCAAAGCGTTAGCGGAAATATCACCGACAGTGGTAATTGTTCCTGCGTTAACAAGCTGAAGTGTGGTGCCGACCACTGACGTATCGAAGAACATATTGCTGGAATTGGTGATGAATGCGCTACCACCAGTGTTAACGGTTAATGTACCAGCAGCAGTTCCGTTAGCTGCTTTGGTTGCAAGACGTGTACCAACAGTTCCAATGTCGCCTGTGCCGCTGCTCAGGTTTATGAATGGTGCGGTAATTGATCCACTGCCAGACTTGGTTATGGTGCCTGAACCATCAGCAAAGATATTTACAATTGCCGTTGCACCTTTGCCAGTAATTGCGCTACCTACATCTATACCGGCATTACTTGCTGCAGCGCCAGCTAATGTGAGCGTAATTGCCGAAATTGTTCCACGCACCAAGATATTACCAGCAGATGTGATATTCAAGGCATCAGTTGCCTTTGAGCTCTTGAGTGTCACAGGACCGGTGCTTGAAACAAAGCCATCAACTAAGATGGTGCCGCTCCCGGCTGTTACTGTCAAATTGGTTGTGGAAACAGATATGGGTGTAAGTAAGGCTCCGATGTCACCACTGGCGGTGCTAAGCGTAACATTTGTAGCAGTCAGAGCGCCAGCCGGATTGGTGATTGTTCCAGTGCCAGCTGTCTTGCTCGAAGTCTTCAAGCTAATCGTGCTATTTGTTCCAGTACCATTGATGTCATCTCCCACGATGATGTTGCCAGTTCCACTGGCAGATATGTCAACTTTATTTCCGGAGATAACACCAGATGTGGTGATGGTGCCTGTAGACGTCAATTTAAATATTCTGCCCGTTGCCGAGCCAGCCATTGAATCACTAACCGTTACAGCTCCTTGGTTGGTAATTGTTACGTTACCCAAAGTGTTAGCAGCAAGGGCTCCAGTTGTGGTGGCAATCGCGGCAGTGTTACCAATATTACCTGTGTTGCTGGTCAGTGAAACGCTGGATGCAGAAAGTACTGCACCACCGGATGTAGCAATGTAACCTGATCCATTTGCATTAATGCTAATTGTGCTACCAACACCAGTTCCCGTTAGGCTAGCAGTAATGTTTATTGCTGCATTCGAGCCAGTGGCTGTTGCCAGGGTAATGGCATTGCCTGTAATCAGACCAGTGGTAGTGATTGGTCGCGCCGAGAGCAAGGAGAATGCACCGCCCGCCGATGAGGGACCGACAGCAATCGTGCTTGCACTATTAATGAATACAGAACCAGTCGTGATGGCGGTGAAATTCTTGGCACTAAGAAAGATTGGTTTGGAGAACGATCCAATGTTGCCGGAACCACTGGTCAGTCTTACTGAGTTGCCGGTCAATGTTCCGAACGCTTGCTGAATCTTTCCTGAGCCGTCAGCACCAAGAGTAATTTGCGAAGCATTCAAATTGGCAGCTAAGGTAATGTCTGAGTTAGAACCAGCCGTCGTCTGCAATGTAATACCAGATGCAGTTAATACACCGGCAACGCATATCGGACAATCAGCAGTAACTTGTAACGTACCACCAAGAGTCGATGTAGTAATCGTCAGGTTCGGCGCACCAGTACTATTAATGTATGCACGACCTGTGCCCGTAGTCACAGCAAGCGACTGAACTGATACCTGAATTGGCGCAGTAGATGAGCCAATTGATCCCGATCCGGTTGTAGTTAGCGATAAGCTAACAGCCGCTATTGGCACGACACCACTTTGCAAAATTGCACTGGAGGAAGTTAGGGCAATAGAAGCAGGCAGGACACCAGCAGTCACAGCGTTGCTAACTGTAAGGGCACCAGAGCCGCCAGTGCCGCTCGTCAGTTTAATAGTCGCACCAAGTCCGGCAGCACCCAGTGGTCCGGCAGTTATTCGGGATAAATCAACAATTAGTTGCGAACCGGATGACATCGTAATAACTCCGCCATCACCGGCGCCAGAATTTGTTGAGCCGCCATTAGCCACGATGGTCAGGAAATTATTATTGAGATTAGACGACTTATTAGTGCTGGTTATCGATACGGCTCCACCGGCTCCGGCACCGGCTCCATTTGCCGATATGGTCATTGGAGTCAAAGCGTTGCCGGCTATTGTCAATGCAGACAAAGTAATTTCGCCGCCGTTAAAGTTTCCACTTGCGCCAGTACCATTAGCAGAAAGTGTATTGCCTCCCACAATTGTCATAGTCGAATTTGTCGCACTCATGGATATCGTGCCACCAGCACCGGATGTAGATCCACCATTGGCAGAAATATTGGCTAAGGCTCCCAGTGTGAGCGAACCAAAGGCGTTTGTTACATTTATTTCTCCGCCTGCGCCCGTGCCAGATCCGTTTGCCGAAATTGTACCTACCATTCCGTTTGCAGTTCCCAGTACGCCTAGACCAACGCCAAATCCGCCATTCATATTTACTGTCAAAATGACAGTGCCACCATCGCCATCACCACGACCATTAACATTCAAGTCACCAGCCAATATCTTCATGAATCCAGATCCTGGTGACGATACAGAAGATACACTCAATGTAATGTCAGCGCCATCACCATTTGTGCCAAGCGGTCCGGCGAGAATATTGCTCGTGTTGCTAATAGTCAAACCACGTCCACTAACAATTGTTACTGAGCCACCGTCACCACCATCAGAAGGATCAATACCACCGGTGCCACCAGTTGCTTGCACTGTGAATTGTCCAGCAGCACCTCCCATCGTCAGGTCAGAAGCACCAACTGTCTTTACTTCGACAGAGCCACCATCACCTGCACCAGTAGCATTGGCAGCAAGCATAAGACTTCCTGCACCAGTCACCACAAATGCCAGTCCACTGATTCTTATCTCTCCGCCATCAAAGGAATCGAGGCCAGCTGCCGATGTCGATAGCACTCCGGATGCAATTCTGATTGTGCCATTGGGAGAATTGAAGGTAAGCGAACCACCATCGCCTCCAGCTAGTGATGGTGCGACGGACAGATTGCTAACCGCTAATACAGTGATACCACCTGCACCGGATGTATTGTTATTTGAGACACTAATCGATCCACCATTACCATCAACAGCCCCTGCGTTAGCACTGATAATGCCATTCACACCTTGACTGACGACACCAGCGCCGATGGTAAATGCTGTGCCATGACTCGATGTCAGACTGATAGTCCCGCCATCACCGCGACCAACACCATTGGCACTTAGGATTCCTGCCGTTCCGCCAGTGTTGACAAACAGTGTTCCTGAACCGGCACTTCCGGCATTAAAGATTAGCGTCGCACCACTGCCATGCGCACCTATTGGACCTGCGCTAAGCGATCCGGTATTCACAGTCAAGCTATTTCCGGCTTGTAATGTAACTGTGCCACCATCTCCGGCAAGCGAGGCAACGGATCCGCCAGTGGCAGAAATTGCAAACTGTCCGGCACCGGCTCCAACTGTAAAGCTTGCTGTTGCATCAGTGGCTGTAACCGCAACATTGCCACCATTGCCAATACCCGAGGCATTTGCGTTCAGCGCCATCGCCACTCCGCCACCATTCATCACCCTCAATGCAGTGATGGAAATGGCTCCGCCATTGGCTACGCCGGTTCCTTGACCGTTTGCGTTCAGCACGCCACCACCAACCGTCAAGTTTCCAGTTGTAACAATGGTGATTGAACCTCCAGCACCACCTGATGCAATTCCATTAGCCGCAAGTACTGCCAAAGCACCAACCGTGATACCACCACTTGATGCCATATTCAAAGATATTGAACCGCCTCTATCGGCTGTGATTGTTCCGGTCAGGCTATTGTTAGAAGAGGTGCCTGTTGTCAACAAAAATGGTGCGGTGCTGCTTGTCGAAAGACTAATCGAGCCACCGCTTCCACTTGTGCCACCATTGGCGCTTAAACTGCCCGCAACAGAAATGGCGCTAGCCGAAGAAAGCGACATTGTGCCACCACTTCCTGTGCCTGCTCCATTGACATTCAAGCTTGCAGTTATGGATAAATTACCCGCAGTGGTTGTCAGCGTGAGCGATGCACCATTACCATTCTTGCCGGCAGCCGGTGCGATATCCAAGCCTAATGGATCAACTATCAAACGGGCCGCTGATATAACTGAGACTATTCCACCAGCGCCACCATTGGTACCGCCAGGCGCAACAACTCTCAAATTGGTAGCCAGTGTTCCGATAGTTAGGTTGGGAGCAGACGGCCCTGTTGTTGTCACGGATACCGTGCCACCATTGCCAATACCGTTAGCCTTGGCGCTCAAGGTAAGAGCAGTAGCTCCAGTCATGCTGAACTTAGCGGCATTAATTGTAATTGCACCACCTTGGAAATCACCAGAAGAAGATGCATCTGCAGCCAGCGTGCCACCAGCTATCGTTATCGTTCCAGCAGTGGACGACATAGAAATAGATCCACCATTGCCACCGCCGAGAGAAGCAGCCACAGATATCAATGCCGGGTCTGCCAAGGTGATACCACCAGTACCAGCATTGGAAATCACGACTCTTCCACCCTTGCCGGTAGCCGCGCCGGCGTTGGCAGATATAGTACCGACCACACCAACAAATGTGCTGGTCGATGAGATGTTAAACAAGGATGAGCTGTTTTGACTTAGAGTAATCGTGCCACCACTTCCGGCTCCTACTCCATTAGCAGACAAATCTATAGGTACTGCATTAACACCACCAACCCATAGACTACCCACACCAGCAGTACTTGCAATTAATGATATGGTTGCACCATTTCCATTGGCGCCTTGCGGATCTGCAGTTATGGCTGCCGGAATCAGGGGCATCGCGGGATCGAACAAATACACTGTTATGCTTCTGGCAGACGTCAATGCAACTGTTCCACCATTGCCGCTTGTGGAACCAAGAGAGCCGCCTTTTGCAGAGATGGCAATCTGTTGTGAAGCGCGACCAACTATTATATTGCTCGAGCTGCCGAAAGTTGTGACGTTAACAGTGCCACCATTACCAGTGCCAACTGCATCGGCTGAGAGAACCAGTGCTCCACCGGCGCCAACAGTGATGCCTGAAACGGCAAGCTGAATCGTGCCACCACTAAAATTACCACTTGCTCCACCGGCATTTACCGCTAATGTTCCGAAAGCAATTGTCAGCATGCCGGTTGAGGAAGTGGATTGGTCCCCTGCCGAAATCGAGATGTTACCGCCCTTACCACCGCCGAGAGAGGCGTTGGCCGAAAGATTGGCGGTACTGGAAATTGTGATACCACCTTGACCGTTAGTGCTGTTGCGATTGGTTATCGAAATGCTGCCACCATCACCGCTTGTTGCACCAGCATTAGCTAACAGAAGTCCAGTCATGCCATTGTTGTTAGCGGTCGGTCCGAGAATGAAATTGGTGGTGCTGGCTGCAACAAGTGTAATCGAACCACCTTTGCCGATGCCATTGCCTGAGGCATTGATATTGCCATTTGTCACAAGTAAGCGACCTTGTGGGCCAGTACCAGCAACTAAACTAATCGCTGCGCCAGCACCATTTGTACCTAATGGTTGGGCAGCAAGTTCGGCTGCATTGACGCTCAAGTTACGTCCTGTCGATAGTGAAATCTTGCCGCCATCGCCACCCACAGAATTTGCTGATCCGCCTTTGGCCGAAATAGTCAGTTGTCCCGGCAATGTACCAACTGCCAAGTCAGCAGTAGTTGACGTTGCCGTAATTGATACTGTTCCGCCTGTGCCCGTACCTGCGGCATCCGCCACTATCGTCAGTGGAGCAGAAACACCAGTTGCATTAATTATTGAAAGTGCCGTGACTTGCACCTGCCCGCCATTACCTTGTGTACCGGCAGATGCATCAATGCTTCCACCTTGGACACGCAAGGCACCAGTAGCAGCAGAGAAAGTGATAACGCCGCCCGATCCGCCAACCGCACCATTGAATGCCTTCACTTCAAATACGGCAGTGTTATCTATTTGAATTCCGCCAGTGCCGGTGTTGGTCACTAAAATGGTGCCACCATTTCCGCTGTTTGTCCCGCCATTTGAACTTCCACCGCCAATTGCTTCCAAAGTATTCATGCTATTAGCGGTAATCGATTGCAAACCACCACTGCCATTTTTGTCTGCACTAGTAATGATTGGTCCGCCGGTCACAGTAATATCACCAAATCCAGCAACCGCGGTCGAATTACCCGCATTGAGAACCACAGAACCACCATTACCATCACCAACTGCTCCGCCATTCAGACCGCCAAGCACACCGACAACTATATCTGATGGGCCGGAAACTCCGGAAATAATACTGAGGTTAGCACCACTGCCACTCAGACCTTGTGGTGCAGCATAGAAGACACTTTGAACCAGACCGACATCAAGTATGCCAATGTTTAATCCGGCAGTAACACGCAAAGTTCCACCATCGCCTGCACTAGATCCGCTGCTGCCACCGGTAGCTTGCATCATCAACTCGCCATTAGCAGTACCCATGATTACATTGTTTCCAGCCACGGTTACAGAAATGACACCACCGTTACCATTACCCGAGCCGTTAGCACTCAATAAAGTTGGTGCAGTCTGAACCATATTCAGAAGAGACGTGGTGATAGTTATTCTGCCACCATTGCCATTTCCGCTTGCACCACCATTAACAGCTATCGAACTTGTGGCAAGAGTAATCGGGGCATTGGCACCAGAGGCGATCAAACTAACCGAACCGCCATTGCCACCACCGGCTGATCCACTGACAGTAATTGCCGTCAATGCCGTATAACTAATACCACCAGAACCAAGGTTGACTGCAGAAATAGTGCCACCATTGCCACTCACCCCGCCAGCTTTTGCACTAACAGTGTCTTCAAGCAAAAGCGGACTTGGGCTGTTGGATGTAATCGAGATTGTGCCACCATTACCTATACCGCTGCCGGCATCAGCTATTAGCTCAGAAGCAACAGTCACATTACCGGCAATTGCCGAGAGAATAATAATGCCACCATCTGCATCCCCACGACCAGCAGCATCAATGCTATCAAAACCGATATCCTTGATGATTGCTAGAGTTCCTGGCACATCGCAATCTATCAGCTCACCACTATTAACAGCTGTTGTCGCCGCCAATTTAAATATTGCCCCGGCACCATTTGTACCCTCTGGGTTAGCAATGAGAGCAGCAGTATGAACAGTAAGATTTCTGCCAGCTGAAACAACAACGATTCCGCCTGCGCCATCAAGCGAGCCGAGAGAACCGCCAGTTGCGGAAATACTAATTTCACCGGCGGCGGTGCCAATTGTTATGTCTGCTTCCGAACCAGTGGCAATAACTGAGACTTGTCCTCCCAATCCACGCCCGGCAGCATTAGCTGTGAGTGTAAGTGGTGCAGATGCAAGAGGGTCATTTTGAATTAGCAAAGCAGTTAATTGAATTTGCCCGCCTCTAAATTCACCGTCCACTCCTGGTCCGCCACCATTGGCAGACAACGATCCACCGGCAACAGCAATTGTTCCTGTTGGAGCAGCAATCGTCAGTGCACCACCTGAGCCACCACCGGCTCCCGATGATCCATCTACCGTAATATCGGCTCCAGCACCAAAACGCACACCACCAATACCAAGGTTTGTAATCGAAATTATTCCGCCATCTCCTTGAACACCACCGGCATCGGCGCTAATTGTTCCTTGTATGCCGTTAACTAGAGCCGCAGGTAAAATTGCAAAGGCAGTGGCACTATTGGCTAACACGGTTATGGTGCCACCATTGCCTGTTCCCGAACCAGCATCGGCAAGCACATCGCCGGCAATAAAGACGTTTCCAGTCAAGGAGCGCGCCAGAATATTTCCACCTGAACCATCACCATTGGCAGAGGCATCTAGTCCGCCACCGTTGACCGCAATAGATCCCACACCGGCAGAGCCTGCCACCAAATAATAATTCGCGCCTCTACCATTGGTACCAAGTGGGTTAGCAACAAAGTTGCTGCTAGCTGCATTTACTGTGATATTCAATCCGGAAGACAATGATAATGTGCCACCATCACCAGTGCTGGATGGCGTGCCGCCACCAGTACCTCCGGTTGCCGACAAGGTTATGTTTCCAGCTAAAGTACCGACGGTCAGACTGGCAGTTGATGCATTCACTACGATTATGCCACCATTACCTGCCCCGACACCGTTGGCAGTTAGCGCCAAGAATGTTCCCCCGGTTACATTGAGCGCAGTACCGGTCAATCTAATTTCGCCACCATTAAAAGTACCGGCTCCGCCGGCGCTGGCAGAAGCTGGAGATCCGGCTCCACCTCCCGGAATACTCAGAGCGCCAAGAGTTGAAGTCAATTCAATTGATCCACCATTGCCTCCACCGGTCGAGCCGGCTGCGGAAGGTACACCACCCAATGTAATGCCACCACTCAACGGATTGGTGGCGAAAATGAATCCACCGTTTCCTAATAAAGTGCCACCATTGGCAGTCAAAGTGCCGCCAACAGAAAGTGCTACCGCAGAGTTGGCAACCAAGGTAATTTCACCACCTATGCCATTGGTGCCACCACTAGCAGTCACACCACCCGTAATTGTCAGGCTACCGGTAAACTGGCCTGCTAAACCAGAGGTGGCTGAGACTAATCCGCCGTTGCCAACACCCACGCCGGATCCATTTAAGGAACCAGTAACACTCAAGGATGAATTGGCAGCATTGCCGGCAGCCAGAATATAACTTGCACCATTACCATTGGTGCCGCGCGGACCTGCATCGATCAAGCTTGTATCGCTGACCGTCAAGTTACCGCCAACTTTTATTGTAATTGAGCCACCGTTACCACTACCGGAAGCAATAGAGCCACCGCGAGCAAATGCTTCTAACTGATTACCAACATTGCCGACAGTCAAGTTGGAGGCCAATGCTTGTCCGATAATACTGATTTTGCCACCATTGCCAGAGCCAACCGCATCGGCAGTCAAAATCAATGGTGCACCACCTGTGATCGTAAATGCAGCACCGGCAAATGAAATTTCTCCACCATTGAAACTGCCAACTCCTCCGGCTGAGACTGTCATGGTGCCACTGCCAACAGTAATCGTGCCACCAGGAGTTGATCCGGAAATAATGCCACCATCGCCTGCGGAAGCTGAAGCGGAAAGAAAGGTTCCATCTGGAATGTTCAGTCCGCCAGCACCTAATGTGGTATTGAGATTGCTGATTCCAATTACTCCACCACTGCCGCTCACAGATCCGGAATTGGCATGAATGTATCCATCAACACCATTGGTGGTGACCACACCGCCGACGTTAAAATTGTTATTGCTTCTAAAACTCAGTGTCACGGATCCACCATCGCCGACTGTGCCGCCATCTGCAATAATGTTGCCCTCAATCAGCAAGTCGCCAGTATTAGAAATTGCTTTTAGTACACCACCGGAACCAACACCCGCACCACTTACATCCAGATCGCCAATACCATTTATTTTCAGGTCGGCAGCTGGATTAGTAGAAGCAGCACCGCTCGTTAAATTCAAAGTGCCACCATTGCCGTTTGTACCTCTTGGATCAGCAAGCATTACTGATTGATCAATTGTCAGATTGCGTCCGGCAGTAATTGTGATTGAGCCACCATTGCCATTGGTTAATCCGCTGCGGGCAAATATTTCCAAATTGCCTCCGGCCGAACCAATAGTAATGTCAGTAGTATCACTTGACGCCACAACGCTTACCTGCCCTCCATTGCCAGATCCAGAACCATTGGCAGACAATGTGGCAAATGTCACACCGGAATTGACAAAGGAAAGTCCAAAGATATCAATCTTGCCGCCATTGTAAACACCTACACCTTGTCCATTGGCAGAAATCGAACCACCGGCAATAGTTATTTGCCCAGTAGCTGCGCCACCCTTAGCAGCACTTATTGTTACCGTGCCACCAGAGCCACCGCCAACTGAGCCATTTACATTTAAGGCCGCCAAGGCTCCCAGTGTGATACCACCCGTGCCGGAATTTACAACCGAAATGGTGCCACCATTGCCAGCCAATAAACCTGCAATTGCTGCAATCGTTCCTTGTACACCATTAGTTGTGGCAGTCGGATCTATAACAAAGGAAGTGGAACTGGACGAAGTGAGTTCTACAGTGCCACCATTTCCTGAACCGGTTGCCCCTTGATCTGCATTGGCAGAAAGACTGCCGGTAACTAGAACATTGCCATTAGGTGCAGAAATTCGGATTAGGCCGCCAGAGCCTTTACCAACGCCATCTGCGCTCAGGTCGCCACTAATCGTGCCATTTGCACCATTAGTAATGAGAGTAATTTGAGCTCCATTACCATTTAATCCAAGCGGGTCAGCATTTAAGAAGGCCGGATCAATTACCAAATTCCTGCCACTAGTTAAATTGATTTTGCCACCATCACCAAAAATTGATGTCGGTATACCAAGAATAGAAGTGCCGCCAGTAGCAGAGACAGTAATTTGTCCGGTTAAGCCGCCAATCGTCACATCCGTTGTTGCACTGGTTGAAGTGACTGAAATTGTACCGCCATTTCCAGCACCAGCAGCATTGGCTTTCAAATTCAAAGGTCCGGTACCAACGCCACCTAATACGACCAAAGATTGTGCGGTAATGGAAATCTCACCACCATTCTGCACACCGCATCCACTACAACTTACAGATATGTCGCCACCACCGATGGTCACAGGTCCGACTGGCGCTTCAATTCTAATTGTCCCTCCATTGCCAGTCCGTTTAGAACCATTGGCCGAAATATTGATCAATGCAGAACCAAATAAAATTCCACCACTACCGGAATTTCGAATTGTAATTACGCCACCATTGCCTGCTTTATCTCCCGCATTTGCCGTAATAACGGCAGGCACTGTCAAGGCAGTCGTGCTGTTGGAGCTCAAGAGAACCGTTCCACCATTTCCCTCGCCTACACCACTGGCAACAATCGGATTAGCACCACCGATTGTCAACGTACCACTGCCGCCGGTAGCAGCGGACAATCGCAAAGCGCCACCATTGCCATTATCACCACGTGGTGCAACTAGGACAAACGAAGTATCGTTGACCGTCAAATTTCTACCGGCAGAAATGTTGATTGCTCCGCCATTACCGGCAATTGATCCGGCACTGCCACCGGAAGCATCGGCAATAAATTGTCCGGCAGCTGTGCCTATTGTCAGATCTGACGTCAAGCCACTGACAGTCACGGTAACCGTGCCACCATTACCAGCACCGACTGCACCGGCTGCCATTGTCAAAAAGCCGCCGTTGGTAATGGAAAGAGATGAGCCAATGAGAGAAATCGTACCACCATCAAAATCTCCGGCTCCGTTTGCAGCAGCATTAAGTACTCCGGCACCAATTGTCAGTGCACCGGGTGCCTGAGAATTTGCTACCGCATCAAGAACAATTGTGCCACCACCAGAAGCCGCCTGTGTGGAGACAACAGAAACATTGGCCGGGTCAGGAAGTGTTATGCCTCCTTCTCCGAAATTACTGATAGTTATGGACCCGCCAAGCGCGCCCTCTCCGGAGCTTAATGGACCTTGTTCCGCCAATATTTGCCCTGTCACACCATTTGTCGTCGCCGAGGAATCAACTGTAAATGCAACTCCCAGTCCACTAACCGAGGATATGCTAATTGTGCCACCACTGCCTGAACCAGTAGAACTAGCCGAAACATTGCCGGAAACAAAAACGGCTGCTGTTTTGGAAGAAAGTGTAATTGAACCACCCGCTCCAGTGCCTACACCATTGGCACTAAGATTACCAAGCACACTTAGACCGCCAGTCAAAAGATTGCCTGCGGTAAACGTCAGTAGTGCACCTTCACCATTAACTCCCAATGCTTGAGCGTTAACAGCGGCAGCATTAACAAAAAGTGCTCGTCCGACTGACATGACAATAACGCCGCCATCGCCGGAAGTTGAACCGGAAGAGCCGCCAGTGGCGGATAAGGTAATGCCACCAGAAGCATTATCAATTGTCAGATCTGATGTACTGGCTCTGAGATTGACACTGATGGTACCACCAACACCATCACCGCTACCGTTTGCTGAAAGCAACAAGGCGTTTGGCCCGGTAACCGTCAATATCGAACCTCTCAAAATCAGAACGCCACCATCATTATCACCAGCGCCTCTAGCATCAACTGCTAAAGTCCCGCCCCCGATTGTCAGCGGTGCCGCCTCCGTACCGGAATCAGCCAGCAAGGCGATTGTTCCACCGATGCCAATGCTTCCAGCGCGCACCGACACTTTATCTGGAGAAGGAATGGCAATTCCGCCCAACCCTTCGGCGCCAATAACAATTGCTCCTCCATCGCCGACAACTGCGCCACCATTGGCGCGCACTTCAAACACACCGTTTACTGTGGCTGTCGCCCCTATTGTAAATGGTGTGTCGCTAGCACTAGTTAGTATTATGGATCCACCATCGCGATCTCCGACAGCACTGGCATCCAAGATACCGTTGATAAACAAATTGCCGCTGCCGGCACGTCCAGCGCCCAATTCAATTTCCGCACCGCCACCCTCATCTCCAAGCGGCTGAACCGTAAAATATTGCGGATTGACAGTCAAATTTCCACCAACATTTATAGTCACATGTCCGCCGTCGCCGTTAACAGATCCGGCTATGCCACCAGTAGCAGATATCGTCAGTTGTTGTGCGCCATTGCCGATTGTTAAGTCTTGATCGTTGCTGATTGCAATTGTAATGCCACCGCCGCTACCTTCGAATCTGCCATTGGCCAGTAAATTCAAAGCGCCACCACCGGCGATGCTAAAGCCGGCAGCACCAAGGTTAATCTGTCCGCCGTTAAAGTTGCCACTACCGGAAGCGCTAGCAAAAAGTGTTCCCGAAGCAATGGTTAATGTGCCGGCACTGGATAGAAGTTCTATGGTACCACCAGCTCCTGATACCGGAGTGACCGAGAGATCGGACAAATCAAGCAAACTGATTCCACCCGTGCCAGTACTTGAGACTAGAATTTTTCCACCGCCCCCGGCTATAGTTCCCGCCTGGGCCGAAATGCGTCCTTGTACACCGCTTGATACAGCACTGGAGCCAATAATAAACTCTGAATTATTGTGCGATGAAAGTGCGATGCTGCCACCATCTGCTGAGCCGACACCATCGGCTAGCAAATCACCAGAGACAAATAAGGTGCCTTGCGTGGTCACGCCGGCAGTCAGCTTCAATGTTGCACCTTTACCACTTACTCCCCTTGGTCCTGCTTGCAGTGCTTGTGGATCCACGGTTAGATTGCCACCACTGGCAATTTCGATTGAGCCACCATCACCAGCCACAGAAGCAGCAGATCCACCGCGGGCAAAAATGCTCAGATTGCCAGTCTGATTACCGATGGTCAAACCACTGCCAGTTTCGGTCTTAACTATAATGGTTCCACCATTGCCTGAACCGGAAGCATCGGCAAATAGGGTCAGGAATGTCGATCCGGTCACAACTAAGGACGACGCATCAAAAGTAATTTCACCACCAGAAAATGAACCGGCGCCACCAGCTGATGCGGACAAGTTGCCGCTAGCAATGGATAGAACACCAACCGGTGCTTCAAAATCAATCGTGCCACCAGCACCGCCACCAGGTGAAGCCTGAACAGATATATTATTGGTGTTTGTCAAAGTGATACCACCGGCTGCATTGTTGGTGACGACAATTTCACCACCGTTGCCACCCGCATTGCCAGCCTGAGCTGAAACCAAATTGGTCACACCGTTTTGTTCAGCCTGCGGCCCAAGTGTAAAGGCAAAAATGCTATTGCAAACCAATTCAATAGATCCACCGCTACCATTTGTGCCACCATTTGCCGTGATGCCGGTATTGACAAACAATTCACTGTTGCTTATCAATGTTATAGAGCCGCCAACAAATTGCCCGCTACCAGAGGCGTTAGCAGAAAGATTCGGTCCGGAACCAATATTGATACTTTGTCCGCTGATAGCAATGATGCCACCTGAACCACCACCTGGAGATGCAAAAACCGAAATCACTCCGGCATTGGCCAAAGTTACTCCAGCGGCCCCAAGCGTTGCATTTTGATTACTAATAACGATTGTGCCACCATCTCCACCCGTGCCGCCGCCTGTAGCCGAGATTGTACCCATGACACCATTTGCCGTGGCGCCGGAAAAAACAGTAAAATTAGCTTGACTGTTGGAAGTGAGAGTGATTGCTCCCCCCTTCCCTTCACCTGTAGCACTAGCCGAAAGCGAACCACTGACAAAAAGATTGTTGGCCGTTGCCGAGAGAGAAATTGTGCCACCATTTCCCTCACCAACGCCGTTGGCAAACAAATTACCGAAAACTTGAATGTTACCTTGGGATGATGTAAAGCTCATTGTTGCTCCAGCACCATTTGTGCCTTGAGGATCAAGGGCCAATGAAGTTGGATCTAGTGCAATGCCACCACCAGCTGAAACTGTTGCCGAGCCACCATTACCGGTAGCAGATCCGCCAGAACCACCAGT
Source organism: Candidatus Obscuribacterales bacterium (assembly GCA_020050685.1). GTDB lineage: Bacteria > Cyanobacteriota > Vampirovibrionia > Obscuribacterales > Obscuribacteraceae > JAGVKG01. The sequence continues at coordinate 41,219 of JAGVKG010000065.1, read as the reverse complement.
AGCCGTCAAAGTCATGCTGCCATGGCTGGCACCGATACTAAGACTTGAGGTCGTATCAGTAGAGCCCAATTCGATTGAACCACCATTACCCAAAGCTGAACCGTTGGCACTAATTGCCAGGGCGCTGGCACCATTGACGAAAAGCGTTCCAGCCGTAACAACAATCACACCACCATCAAATGCACCAGTGCCTGTGCCGTTAGCCGAAAGAGATGTAGACAAAATCTCCACAAGACCATTGCCAGCTAATAGTTTGATCGTGCCACCAGCACCACCATCAACACCAGCTGACGCGTCTGCATTCAAACTGGCAGTTGTACCTAATGTAATCCCGCCGCTGCCAGCATTCGTGAGGACAATCGTGCCACCATTTCCGGATGTGGCACCGGCAGCTACACTAATCAATCCCGTTAAGCCATTCACAATGGCTGCATTGGCGACAGAGAAATCTAGAGCCGATGCAGAAGTTACGGTAACGCTGCCACCATCACCTTCACCGGATCCATTAGCAGATAGCGCTCCGGAAACTAAAACATTGCCTCTGGCGGACGACAAATTCAATAGACCACCGGCACCATCACCAATGCCGTTTGCACTGAGACTGGAACTAACGACTAGGTCGCCCGCACTGGCCTGTGAGGCAACCAAATTTATTGTCGCACCGCTACCAGAACCGGCTTGCGGATTAGCTAAAAGCGCTAATGGATCAACAAGTAAATTGCGGCCCACTGAAAGGTTAACAATGCCACCATTTCCTCCTGCTCCTCCACCCAAAGCACTAATGGATATTTGCCCCGAACCTGAGCCAATTTCCAAATCAGACAAGGCGCCTATAAGGGCAATACTTACTTTTCCACCAGCACCTGTACCTGCACCATTGGCTAACAAGTTTAAAGGTCCAGTACCCAAGCCAGTGATCAAAACCAGCTCTAGTCCAGAAAGAGAAATTGTGCCACCACTAAAGGCACCACCTCCGCTTGCATTGACAGAAAGCGTGCCACCAGCAATAGACAATGGACCGGCATTAGCATCAATGGTGATAGTGCCACCAGAGCCACCGCCTCCAGATGCAGCCAAAGAAACGCTCGAGCCCGGTCTAAATTCAATACCACCAATGCCCTCATTAGTAATTGCAATTGAACCACTTGCGCCTTTAACCGAACCAGCGTTGGCAGAAATTGTTCCTGTGATACCATTTAGCGGAGTGATCGCAGCACCAACCAAAAATGGGCTGACACTATTGGAAAGCATGGTGATTGAACCGGCATTACCAGTTGTTTGCGCATTAGCCGAAACGCTGCCGGTAATTGAAAGATTGCCAGCAGCTGAAATCAACTCAAGATTGCCGCCATTGCCAATGCCAACTCCGGACGCATTAAGACTTCCCGTAACTGTTAATGTACCAGCAGTATCACAAGATACGGAAGCATTAGCACGCAAACTAATATTGGCGCCAGAGCCATTGTTGCCCAAAGGCCCTATCAAAAGCGAGGCAGTGTTAACGGTAAGATTTCTGCCAACCTCAATTGTCACAGAACCGCCATCACCGGCAGCCGAGAGGAGAGAGCCGCCGCGGGCATTAATCAAAATATCTCCTATGCCACCACCGACTGTTAAATCAGCAGTTATTCCCGAGGCCTTAATCAATATAGATCCACCTGCACCTGTGCCGGAACCATCGGCCAAAAGCGATAAAGGACCAACTCCGAATCCAGAAGTAGTAAACGATGAGGAAAATAAGGAAATCTGTCCGCCGGAAAATGCACCGGCTCCATGAGCAACTGCAGAAATTGTGCCCCCATCTATACTAAGTGCGGCAGACAAAGCAGACAAAGTGACATTACCACCACTACCGATGGTGCCACCATCGGCAGTAACACTGCTGAGAGCCGCAAAGGCAATACCTGCAGCATTGGTAATTGTGACAGTGCCTCCAGCGCCGCTAGTGCCGGCAGCACTTGCAGAGATGCCCCCGCCAACGCCATTTGACGGAGCTGCAGTTCCGATAGTAAATACTTGCGGACTACCCGCAGTCACTACTATTGAACCACCATTGCCGACACCAGCACCACTGGCTGCAGATAATGAGCCTGTAAGAGACACATTACCGAGAGGAGCCATAAGTGAAATAAGACCACCAGAGCCATCACCGTTTCCAGCTGCCGCCAGTGAACCAGTAACAATAATGCCATGAGAAACCAATAAAGTAGCAGTGCCATTGGCAGTCAGACGGAGATTGCCACCGTTGCCATTTGTACCGAGAGCATCAGCAGAAAGATGCGTGGAATCAATCAATAAGTCGCGTCCTGCCGTCAAAGCAATCCTGCCACCATTGCCGATGGTTGATCCACCGGTGCCACCAGTAGCAAACACTCTTATATTGCCGGCTGCATTACCAACTGAAATATCCGATGTTGCACCAGTTGCTAAAACTGAAACAGATCCACCAGCACCACCACCGGCTGCATTGGCATTAAGTGTCAGGAAAGAGCCACCGGTGATGCTCAAGGAAGAAGCGGCAAACAAAATTTGACCACCATTGAAATCATTGGCTCCGGCAGCACTAGCAGAGGTAGTGCCATTGGCTATGGACAATGTTCCTTGGTTGGCAATCAGCTTAATAGATCCGCCGGCTCCCGAACCAACTGCTGAAGAAGATGGTGCCGATGAAAGTGTGGTGCCACTGGCAACGTTGGTGCCAAAGTTCGTCACATTAATGGTCCCACCATTGCCGGATGTCGCACCACCATTTGCTGTCAAGGCACCGGCAACAGAAATTGCACTGGTAGCATTAGCCGAAAGCAAAATTGTTCCAGCCGAAGCTGTCGTACCACCGGAAGCATTAACTGCACCAGTTATGCTCAACGTGCCATTAAAACCAAGCAAGGCTCCGCTCGATTGCACAACTATCGTGCCACCGATACCGGAACCATTGCCCGAAGCATCCAAACCATTTGTCACTGTCAATGAACCGGATGCTTGGCTTGCAGCGCTTAAACTCAGTTTGCCACCGTTGCCGTTCGTGCCAAGTGGTGAAGCATTCAAGAAAGTTGAATTGACAGTCAGACTGCCGCCCATCGAAATTGTGATCGAGCCACCATTTCCTGCTGCCGATAGCGCCGAGCCTCCGCGAGCGAATGCTTCCAATTCTCCTGCCGCATTGCCAACCGTCAGGCTCGATACTCCGCCAGATCCAGAGACGGAAATTGTGCCACCATTACCAAGTCCAACTGCATTGGCATTTAAAATCAAAGCCGAGCCAGAAATTGAAAACGTTTGACCGGTCAAAGCGATAGTGCCACCACTAAAGTCGCCAAAACCAGCAGAACTTGCCGAAACTGTGCCACCACCAAATGACAATGCACCACCGGGGGCGCTAACAGTTAATGCACCACCAGCACCGCCGGAAGCAGTAATAGAAAGATCTGATGCAGCATTAACATTAATCCCGCCAGTCCCAGAATTGACAATACTTATTGATCCGCCTGCACCGGTAGCACCACTGGCTGCGTTTATACTACCGGCAATACCATTTGCCCCAGCAGCACCAGTGCCGATATTAAAAGTTGAACTAGCCAAATAGTTGACACTGACAGTGCCACCATTTCCAGTGCCACTACCTTGAGCACTTATCCCGCCATCTATGACCACAGTACCAAATGTTGTACCATCGCCCGAGCTTGATCCGGCAGTTAATTTAGCTACGCCGCCTGTACCACTACCGCCAGCCGCACCGGCTACATTAAGGGTGCCATTGATAGTCAGAGTTTTTGTCAGAGAGCTGGTTACTGCTGTGCCGGCTGCCAAAGTCACGCTAGCACCATTGCCATTAGTGCCGAGTGGGCCAACGGTTAGTGAAGCGGGATTGATAGTAAGATTGCCACCAACCGAAAGTAAAACAGTGCCACCATTGCCGGCAGTTGATGGTGTCAAACCGCCCGTGCCACCAGTGGCCGAAATTGTTACCTGTCCAGCCCCATTGCCAACTACTAAATTAGCGGTCGTATCTGTGGCAACCAAACTAATGGACCCACCAGAACCCGTGCCAACCGCATTGGCACTAAGCGTCGTGGTTGCAGCCACTCCCGTATTTAGCATCCGGCCGGAAAGGGCAATTTTGCCACCATTAAATGGCCCACTGCCACCAGCATTAGCAGAAAGACTAGCACCGGACAATGTCAACGTGCCAATTGGCGCAGCGACTGTTAAAGAACCACCGGCACCGCCGGCAGCTGAACCAGCAACAGAAAGAACCGCTGCTGCAGAAAGACTGACACCGCCGCCGCCATTATTTGTGACTGTCACCGAACCGCCGCTGCCAAAACTCGCTCCACCGTTAGCAGTCAAGGCGCCAGTCACGCCATTGACAGTTGCCGCTGGCCCGACGACAAAAGCACTGTCGCTATCTGACGTAATCGATATTGTCCCACCGTTGCCAGAAGTGCCACCATTTGCGGTTACTGATCCAGCTACTATTACATTGTCTGTCGGCGATGTAATGGTTATCGTACCACCGGAACCAAAACCAACACCATCTGCACTGAGATTGCCAGTCACAGATTGAGTTGTCAGTGTCAGATTTTGGCCATTGCCATCTACGCCTTGCGGACTGGCATCTAAAAATGCCGAATTTGTTACATTCACGTCTCCAGTCGCAGAAAGAGTAATTGAGCCACCATCACCGGCAGTTGAGCCGGCAGTTCCGCCGCGAGCAAAAATCGATATTTGACCGGCACCATTACCAACAACAATATTGGAAGCTGCACCGGCTGCTGTAACGCTCACGGTTCCGCCTTTACCATTACCTACGGCATTGGCAGTTAATACCAAAGCATTAGCAGATAGTGGCAGCACCGCAAGTGAGTTTGAGACCATACTGATTGTGCCACCATCAAAGGCTCCGCAACCACTGCCGTTTGCCGAAATAGAACCACCGCCAATTGTGATTGGTCCAAGCAGCGAACTAATATTGACAGTGCCACCTTTACCACCACCACCGGCATTAGCGGCAATCGTATCGGCATTGCTGAAAGTTATGCCACCAGTTCCAGAGTTGATAATATTGATAGTGCCACCATTCAGCGATGTGCCAGTCACAGCTCCTGCTCCGGCATTGGCGGTTATTGTGCCACCGACATTAAGTGAACTGGCACTTGTAGTTCTAATAAATACTGAGCCACCACCGGCAGTACCAACCCCATCGGCACTCAAAGCACCTGTCATGCTGAAAACACCTTCACCAGCAATACCAGCTGTAAAGCTCAAGCTTGCACCATTACCGGTGGTGCCTCGCGGTGCTACCTGAATATCGGCAGTATCAATTGACAAATTAGCACCTGATCTAACTGTAAGAGAGCCACCATTGCCGGCGCCAGATCCCACCGATCCACCTTCAGCAGAAACGGTCAACTGTCCAAAGCTGGTGGCAATACCAATTCCCAGACCAGCCAATGAATTAGTCGATTCAATAAAGACTGCACCACCAGCTCCAGTGCCAAGCGCATCGGCCGAGAGGTTAAGTGTTCCGCCACCATTAACAGAAATTATCGAGGCAGAAAGAGTAAAATTCCCGCCAGAGAAGTTGCCCGCCCCTTGAGCATCAAGAGACAAAGTGCCGGCAGCAATATTCAATGTTCCAAGGGTAGCTAAATTCACCGTGCCGCCACTGCCAGCAGATGCTTGCGTAATCAGATTGGCCAAACTGGGAATACCAATGCCACCAGTGCCGGCATTAGCAATTTCAATCGTGCCCCCATCACCGACACCGGCTTGCGTATCAACAGTGCCTTGAATACCATTTGTAACAGCACCAGCACCGACGACAAACTGAGTAGTCGAATTCGAATTTAGGGTTACAGAACCACCGGCTCCCAAAGCCAAGCCTCTGGCAGAAACACTGCCCTGAACCAGCAAATTGCCAACGGCCGATGATAGCAAGACGTCACCACCTTGACCTAAGCCAGTGCCATTTGCGTTTATGGAACCAGTAACAAGTAAACTGCCAGCACTAGAAGTATCGCCCGTTGCTCCCGATCGCAAAGAAAGAGTTGCTCCCTTTCCGGAAAGGCCAACTCCTGCTTGCATGAAACTGGGGTTAACAGTCAGACCACGGCCTGATGTAAGTTCTACTGTACCAGCATCTCCAGATGTAGCACCACCATTGGCATAAATCTCAAATTGGTTGGCACCATTGCCAATCGCCATATCAGAAAACAGTCCGGTAGAAATCAAAGCGACTCTGCCACCAGCGCCGGTTGCCGTGCCATTAGCTCTGATTCTGAAAGACTGACCGCCCGTAATTTCAAGCGAAGTTCCACGTAAAGTAACAATACCGCCATCAAAAGTGCCACCACTTTCGCCATCAACATCGATTATCTGACCGCCCGGCAAAGTCAGTGTTCCAGCTTGAGCAATCAAACCAATGCTGCCCCCGGAGCCGCCACCAAGCGATGCTGAAGCGGTAACTAAAGAAGTATTAGTAAGCGTCACACCGCCAGTACCGCTATTGGTTATAGAAACCGTGCCGCCACCACCAAGTGTTGTGCCACCATTTGATGATACGCTTCCCGCAAGTCCATTAACATTCGGACTATTAGAAATGACAAATGGTGAGCTGCTATCAGATAAGAGGGAAACAATGCCACCATTGCCTTGTCCGCCACCAGCTTGTGTGCCACTAACACTAACACTGCCAATGATTTGTAGATTACCTTCGTCGTCACCATTGCCGGCTGCAAGCGTTAGCGTGCCGCCGGCACCAGTCGTGCCACGCGGCGCCAGGTTCAATTGTGCAGCGTTGACGGTCAAATCTTGTCCAGCGGATACTGATACGATTCCGCCATTGCCAGAAGTAGTGCCACCACGAGCCGATATACTAATTTGTCCGCTAGTGTTACCAATTGTCAGATCGGCAGTATCGCCACCAGCAACCACGGCAACCGTACCACCAATGCCAGTGCCAATTGCATCTGCACTCAAGATTAAAGGATTAACACCAGCAACAATCAAATTAGACTCAGGGGCTCGCAATTCAATTAAACCGCCTTGCCCGCTAACTTTTGCATCCACATTGATTGTTCCACCACTAATAGTCAGTAATCCAGAATCAGAAGCTAAAGAAACTGACCCGCCATCCCCACCAAGACCGCCTGGTCCAGCATTGACTGAAAGATTTGCCGTATCGGCAAGATTGATACCACCGGATAATGAGTTAGAAACGGAAATCGCTCCACCGGCGCCACCACCTGTGCCACCATTGGCAATCAACAAACCATTGACACCATTTTTGTCTTCGCCTAAAGCCAGATCCATCGTCTCGCTCGAAGCACTGGATAGCGTAATTGTTCCCCCACCTCCCGTGCCCGTTCCATCAGAGCCGCCTCCAGAAACATTGATATCGCCATTAACTAAAAGTGCGCCCAGACTGGAAATGCCGGCAGTAAATGTAAGTAGTGCACCATCACCATTATTTCCTTGCGGACCAACTGACACGCTTGCCATATCGACAGTCAAATTCTGACCGGCAGATATTGTCACATTACCGCCGGCACCACCAATTAGGTCGGCATTACCCAACTGACCACCAAGCGCAGATATGCTTATCTGTCCCCGATTACTACCAATTTGCAAATTGGAAGTAGAAGCAGTAGTGCCAACCACTATACTGCCACCATCGCCAGCACCTCTGGCATTAGCACTAAGGTTGAGACTCGAGCTGCCGGTAACTGTAACAAATGCACCAGTTAAGGTGATACCACCACCCTGGAAATTTCCTGTGCCTTGCGCATCGACTGAAATTGTGCGGGATGATACCGTCACTCCACCACCACTTGAACTAAGGGCAATGGTGCCACCATCTCCTTGATTGGTCGCCACAGAAATATTGGAGCTAGCAGTCAGGTTTAGGCCGCTGCTATTGGCCATACTTATATGACCACCGGCGCCAGACGTATTTCCGGCCAGAGCACTGACATTACCATTAATCCCATTTATGCTTTCGCCTAAAGCAAGATTGAAGGGCAAAGCAAACTCACTGACAAAAAGGATCGTGCCACCATCACCAATACCAGCACCATTTGCGGAAATTGAACCGTCGACAAAAATCCCATTTGAACTATTGAAACTAATAGTTCCACCAATACCGCTACCCAGGGCATCCACAGAAAGCACGCCTGGTCCAATTGTGATGCCGGCAGCAGTGAAGTCCAAACCGCCACCATTACCCGAGCCTAAGGGTGCCACCGATAAGGCTTGAGCAGAAGCAATATTTACTGCACCACCTTGAGCGGAAAGCAGAATTGTGCCGCCGTCACCAGAAGTGGTACCGCCATTGACCGTGATATTGCCAGATACGCCATTATTAGTTGAGCCATTGAAAATCGTAAATGGCGAAGTGGAGGCAAGACTCAAACGAACAGAACCACCACCACCTGTTACACCACCGTTAGCAGTGATATTGCCACTTACTGATAGTCTGCCGGCTGTCGATGTAGCAATTATTGTACCGCCTGTGCCACTACCAACCGCTGATGCATCAAAGTTGCCGGAAATTGCCAGCTGTCCACCAGGTAATCCGCTAGCAGTCATAGTAAAATCTGCTCCGTCGCCATTATTGCCTAAAGGATTTGCACTTATTGCTGTCGAATCGATTGTCAGATTACGTCCCGCAAAAAAGGTAATCTTACCGCCGTCTCCGGAAGCGGATGCTGCCTGCCCACCTTGGGCAGAGATAATAAATTGTCCGGCTGCTTGACCGAATGCTAAATCAGCCGCTGTTCCTTGGGCTGTAACGGAAATCGTACCACCATTACCAATACCTTGGGCGTTTGCGCTCAAGGTCAATGCAGTAGCGCCAACCACAGAAATTGTTCCGGCTGCAAAAAGAATAATTTCACCACCCTCAGGCAGTGCTGCCCCAGTCGTGGCATTCGCGGCTAAAGTTCCGGAAGCTAAGCTGAGCGATGCACCGGTTCCTGATGCCCGCAATTGAATGAATCCCCCCGCACCACCGCCAGCTCCCGATGATGCATTTACGGAAAGCAATGCCGTAGAGTCCAAGACAATTCCACCTGTGCCAACATTGATTATGGCAATAGCGCCGCCATCACCTGATGTGGCACCGGCATTGGCCGAAATTGAACCGGTAATCCCATTGAAAGCCGGACTGCCACCAATTTGAAAAGCAAGCGAACTATTGATGTTGATGTTTACAGTTCCACCAGCAGCAGCAGTTGTCGCATTATTTACGATCGAGCCGTTAACCAGCACATTGGCTCCCGATGTCAGATCAATTGTTACCCCATTGGCGGCAATTGAACCAGTGCTAATTGAGGCAGTGTTAGCAGTGCCTGCACCAAATGCTCCCCCAGTTATAGTTCCACCGACAATGGTGACACCGACAGCAGTCGGCTGTGCAGCCGTGATATCAACTACACCACTACCCTCCGCACCAGTTGCAGTATTTATTCCGCCAATCTGAATCGCATTTCCGCGAATTGCCCCTGCCGTAACAATCACATCACCATTGTTACCAACACCATTACCGCCAGCAGAAATTGTCACTGCCGATGGCAGTTTGATTGTTCCGGAATTAGCCAAAACACCACCAAAAGCAATGAGATTAATATCACCGCCTTCACCATCACCACCAGTGGAGGCAGAGTTCAACATAGTAATAGCGCCGCCGGTTGAAAGATCAATTTTGCCACCACCACAACAGCCGTCATTAATCGTCAGCTCAATGTTTGCGTCATTAGCATCCGGTATGGGAGGTTGCACTTCACCTGGTGCGGGCGGTGGAATTAAGGCAAGTGCTGTGAAATTTGCACCAGCCACCATGGTGATACTGCCACCATCGCCGGCAGCATTGCTGGTATCAATCAAACCAGCATTCGAGCCGGTAATAATGTCGCCAAAAGCAACAATTGCCAGATCCTCACCATTGAATTGCAAATCGCCATCAATCAAGACATCGCCGGTTGTGTTGTAAAAGCTAGGATCACCAACCAGACAAATATCACCAATAGTCAAAACATTGGTTGAAGCTGTAACATGCGCCTCACCACCACGCACATTGACGTGTCCGGTCAAATTATCGACATTCACCTTGACCTTACCTTCTCCAGAATAAAGGTCTAAAGTTTTGCTCAAGAGATTGCCACCATTGATATAGATATGTGCCATGCCGACAAAGTTGGCATCACGCACGGAAATCGCACCATTAAGTGCTTCAAGCGATCCGCCGGCATTGTTGATCACAATATTGTTCAACTGGGCCGAACCAATATTTAGATTGCCGGCCAATGCGGCAATCACACCGGCATTAGTAATTGATCCAAGTTGGGAAACCAAATTGACATTGTTAGCTGCCTGCATCAGTGGCACTGCCGACGAGCCACTAACTGCCTGGTTGATAATCACACCACCGGCATTGAGCGAAAGATTGCCCGAGCTAAGAATCGTACCGGCATTGATAATATCTGCCATCGCCGACAAATTGAGATCAAGAGGGAGAGCATTATCAGGTGCAAGCTGAGCCGCACGGCCAATCTCGGGAGCAAAAGTAGAAATCAATGCTCCGCTTTGGTTGTATAAATTAAGCGCCGAAATGTTTGCTGCGCCTGTTTCACCCGTCTGAGAAAATGCATAAAGCTTGCCTGCATTCACCAAATTACCAGACAGATTCAGCGAAGCAACCGTGCTCACATCCAGCAATGCCGAGACATTTTGCGGCACCACCAAATTACCGACATTTTGCACCAGATTCGGCTGAAGACTAAAAGCACCACCGACTGCATTACCATCTACACCAAGGCGCAGGGCCTGCCGGCTGCCAGAAAGCACTTGCTGAGCCGCAACAAATTGCGCCGGAGTCAGCATGTCAGAAGCAGAGAATGTTACATGTTGCCCTGCCATCCTCAAGGTCAATGACGACACACCCAAGGATTCGAGGCTAAACGTACGCGCAGTCGATCCCAAATCCAAATTGAGCGCGCCGGCACTTACCGCGGCTAGACCAGTCAAAGCACTTGGGTCCAGTCCGGATGTTGTTTGTCCGCCAGTTGACTGCGTACCTGTCCCGGCTTCTCCCCCGAGAGGGTGACTATCCCGAAACGGCCCGGCAAACGCCGCCATTGGCATAACCAACTGCAGCGACAATATCAAAGTCATTAGTAAACGAATTGGCTTCATGGCTCCACGCAAAATCCACTTCTACAAGTCCTACCTGGGCTTGCCGCCTGGACCCTGGATTGCACTTGGTAAGTCATTGCCAAAACAAAGTTGTCCCAGAGGATATATGCCCACAATCATCACTACAATCGATATATAGTTGATAAGTCTTAGTTAAGACTTATCAATTTAACTATTAATAGAGATGAAAGATCAATTTGCGAAGCACTATCGAGAGTCGCCTTGATTTGTATGCGTTCGAGACGGAATGGCCGCCTTTTCACAACTCTCAGCCTATCCAATCTATATACATTTTGCCAACTTTCGGTCGCAAGAAGAATCTTTGGCAATCACTACAAATGCACACAATTGCAGGAGAAGCGATTACCGCCTCAACGCAGCGAGGCAATTATGAGACTTTCGACTGGTCAATTCGGTATCTAGTAACTAGTCGCGACTCAAAATCTACTCGCGCCCGACGCCTAAACCATCAGCAACCCGGTTGATAAAGTTGAACCAAGAAGAAATCAAGTTGATTTGCAGAATTGCCCTGTCATCGAAACCAGCCTGACGCAAAGCCTCGATGTCTTCTTTACCCACACTTTTCGCGTTACGAGTAATTTTGGCCACATAGTCCAACATCACACGCTCATTTGGCTCAAGCGGAGCTGTCTTGTAGTCTTTTCTGATTGCTTCTGAAAGTGACTCATCCAGAGTCACGCGCCGTAGGAACTCTACATGCGCCTCTATTCAGTAAAAACAGTCGTTTAATGCTGAAACCGTTGCGGCAATCAGCTCATGCTGACGCCTGGTCAAAGGCAAATCGGGCGATAGCAAAGTGCCATAAGTGGCAAAACTGTGGAAAAGCGTGTCCGGCAAGAGGCTGTGCGACATGATGATGCTCGGAGCTTGGTCGGCAGCTTCATGTTCAGCCAGGCTTTCGACCGGAATTTGATACTCCGCCGGATACATGTGCATTTGCCCATGCATGGCATTGAGCAGTTTCTCGTCTGCTTGGGCAGGTGGAATTGTTTTGATCCAGGTCATGGCGTCCTCGTCATCAGCTCGTCTGCGCTTGACAAACTTTAGCTGTCAAATGAGAGCTTGCTGATAAATATAACAGGCGAAGCGCAGAATCAGGAAACTGCTGGTTGCAAAAATTCTAAGAGACCAGCTTTGCTGTCAAAGCGCGCCGAAAGGCCAAGAGGAATTGTTGCCGCATCTTTTGCTTGACCAATTGGTAAACCAAAGCAACAAGGTTTATTCATGGGCAAAAAGCGATCGGCAAAAAGCTCTTCTAGAGAAAGTGTGGGGAAATTGTCTTTCACACCACAATTGGTGAAGTAACCGAATGCCACACCCGCGGTCTTATCCAATTGTCCGGACACATACAATGTAGTAAGCCAGCGATCAAGAGTGCTAATGCTTTCGTTTTTATCTTCAAAGAAAAGAATTCGCCCAGCCAATTCCGGCTGAAAGGCAGTGCCCATCAAAGAAGTAAAAGCTGTGAGGTTGCCACCACAAGTGATACCATCCACCAAACCCTCAACTGGCACAAAAGGATAACCAAGTGTAATTGTATCTCTGGCCACGTCACTTGCCGAAACCGATTTGATTACACTGGTTTTGGAAACGGCATTAACAAAGCGCTCGAATGTATACTTAGAATTGACTTGATCCAAGTTAGGACCATGGAAAGTTACTAAACCGGTACGACTAGTAATTGCATTCAACAAGCAAGTGTTTTCATCTTGACCAACGATTACTTTTGGTTTGGCTGCCATAAGATCGTAATTGAGATAAGGCAATAGATGCATCGAACCAAAGCCGCCGGTAATGCAAAAGATACCGGCGATAGAATCATCCTGCCAAAAGCTCAACAAATCTTCCAAACGTTCTGCATCAGTGCCGGCCATATAGCCGTGCATCTTCATCACGTGCTTGCCGAGAATTGGCACAAAGCCCATGTCTTCCACTATCCGTACACAATGCTGTACGACAGCCGGGCTTTCCGGGCGGCTTGCCGGGCAAATTAGCCCGATACGATCTCCACCCTTGAGAGCCGGAGCCTTAATTGCCTTTTCTGCTGTTGGCGCTTTTCCTTGTGTCTTCATATGGTGGCACTCTCTTCAATGCGGAACAACACATCGTCTTGCGTAGCATCCAATGTGGCCGTAACCCCTAGTGGCAAAGTAATTTTATGGTCTCCATGTCCGAAGCGCAGACCATAAACTACCGGCACTTTCAGGAAAGACAATTTCTCTCTCAAAACATGCTCAAGCCCATAATTAAGTGTCAGCTGATTGCGTTTGCTTGCACCAGGATTACAGTCCAAACATTCGCCAATGATCACACCGCGCACTTTATTAAAAGTCCCAGCCAGCTGCAATTGCGTCAGCATTCTGTCAATTGCATGTGGTTCTTCTTTTATATCTTCGATAAACAAAATTTTTCCGGCTGCATCGATTTGATAAGGCGTGCCCATCAATTGCGAAATCAAAGTCAAACATCCACCAATCAGAGGACCACGAGCGCTACCTGGATTAAGCACCATCCGTGGTGGCGGATACGGCGGATCCCATTCATCTTTGGCTTTCGGATCCTCGACCAATCCAATTGGTTTGGTTTGCATCAAAGCATGCACAAAATGATCGTAGCTATATTTGTTTTTGAAAAACCAGCCGAATGTCGGACCATGAAAAGTTACAAGCCCGGTTTGTTGATGTATCGGAATCAAAAGCCCGGTAATATCGCTAAAGCCAATCAAGATCTTAGGATTCTTACCAATCAAATCGAAATCCAAGCCCGGCAAAAGTCTGACCGTACCATTGCCACCACGCGCGCACATAATAGCCGACACTTCCGGGTCGGCAAACATTGAATGCAAATCATCCAATCGCTCTTGATCGGTTCCGGCATAAGAGCCCCAAGCACGGGAAATATTTTTGCTCAGCTTATACTTAAGTCCAAGCTTCTTGAGAAAGCGCAAACCATATTCCATGTAACCCGGCTCAAGAGAAAAAGACGCCGGCGCACAAATTCCGATTGTGTCACCGCGCTTGAGCACCCGTGGCTTGACTAGTTCTGGCTTGATTAGCTGTGATTTGACCAAGTCGCGCTTCGCTACCCCTGTTTGAACCATTTGAGGATTTTTTCCTTAAAAATATTGAGACTCGAGCATGTCAATTCTAGCTGAGTTTTTAAGCCATTTTATTCATTGTTATGGTTAAAGAATACAGTTAAAGAGTTATAGTTATCGCCGGACGTTCTAATTTAAGTAAATTACTTATGCTCCAATCCGAACTGAAAAAACCCGTGTCTACTGACGCCACTCAGCTTTTGTTTAGCGAAGAACAACAAAAATGGCTTGCAAAGGCCATCGATTTTGCCAAGGCAATACCAAAGGCAGATATTATTGCTGCCGATAGAGACAATATTTTTCGCCGCGATTTGTTTGAGAAGGCTTGCCAGCTAGGCTTTGGCGCATTGCCATTTGGCAAAGAATTTGGCGGCGCAGGCGGCGACTATGTCAGTTTTTGTCTTGTCAACGAGGTATTCGCTCGTTATCTGACACCAATCATGAGTTCGCTCGGCGTCCACGTACTTTGTCAGGAGCCGATTTATCGTTTTGGCACTGAAGAACAAAAACAAAAATACTTGGTGCCTTCTTCTTCCGGCAAATTTTTGGCTGCCTTTTGCTTAACCGAGCCGCAAGCCGGATCCGATACCGCTGCCTTGCAAACCAAGGGCAAATTAGTTGGCGACGAGTACATTTTGAATGGCACCAAGACTTTCATCACCTCTGGCGGTGCTGCTGACTACTATATTGTCATGGCCAAATTACAGGACCCCCAATTCTCCGATGAAGTGAAATCCATTACTTCCTTCATTGTGGAGAAGAACTTTCCTGGTTTGGAAGTTGGGCAAAAATTTGATTTGATGGGCATGCGCGGATACACAACTTGCGAAATTGTTTTGAATGACTGCCGCGTGCCAAAGGAAAATTTGCTGGGTGAGCATGGTGACGGACGGAAAGTAGCATTGTCCTCGCTTGCCAAGGGACGCATTACAATTGCCGCCCAATGCTGTGGCTGGGCCCAAAGTGCACTCGACAAAATCCGCGAGTATTCAGCCAGTGATACCACTGGCACGCTTGAAGGCTACGGACAGAACCTCGGCAAGTTGGTGGCACAGGTAGCATCGGCGCGAGCCCTCACCTTCCAAGCCGCCTACGCAGTCGATCGCGGTGAACCTGATGTCGTACTAGCATCCATGGCCAAAACACAAGCAAGTGATGCTGCAGTTTTTGCCGCATCCGAGGCAATTTCGATCATCGGTTGGGGCGCGGACAAACCCGATCTTCTACTAGAGAGATTGTTTAGAGATACAAAAGTTGGGCAGATCTATGAAGGCACCAATCAAATCTTACGTTTGTTGATTGCCCGAAATATCCTCAATTGCTAGGTAGAGATGAACGGACTTTTTGAGAATATTTATTTCGTTCTTAGTCTGCCGTTCTGGATGGTAGTCGGCAAAGTCGTGCTTGTGATCATTTTGCTTCTATTTTCTTTTCTCTGTCTCTACTCGCTAATCAATGCACGTAAGTGGCACCAAGAATTGATCAATATGGAACATCAAGCTTTGCTTGCTCGTGATGACGCCATGTTTGAATTCATGTCTGCGCGTGCTGCCATTGAAGCTGCCAAAGAAAGGGTTTATGCCCGGCACAACAAACAAAGCCAGTCTGAATTCACAGAGCAAGTCGTAAAAAATGTCGGCTCGCTTTTATGGATGCTGCTGAGAAAGGAACAAAGTCTTGTGCAGTGGGGAATGGTTGGCGCAAAACTGGCGCGCTCGGCGTTTCATTTTTTTAGCAAGAGCTAATTTATGCTACGTGACTGATTGATAATGTTGGGGAAGACCTTGGCCAGTGTATGATACGAACTTCATGACAAGCACTACTACAAAATTCGATTTCCAGAAGTATGCCGCCACACGGCGAGCGCTAGTCGAGCAAACGCTGACGAATTACTTAGCGACGCCAACAAACGCCTTTGAGCCAGGAATTCTCTGGGATGCAATGCGTTATTCGGTTTTGTCTGGTGGCAAGCGCCTGAGAGCGCTCTTAGCTTTGGCTGCGTTTGAAGCGGCAAGTGGTATCGAAGTCGATACCTGTGAAAATGCTAATCAATTAGGCATTCAATCGAAAAGCTTTCAATTAGATAAACAATTGGAGCCCACCTTACCTTTGGCTTGCGCAATTGAATTTGTGCACGCCATGAGTTTGATTCACGACGATCTGCCCTGCATGGACAACGATGACTTTCGTCGTGGCAAGCCAACCAATCACAAGGTGTATGGCGAAGCTATCGCGCTTTTGGCTGGTGATGCGCTTCTCATGCACGCAGTTCAGATACTTATTGATGAAGCAGGCAAGTCGCAAACAAATGACCGATTACTGAAAGTGGTGGCAGAGCTTTCACGCGCCGCTGGCGCTCCAGGTATGGTGGGCGGACAAGTAATTGATATTTCTCTCACCGGCAACGCAAGCACCAAGGACAAGCAAACTGCCAAAGCGCATTTGGAAGCAATGCACAGCCGCAAGACTGGTGCTTTGATAAGCTTTTGCTCATGGGCCGGTGCAGCGCTAGCTGGTGCAGACGAAAAACAACTTGCTGCATTCCGCCGCTTTGGCGAAATTCTCGGCTTGGCATTTCAAATCACAGACGATCTATTAGATGTAACTGGTGACATCACTACTCTTGGCAAGACACCAGGCAAGGACGCCAAGTCGAACAAGCTCACATTTATTGGTTTAATTGGTATTGATGAATCGAAGCAAGAACTTGCACGATTGGAGAAGGCGGCTTTAGACGAATTACAGCTAACTGGTATCAGTGATCATCGCCTTGCCGCTTTACAAGCCATTCTTCAATATTCAATAAATAGGATTAGTTAGGTCAATGTTTGAACAATTTCTGTCAATCTTCTTGTCATCTACAGCGCCAAGCTCAGGCCTTTTAGCCACAACCATTGGTCAGTCCGCTAACTTTGGTATGGGGCGAGGCTGGCAGGTAATTGCTGCGGCAGTAATTGGCATGCTTGTTGCCCAGTTCCTCAAGATATTGACCAATTTCTTCCGCACCAAGCGATTGGACTTGCGCGTTGCCTCCACCACTGGTGGCATGCCATCCAGCCACTCTTCTTCCACGATGGCTATGGCAGTATCAGTTGGTCTGATAGAAGGTTTTGATTCAGTAATCTTTGCTGTGGCGCTCTGTGTGGCGCTCATTGTTATGTACGATGCCGCTGGCGTTCGTCGTTCCGTAGGTATGCAGGCCAAGGTTGTCAACGAGATGATGGAAGAGCTTTTTTCCGACCATCCCCAGTTGTCATCAGCTCGCATTAAGGAATTGCTAGGTCACACTCCGGTCGAAGTTTTCTGTGGTGCGGCTCTTGGCTGGCTCATTGCTATTGGCTTCAACCAGTGGGTTATCGGTCATTTCCAGTAGCTTGACGTCTGCTTGTCAGAGCTTGCAACAATTGCAAAGCATGAGAAGAAGGTAATACATGACTACTGCTAAACAGCGAGACTTTGTTTTATAATTTGGAGCTTGGAAAGGGTTGCCAGTGTAGCTCTTATCAAGAAGGCGTAAAGCCAAGTTGAGAAGATTACGAGGCAAACGAAGGTGATATCTCACCTAACGCTGACAAGGTACTAAACAACCCTTGAAAGCTCGTTGGATCCCGTTTTGAGAAAAGGAGGTAAGGCAGAAGCGGCTATCCAGTAATTTGGATGAAACAACTGCCGATGTTTAGATGAATACAACGGTCCCAACCAACATCACGACCACAACAACACAACCAAAGACCACCTCGCCCCGTCGTTCGCGTTTTCCTGGCAAGGAGTCGGGTTCGGTATCCTTCAATTTGACGGCTCTCGGTCGTCAATTGCTCAAGGAACAAGCAGCTAAAGCTGGTGTCTCCAACGGTGATTATGTTGAAATGCTCATTCGTGAGCGTGCCGGCATGCCACCATTGAGATTGCCTACTACAGCTAAGCAAACAGGTCCTAAGGGCGGAGCAAAATCTTACTTCTTTGGTAAGAATCGCGGTACTACGACAGCAGTCTGTGTCACCCCGATGGCTCACCGTCTTTTGGATGAACAAGTTGCCGCATCTCGCATGAGCCGCGGTGATTATATAGAGTACTTACTGCGCGAGAAGGGCGGTTTGCTAGAAGAGCATTTGAAGGCTCAAGCAGCAGCTCCTCAAGCACAACCACAAGCTTTTGGTCAGCCAGCTGAACAACAAGCCGAAGTTGTCACACCAGTAGTTCCTGTTTCAAACAACTTCTCCCCAATCAGCTAATTTCGATCCTCGCGATCAAAATCTAGTTTGATATTCATTGCCGAACCTCCAATTCGAGGAGCTTGCAGCTTTTGCTGCGAGCTCTTTGGCTTTTTAAACAGATTAGAAATATTTGCCGTTGACTGGCATTTCGAAACCATGTTACGGTGGAGTCCATGAAGACATTCGAGTTTACCTGCGCCAACATGCTTATGCGTTCCTATCGAAGTAATAGGGGGGTGTCAAACTCGCGTCGTTCATAAATGTAGATCATCAGATCGTAACTTTTGTTGTAAGCGCTCCCCGGATTAAGGGGGGCGCATTTTGTTTGGAGGAAAAATCAATGGCTATTAAAGAAGAACTGTTGCCAAGGCAAAAGGACAGCGCCACGGCGAACGACAAATTGGAATTGCGCCTCGTTCTCGATGCGTGCGAGAAACTAAGTCGAAAGATCAATGACACAGAAAGTGAGGTTTATCGCTTATTGGATAAAAGCTTGGAGGAAAGCTTCGGGCAAGCGAAAGTCGGGCGGCAATCTCAATTGCTTGAATTAGCCGAATTACTCAGCAAGCAAAAGCTTGATGAAAAGATTGTCCGCGAATTGGGTGTAGCTGATCCTTTTGAATTTTCTCGCCCGGATCATCGTCGCAATGTTTTTGAAAAGTGGAGCCCGCTTGGCACTCTCTTACATATCGTATCTCCATTTACCAAAGGCGGCATTCCTCCCAATGCAGCGATTATTTCGATAGTCGATGGATTACTCTTAGGGAACAGAAACATTCTTCTCCATACGGAAGACGACACATTCACCAGAACATTTTTTCAGCTACTCAGCCAATTTGATGCTTCAGGCACCATCGCAAGACATATCGATATACGGCCGATTGAGACACTTCATAGAGAAGGACTCACCAGAGAAGCTCATACGGGCCCGTTGACAATTTTTTCTGAAATTGATTGTGTCATTGTCCTGGGAGATGAGGACTTTGTTGCAAAGATCAGGCAAGCCATTCCGGACAAAATTCGTTTCGTATCCAGAATTGCGCAAAAGGCTATCGCCTATTTTGCCAACGGGTGTATAGACAACGTCACAACAATTCAGGCGTTTGCAAAGCAATACACAGACGCCAAAGTCGATGTCTCACTTCTGCCACGACTGGTTTTTCTTGAGAGCACGAACGTCCAGGACTATTTACTTCAGCTAAGTAATGCCTTGGGTAGTGGTTGGAAAGTTGAAGTTGACAAAACAAATAATTTTTACGAGTCGCTTCGCAAGCCTGCTTCCGATTTTACTATTTTACTCAAGCCCATTAAGCGAGCAAATATAGGACAAATCCTTGCACCGTTTAAATCTACCATTCACACAACTGCCCTAGCCTGCAATCTGGACTCAACTTATGAGCTGAGCGAAAGCCTCATTAAAGCCGGAGTACAAAAGATAGTCGAGATCGATGCCATCACACAAAGCTACAGCGGACAGCCTTCCAATGGAGAGTATTACCTACCGAAATTCCTACGCAGAGTAAGCGCTCAGCTTGGCTCTGTTCTGGATGGCATTTCCAACCTCAGTGCTTTACTGCCATCACAAACCCAAGCACCAAGTGGTCCGATCATGGGCAAGGAAGACTTCCAAGATATTGCTGTCGATGTCAAATATGCTGATCTTTATTTCAAAAGTGGTGGCAGCTCAGGAGAGCCAAAACTTTCGATTTTCGGTTACCGCGATTATCAAATTCAGCATCGAGCCCAAGCAGAAGGCTTGTTTGCCGCCGGACTTGATCCAAAATCAGATAGATGCATGAATTTATATCGTGCCGGCGGACTTTATGGTGCGTTCGTAAGTTTCTGCACTGTCTTAGAATACTTACAGGCGGTCCAATTCCCGATGGCATCGCACGCCGATCTCAAAATGGTGGCAGAAACCATCGTGGCAAATAATTGCAATGTGCTGATTGGCGTACCAACCTACATTCTCCAACTGTTCAATCAAAATGCCGAGCTGTTTTTAAAGCACAAGACAGTGACAAAGATCTATTACGGCGGAGAACATATAAATCAGGCTCAAAGAAATCACCTCAAACAATTTGGTGTCAAACTGATCCGCTCGTCCGGATACGGCAGCGTCGACACAGGCCCGATTGCCTATCAATGCAATTTCTGCGAAGGCGGCGAACATCACTTGCATAGCCATTTGCATGTATTAGAATTTCTCGATTTGGGCAAAGATGAGCCCTCTGCAATCGGAGAACCAGGACGAATAATTGTCTCATCACTTCAACGTGCCGGACAATCAATCAATCGTTATGATGCCGGCGACATCGGCCGCATCGTTCCCGGCGATTGTCCTTGCGGTCGCAAGTCGCTCAAGTTTGAAGTCTTAGGCAGACACGGAGATGTGTTCCGCTTCGGCGGCCGCCAACTGAACTACAAACGCTTCGCCCAAATCTTCACCGATGAATTGAACTACACAGGCGAATTGCAACTGGTTCTAGAACCAAATGGAACCAACAAGGAAAAACTTGTCTTGCGATCAACGCACAGAGAGAACTTCCCAGCCACGGCAATTCATGATCTAGTTCTAGCAAAGTACAGCGACCTGCGAGAAATCATCCAACTCCGCGCAGGATTATTAGAACTAGAGATCGCCAACACATCTCCAGGCGAGTTCGCTCGCACCCAAAGCTCAGGCAAACTCATCCGAGTCATCGACCAACGTACCGCGTAGCTCTATGAAGTTGCATGATGTTTAGGCTTATGGTGAGTCAAAATGTCAGCCACCCTTTGCAACGTCATCAGTGAAGCCGCGCCATAGTTGCTTTCCTCATAACGTTGAATCTGCTGCTCATGAACTCCCAACAAATCCGCAAGCTCGCGTTGAGTGAGCTTGCGGGCTATTCGCCATTGGATTAGGAGAGTCGGAAGCTCTTCTACAAAATTGAGATTGGCCAACTTCTTTTTGCCAGACCTAATTTGTTCATACTCTTTCAACTGAGCCTTCAGTTGGCGCATGGTCTCGCGAACACCTTTGAGCTGTTCACGGCGTACCCACGCATGCTGACCGCCAGAACGCTGCTCAAGCAGTTGATGATAAGCGACTTCCCAATCATCAAGTCGTTTCTTTGTTATCTGAAATTGGCGCTCATTTTTGATCATATCGTCTCTTCTAAATCAATTCTGATGATACCTTTCAAATTGTCTTGAACGTCTGTTTGCCAATAATCAACATAATCAATCTGAAATGGCGGCTGAGGTAAACGCATCAAAATATCGCCACCAAATTTCAGCCTGCGTTCACTGCTAGTCATCACAAGCAAGCTGCGCAGTTCCGGTGTCGGCAAAACTCCAATAGGCTCCCAGCACAAATCATAATCGCCTGGCTCCTCCTTGCGGGTGATAAAGCTACCGTTCAAAAATACTTTCTTGCAGTTGGCCTGCTCAAGAATACGCAGCACATTCGTTAGACCCTGAAACAGAAATCTCCTTCGAAAGTTGTAAGCAAAACGCTTCTTAATTTGCGCCATCCGAGCCCTATGAATCCCCGGAGGCAAATTACCATTACAATCATAGTCTGGTATTACTGACACAATTATATTGTTGTCTCCATACTTTGTCAAGACATAGGCAGAACCCACCATCTCTTACTTATACAGACGCTGGAGGTGGTAAAAAGTTCAAAATTTGCCTGCAGATTTTATCTAGAGCCGCAATCGCTCGCTTGAATACCCAGACGCAGGCTCGTCGAGCGATTTAACTTACCAAGAGCCCGATAGATCCCTAATATAGCCAAGTTACCGCGCTCGGACTTGTCTAACCGTGGTATGAGAATCTAGGAAGCCGTACATCACGATGGTCAGATGTCAAAGCCAGCGACAGCAAATGAATTCTCTAAAATCCCGTTGATTCGTACCAGATATTTTCAATTTTCACCTAGAAAGACTGGTACGCCATCGGACTCTATAACAAGAAGGTTCATTATTCCAGCAAAGATTTTGGGAGCGGTTATGGACAACAAAGCAGCTTGGTTTGAATATTATGAAAAGCAAGAAAAAGCAAGGGATAAGCTTACTAGTGCTTGGAAGGATGATGATGAAAGATGGCTGAACGAAGAGGAGTCACGAAAGCTTAGCGAGCAGATAGATCAGATTGTTGGTGCACGACCAACAGATGACCATATCGAATCGATGTTAATGCTCTGTGAATATGAGCTAAGTAAACCGACTGCTGACGATGATGATTTGTCATTTTGGCAAGAACAAAAACAGACTTGGGAAAGCCTGCAAGCCGAATCAAAGAATATACAGACCGAGGAGTTTTCGCCAACGTCATTTTTGGAAGCCTTTGGCACATTTATCTTGTTAGTTTTGCTCATACTTTCTGTGATGATCCAACAAATGCCCGGAAGTAAAATGATCGGGATTACCTTCACGACAATAGTCGTATTCTCTGGTATAGCAGTAGCCATTTGCTCATATTCCAGATCAGCAAAAGTTGAAGAGAAATCAGTAGAGGCAAAAGATACTCCAGTGATCAAAAGTTCGCATGAAGAATCTATAGAGGCAATCAAAAATCGATTAATTAGATGATCAGCTCATTACTACAATGTACTCAAGCGACTTTCGATTTTTGAAATTTGAAAGTAACTGTCATTCCAAGGCGAGCCAAGTATTTCAGTAGTAAATCCACACTGAAATACTTGGTGTTAAAACTCATTATCTCTGCCACACGTGGTTGGCTTACTCCCAGCACCTTCGCCGCCTCGCGCTGTGACCAGCCATTTTCTTGAATGATGTCCCTGACCTTGAGCATAAGTTCAGCCCTTGCCAGCAAGTTTGCTGCCTCAGCATCAGAATAACCAAGGTCCTTAAATATATTGCCCGACCCATGCTCAACCTGAAGTCTTCGCTTCTTCATTTCTAATTCGCTCCATTTCCAAATAAGCTGCCCGCGCAATTTGCAAATCTTTCTTCGATGTCTTCCCACCCTTCTTTTCAAAAGCATGTAACACATAAATCGCTTCCGCAAACTTAGCAACATAGATGACTCTGTGTTCATGCGGTCTATGAATTCTGATTTCCATCGCACCAGGGCCAACGCTCACCATTGATTTCCAATCATCTGGATATCCACCCTTTTGAACAAGCCACAATTGGTTACCAGCCAAATTACGGGCGTCCTCCGGAAATGCCCTAAGCGACCGTCGACTGCTTCCTATCCATTTAACGATCTTGATAGTTATAAGTTTCATCATATCCGCAATCTCGTATCACGTCAAGTCAAGACGTACACCCTGCCGCACAACACCTACATTGGTTCCCTACTTGTATAGACGTTCAAGGGGGCAAAAAGTTCAAAAATATCTTCCAGATTTTATCTAGAGAGTTACAAGCTAAGATTCAAAGAATGATGAATTACGACTGCGGCTAACGATTACGCTTTGCGCGATTGCTCGGCTTTGATTGTCCAGTGGATGGCCAAGCCTGGCGTCAGCAGTACAAATGTCAGGAAAAACTTGGTGATGACGAAAAAGTTTAAAACCAGACGACTCAGGGATGCCTCATCGGTGTGATACCACTGAGAGCTAAGCTGAACCCATGTGTCCCAAGCGCCGAATGTGGTCACAACCGACAATATATAGATAGCCGCGCCAACTGCAAAGCTCCGCAAGAGAACGCCGCGCCATAATTTTAGAGAATCAATAGTCATGTGTTTATACTCCAAGCCACACTTCAGTAGACGCCCAAACCCTTGCCTGGTTCCCGCTTTTAGCTTACCAAACTGTCTACCTGAGACCCGAACTGAACTATGGACGAGTCGCTTCGAAGACCATGGTGGTGAAGTTGTCGAAGTCTATGCCTGTGAAGCCGCCGACATTTTCTAAGTGGCTTGAGTGATTCTCTAAACCGACGAGATTTGGATCGTCGCTAACTTTTGGTGTGTACTCTTTGATATTCGTGAAGCCGGCAGCAGCTAAAGAGTGAGTGAGAGTTTGTTTGTCGTAAATGAATTGATGGCCCCAGTTACGGAACAAATTATTGACAATGAATGAGGGGAAGTGTGGTTTGTCACTTTCGCCTTCAATCCATTTTCCGAAGATCATTTCCATGTAGGAATTTTCTAGTGGTGTGCGATCTTCTCTTAGGAGACCGACGATCTGGCGCAAGTTCGGACACGAAACGCGAATTACGCCGCCTGGTTTCATGATACGGAAACATTCGGCAAGGAAGGCTTTGCCGTGCTCGTAGGAGATATGCTCGATCATGTGCTCGCTGAGGATATAATCGAATGATTGAGATGGGATCGGCAAAGGCTGAGTGCAGTCCATCCAAATGACTTCGTCCATTTGCACGTCGAAGTCGGAGTTGAGCCAATCTGGGAAAATATTTTTTCCACAGCCTAAGTGCAACTTGCGCACTTTGTAATTCGCGATGTACTTATCAATTCGTTTTTGAATTGTGGCTTGTTCGCGTTGTGCGATTTGATTTGCAATCGGAGGAAGCTTTTCGATTTCTATGCGCAGCGATTTGAGGTGTCCCTTAACGGCCTCACGGCTTGGAAGGTGATTGCGCAGGCGATAGACTTGAACGACGCCTGGGATCATTTTGATTGCGGGTTTTAGGGTTGATAGCATCTTCGCTCGCTTGTTTCTGATTCAATTTGGGGACTTGGTTTTTTCACGCAGTTTGCGAATTGGTTCGGTCATTTTCCAGCTGAAGGTGCTTTGCATACCGTCAATCACTTTTTCCAAATTGGACACTTGTCCACGGTTCCAGCGAGCATCAATGTTGAGTACGTGTACTCGCTCAAAGGCGTAGAAGACTAACGTGGCAAATGTGCGAATCAATTCTTCATAGTAATCTGGACCAACGATAGATGCAACTTTGCTGGCGAATGTGCGGACTTCATCGATATTGAGCTTTTCTTCCAAAAGCATGTAATCGACAGTGGCAATAATTCTTTCGTCAACCCAGCTTGTCCATTCTTGCTCAGTCATTCCTTGAGTTTGCATGAATTGCCTGTATTCATCGCGCAAGCGTAATTGATCAGCCAGGTGCAAGAGCGTCTTCGAATAAGCACTGGTCATTGTCCCGCCGTGCAATCTCACGGTGGTCAATGGTTCATGGATGAAGTAAAAGTCGCCCTTCAAGAGCATGCGCAACCACATTTCCAAATCATTTGAATAGAAATATTGCGGCTTGAAGCCTTCGGCACAAAGTTGCCTGCGCATCATCACTGCAGTTGGAGCGCCAATGTCATTGCACATTCTCAGCAAAAGCTTTTTGGCAAGCTCAAATCCAGATACAACTTCGGTTTTCACACACACAGTGTTAGAGCGAACCAGCGTTCCATCAAATGTTCTATCTTCCTGAATGCCAGCCACCAAGGAAACGTTTGGATTTGCTTCCATCGCCTGCACCATTTTCTCAAGGCAGTCTGGCGACATCAAATCGTCGCTCATCAAGAATTTGATGTAGGTGCCTTTTGCATGTTGAATGCAACGGTTGAAGTTACCGACAGCACCAACGTTCTTGTCAAATTCGTAAATGTGAATGCGGTTGTCGCGCGCCGCATATTCTTTGACTACAGCTACCGTACGATCCGATGAATTGTTGTCTGTGACAACCACTTCGAAATCAGCAAATGTCTGAGCCAAGGCACAATTGAGAGCGTCCCGAATATAATCTTCTCGATTATATGCCGGAATACAGATTGTAACTTTTGGGGACATTGCGATAACTCAGAGGTTGAGCAGTATTGATACAGAAGTTAAACAGGAATGTTGATCGGCGCCATATTGATCACACCGGCAGCATTGTTATACAACTCTGGTTCCAAATAGGCGCGATACCAATCGATTGTTTCAGCCAATCCGCGCTCCATTGTGTATTCAGAATTCCAGCCAAGCAATGTCTCTGCTTTCTTGGAAGACAAATACTGATCGCGAATTTCACCCTTAGCCGTATTTTGGATTGACGGCTTGATGTGATTCAACTTCATTGTCTTCGCGATGATATCGACAAGCTCAAGCACGCTCATTGGTCTGGCTGGACCAAAGTTGAATGCTTGTCCTTTGATTTCCGGACGATCGACAGCTTCCCCCAGGCTCAAGTAAGCATGCACAACGTCTTTGACGTAAATATAGTCACGAACGTATGTACCGTCTGAACGAATAATTGGAGATTCTCCAGCTAGCAGTGAGCGAATTGTTCCTGGAATAATTCTCGACCAGTTGAGATCGCCGCCACCAAAAATATTGCCGCAACGCGAAATAGCAATCGGCAAATTGAAGGAGTGGAAATAAGACTGAGCAAGTAAGTCAGTGCAAGTCTTCGATACGTCATAAGGGAAGCGGCCGATTAAAGGCATATCTTCCGTGTAAGGAAGCACTGGCTGGCTGCCATATGCTTTGTCGGAAGATGCCACCACAATGCGCTTGACCAATTTCTCGTGCGTGCGGCAAGCCTCCAACAAATTGTAAGTGCCACGAATATTCGATTCAAATATTGGCAATGGTGCTCTGTTTGCCGCGCCAACTATGGCACGTGCACCCAGATGGAAAACCGTGTCCACTTCATGTTCATTCAAGGCACGTTCAATTGACCAGTAATCTTCCAAATCGCCGGACACGAGCGTCACTTGCTCGACATTGCCACTCTTGAACAATTGCGATTGGGGATTGTGATCACGAATCAAGACAACAACTTTAGCTTGCAAACGCAAAAGCTCGTCGACTAAGTGCGCGCCAACAAAACCGGCGGCACCAGTCACCAACACCTGGCGGTTTTTCCAAAAGTCCTGACGAAATTTCGCTGTTGCCAAATTATTATTGGAATTCGTGTTCATGCTCGTGATTTTCATCCTTTTACTTGGTCGACAAATGTCTCGAAGTGCGACCCAGCCTATGATAAAACTAGGCAGATTTTAATCATGTCAGTATATCAGGAGAGGGTTGTCAATAAGCCTTTAAAAGTATCTCAAACGCCTTGCCTTCACTCTTTATAATCTGAATGAAAATCGGCAATTTGCTCACTGTAATCTGTAAAGCAGAAGCGTGGAGCCATCCGGCAGCGGCTTTTCGCCGACCAAACGATACTTTCCGCTTGCCTGAACAAACTGCGTCAGCGCCTCAAAATCGCGCTTGTTCTTTTCATCAAAGAAAGTAAATCCTGGATTACCCGTCTTCATGACATACCAGTGAAAATTAAGCGCCTGTTCGGGAGAAAAGACATTGGTGTCCCCGCCCAAACTCCATGACCGCAAGGTCGACGGGCGCACATAACTTTTCTCAAGTTTACCGAGATATTCAAACGTATGCACATTGAGCTGAGGCATATTCGGCAGTACATTTAGCCAGACAGGCAATCCGGGGTCCGTTTCAGCAATTGTAGAAAGCACAAAGCTTTGTCCCCAATCTTCTTGCAAAGATTGCGGATTGGTTTTGGCAATTACCGTTTTGCAATTGCGCACTGAAAGTCCGAGCTGCTTTTGCCAATCGGCAGGCAGGGAAATTGGGTACGGAGAAAAATTGAGCAGCAAATATTGCATTGTGGCATAAAAGGCAATTGCGCAAACACCAAGTTTTGCGATGAGCTTTTGACTATCCAACAATTGCACGATGAAATTTGCCGAATAAATTGCCGGCAATAGAAGCGCCGGTATCAAATATCTATCGAGTGGAAATGTCCAAGTAATTGTCGAAACCAAAATAAAGCCGCCAACTGAGGAGGCAATTACTAAGGCTAAATCCTTGTGTACTTTCGGGCGACAAGCAAAAACTGCCACCACAAAGAGCAAAAGCAAACCCGGCGAACAAATGTTTTGCAGTCCAGTCACATAATAGGAAAGCACATCAGCAAAACTCCAACTCAAGCCTTTGCCAACATACGTCGCATGACTGAAAGCAATGTAATCCTGCGTCGATTTCGCATTGACGAGAAGCCAAGGCAGAGCCGCAAGCGGTGTAACTAAACCAGCGGCAACCAACTTGCCGACATTGCTCCAATTGCGTGCAAAAGCAGATTGCGCAAGCACCATAAGACATGGCACAAGCAAATAGCAAGCACCAATTTGCTTGGTCATACACGCCGCTGCCAATGAAAACGCAAGCACAACTGTCTGACGCCAACCAGGGTTCTTCGTCCAGCTCACAAGCGACCACAAAGCCAAAAGCACCATCGCTGCCAATGGCAGATCCAACATGCTTGTGTGTCCCCAGAATGCTGATTCCGGATAAAGATTTATCACCAACACCGCAAGTGCTGCCACGCGTCGGTCATGCAACAATTGCTCGGCAATTTTGTAAGTGGAAAGAGAAAAAACGAAAATGAAAAACGCTTTGACAAGCGCATCGACCCAAAGCTTCGTACCAAGAATTATTTTGACCGCGCCAGTAAAAATGTACACGGCAGGAGGATAGAAAAAGTTGACGGACAAAAAGCTGTGCCACCATCCACCATCAAAAATCTTTGGATGTTTGAGCAAATCAACATATTGCAAACCATTGAGTAAATGATCCGACGCGTCCCAATCCGGCAGACCGTGATCGAAAAACGACCACACGAGATTGGCAATCACTGCAAGCGAAACTATAAACTTAGCGGACGACCAAAAGCTATCTTTCTTGGCCGGCAAAGAAAGCTTCATTTGAACGAGTTTTGGTTGGGTTACGTTGGACAATCGCGATTGCTCAGGTTGGTATCAGGTGCAATATAACTCTAATTGAAAAGCTTACTGTCTATTTCCAGCAAGATCAATTGACAACACCGAGAGTTAAATCACTTAAATGATAATCATGGTTGTCAACTGGTCGTTGCGAGCAGTATATCTGGATAATCAACTAGAATATTCATCTGATTGATTTGCAAATTAATCGACTCTGACGACGATTGCCTTGCTTATCTTAGACGACTCCAATCGTTTATCATTCTACTTTACGTATACTTAGAACCTTAGTACGCGGTGCGTCTTGCGCTCGTACTCGTAGCCAAATAGACCAGAGGAGAACTCGCATGAAAGTGGCTATTTTAGCTGGCGGACTCGGCACACGTTTGCAGGAAGTCACGACAGTCAAGCCAAAGCCATTGGTGGAAATTGGCGGACAGCCGGTTATTTGGCACATCATGAAGATTTACGCCGCGCAAGGCTTCAACGAATTCGTCGTGGCGCTCGGATATAAAGGCGAGTTAATCAAAGATTACTTCATGCGCCGTCACTATCATTCATCCAGCCTGACCATCAAACCAAAAACAGGCGAGATCAAAGTTCACAACGACAATTGTGATGACTGGACCATTCACCTGCTCGACACCGGCGCCAACACACAAACCGGTGGTCGCATCAAACGGGCTGCAGAATTTATCGGCAACGAAAAAATGATGGTCACCTATGGCGATGGTGTTGCTGACGTTAACGTCAACGAGCTTTTGAAGTTCCATGCGACACACGGCAAATTAGCGACACTAACTGCTGTTCGCCCACCGTCACGTTTTGGTGGATTGAAACTTGATGGCACGCGCATCGTCAATTTTGAAGAGAAGCCACAAATCAGCGAAAACAGAATCAATGCCGGATTTTTTGTTTTAGAGCCGCAAGTGGCAAATTATATTGCCGATGATGAAACAATTTTTGAACGCGGTCCTTTGGAATCACTGGCGAAAGAAGGGCAACTGCACGCTTTCTTTCATGATGGTTTCTGGCAATGCATGGACACCGTGCGCGATGTTCGCTTCTTGGAAGAACAATGGGCAAGCGGCAAAGCGGCCTGGCAAATCTGGAAAGACGATGCCAGCAATAAACTTTCCTTTACACCACCATCCAATACTCAAGTTACCCCCTAGAAATCATGCGCGTTTGTCTTATTGCAACAGGCTTTCCGCCTGATAATTACTGGGGAATTGAAGGCAGCTACGCATACGAGCTGGCACTTGGTCTGAGGAAGTTAGGACATACGGTAGAAGTGATTGCGCTTTCGCCGGATGTCGCCGGCACCGCTGTACAAGAAGGTGTACTGGTCCACAGAATTATTGCTCAGTTTGGCGACATACCTGGTGAACAAGGTCTGATTGCTAAATGCATGCCAAACAACAAATTTGTATTTGCCGCAACGCGCGCATTGTGGACGAAGTTTGCCGAGCTGCATGCAGCCAAACCTTTTGATGTCGTTGATGTGCCAGAACTTCTGGCAACAGGTGTTTTGCCGGCAGTAAGTAAAGCGATACCAACCGTGGTGCGCTTAAGCGGTCAACCATCCAAACATCTTGCGGCAAACTTCCACGATTCTGCCTATGCCTTTGATTCTCAATTGCTCACAATGCTAAAACAAATGAGTATCTTTTCGGCAGAAGCAATAATTGCACCAAGCGAAGAATTAGCCAATGAATTGGTTGAGAAAGTTCACTGTCCACAAGAGAAACTCACCGTCATAAAACATCCGGTGAACGTGGACAAATTCACGTTGCCACAGACCAATACCAAAGCCCAAACCATTGTCTTTGCCGGCTGGCAACCGTATCATGCCAATTCACAAGTACTTAAAGAAGTAATCGCAAAAGTGCTTTTGGTATTTCCCCAAGCAACGTTTGCAATAGTCAGCGATGAAGATCATTTCTTCAACGAGAACAAAGACACAATTAGCGCGCCAGTCCAAACTGCTAAGCTTTCGGAATTCTCTTCCACACTCGAAGGTCTGGAAGAACGCGTGACATATTATCCCCATGCACCAACCTGGCAATTACTTTCTATATTGAAGACTGCCACCATTGCTGTCGTTGATCTAACGCACTATTATTCGCCTTACACTTGTTTAAAAATCATGTCCTGTGGCAAAGCAGTCGTTGCATTACTAGAAGCCCGTGCCAAGCAATACATTGTCGATAAAAAATCCGGATTGATTTGCAAAGGCTCAGACGCCCAAACAGTCGCTAATTCCATTCTCACACTCTTGCAGGACACAGTGCTTGCCGGCGACCTGGCACGCCACGCGCACGATTCGGCTATGAAGCAATTCTCCCAAGAAGAAATCGCCAAGCAAACACGGCGCGTCTATGAACATGCCATTCATCAATTTAGCTCAAGCAAGAAATCCGCGATGTATTTCAAAGATCAAACAAGCCTGCTCAAAGATGCTGAAGCCTTGTATTTGTCCTTGGACAAAATGCTTTACGACTATTTCTTCGTCAATTCACTCGATTTCCGCTTGAACCATTGGCTAACCAAAATAAAGCGTCAAATCAAAGACGATCCAGGAGCGATTGCTCAAAAACTTTTGAAACGATAATTCACTAACTAGGGACCAAGCCATACACAAGTCATAAACATGATCACCGACAAGTACCATCTCAAACCACGCGACCTTTGCAAATTAGAAGGTACGACCGCGCTTGCCGATACGTTGCTGGTCTCCTCTACCAACGAAGGTGGTCTTTATGTTTTGACGCCGGAACGGGTTTCTGTTGTCGACACGCGTTTTACCTCGGGATTACTGATCGATGGTGACAGCCTTTATCGTTCCGTCAATCATTGGGACTATCAAGAATTGATTCGTTATGATGCGGACGGCAATCAAACAACAATCATTACTCTCGATATTGCTGAAACTCATGATGTACGCATTTATGGCGAACATCTTTATACAGTATCAACTGGTACAAACGAAATTTTGCGCTTTTCTCTGCAAGGCGAAGTCCTGGAGAAATGGAAGTATCACGGTGATGGCGATTCCTGGCACATCAATTGCCTTGATCGCTGGAACGGCCGCATCGTCGCTTCCTGCTTTGGCAAATTCGACAGCCACCGCGCCTGGAAAGGTAAGACCGACGGCGCCGGTATTGTTTTTGACGTCTTGAGCCAGGAAGTTGTTTGGGGCGACCTCAATCAACCACACAATCCTTATATAGATGAACAGGGAATCAAATATGTCTGCGACTCATTGCGCTTCCGTCTCCTAGTCGACAAAGGTGCTGGTCAACAGCAAGAGGTCAAATTGCCCGGCTTCACACGCGGACTTGCCTTCGGTCCAAAACACATTTACGTCGGCATTAGCCAGCCCCGTCACGTACAAAACAATCCCGAAGGCAAAAAAATCGGCGGCTTGATTTGCGTAATCGATCGCGACAGCTTAGAATTCCTCGGCACAGTCACCATGCCCGTATCCGAAGTCTACGACATCGTGGTTTTGAATTAAGGAGCTTGACCGGCAACTAGGCTTGCTTGGGTCTTGCATCTTTGTGATTGGTAAGCAAGGATGGCTTCGACCTGACTCAGGTAACTTACGATGTACTGGGCGCGGAAGCCGCGTTGAACGAAGGCTTCCAAACGCAACCATTCTTTGGTTGCCTGGTGCAAATTGTTCACATCTTTGATCACAGTATCGATTTCCGGCGAGGAAGCATTAGGACCAAGTTCGTGCAATTCCTTTTGAATTGATTCGATTTGCACAAGAATATCATTGGTGCTGGCTTGATCAGAAAGAATATGTTTGCGTGGATCTTGCAAGTAACGATTGACCATGGCGGCAAAGTCATCAATTAAAATACGGCTTGCTTCTAAAGGACGCGATTGCGGCGTAAGAAGCGTGTGTCTTCTATAAGGGCCAACTTTTAGCAGATTAACTTTCTTATCATCCAGCTGTGCGCAAGCAAAAATTGTCGTACCTAAAGTGCCAACCATACGCGCCGTATCCAATTGTTCAATTAGTCCGGCAGTATCAAGCTGACCTATTTTTACACCTGGATAAACAAGCGCACGATCCGCGGATTCTTCCCGCACATACTTTGCCACGGTAGACAGATCGGATGGAGTCGTCACATAAGTCATTGGGTTTATAGTATCAATCCAACCATTTGCCACCCAGGTTTCCCATTCTTGTTGAATAGCATTGATGCGTAAACGGTGCGGCATAGCATAGACAGCTGCCGACATACGGAAACCCGGCTTCATACGCTTCAGTGTTGTGGACACATCTCGCACGAACTCATTTACTTGTTGCACTTTCCATGCCTTCCACAAATCGCGCGTGATGTCATCCAACTTATCCAAAGACAATCCGGTTTCCTGTTCAAATCGGCTGCGACCAACCCAGTCAAAGCCCATTTCCGTACCTTTGTTATTGAACGGATAACGAATATAGTCGAGCTGTAATCCATCTATTTCGTAGTTCTCCACAATTTCTTGGCAGAGATTCTTGACGAAATTACGCCCCTCAGGATTTGCCGGGTCAATCCAAAACTCAGGTTGTTTGTTTGGCAAGAAACTACCATTGGCAGAAGTAAGCGCCCAGCTCATATCAAATTTTGTTAGTACTGGTCCAGGATAATCAGGATCGCGACCAATAATTGGATTGTGGCGAATATTTCCCACTGCAAACGCCCAAATCCAAGAATGTAATTCCATACCGCGCTTATGCGCTTCTTTTACCGCACAGGCAAGCGGATCCCAACCAACGGTTTCCGGATTTTGCGTGCTTAGCTTAGTGGGATACATGCAAAAGCCGGCATTGTTCGTCTCAAAATAAACAACATTGATACCAGCCAAGCGCAAACGATCAAAAAGGTTCGACATACCTTTGGCATTGTGGCAAGCAACAATCGTGCCGCGATCCAACCAGATGGTTCTTGCTTCCACAGGACGCACAGGCATCGACTGAGCAAATGCCATAGAAAAATCATGACGTGCTTTAGCTAATTCTTCATCTGCTTGATAGAACTGTCTGGTCTTATATGCTTCTTCGAAAGTTTTGACGTGTGCCAGCGCAGACTCATACTTTTCTTGAATGTTTTTGAATGGAACAGCCAGGTCTGCTTGTTTAGCTGTCTTGATTGCTTCTTCCGTGCGCTTCGTTAGATAGGCAAGTTCTTGTTCTGTTGTTTGATAATCAGCGAAACTAATTTGCACGGCGGCTTGCTCGGTAATTTGGGGAGACAAATCTTCCAGTGCTAACGACAACAAATAAGAATTAGTAGTAACCTCACCTTGCGGTCCTGGAGCCCAAGTGAAAAATATGCAACCATTTTGTTGCGCAATAGCTGAACCAACGGGAGCGCCCGCTTGATCCAACCATTGAGCCGTAGTCTTTGTTTGAGCTTGTGTGGTTATGTCCGCAATTGTTGTGCCAATTGCAAAATCCTGGGTGACTGCGCTTGGCTCACGCTGCCAACTCAAACGGCGATTATCCGGTGCACTGATGTGCTTTGTAACAGTCGCACCAGCCAAATTTATAACGGCACTGCCGTTTTGCCCTGGCGTGCCCACACCATCTGTGATCAATAATTTGCCACCAGACTTAGCATATTCTGTCAAAGCAAAGACAGCATCAGCAGGAAGATCAACCAAAAGTGGCACAACAATTACTTTGTAGGAAGTAAGGCGTCCAGCTCCAGCTTTGAAATCCTCATCGTTCAACAAATCATAGCGAACATTGGCTGTCTCCAACGTTTGCCTGAAGGCAAGCCACTCTTCCTCAAAATTACCTAAATGCTGATCACCAAATGCCTCAGCATTACGATCACTTTTGACTACAGCCAGTGGCGAACCGGATTGACCGGGGGCCGAATACACAGGCAAGCATGTTGACACCAAGACAACCAGAAAAGCCATCACGCTCACTGATAACTGCCGATAATAATGCAAACTATGATTTTGCATTTGACTCATTTATCTTTCCCCGCTTAGTAATCTTGCTTAATTTCCGCGCCGCAGCCATTTACTACTAGCTTATCTGCTTTACTATCCGGTCGAGCTGCCGCTTTGTGTCACGCTTTGCAATTGCCTCACGTTTGTCATAAAGACGCTTGCCTCGTCCCAGACCCAGGTCCACTTTAACCCAGTTTTTCTTGAAGTATATCTTCAAGGGGATCAGAGTTAATCCCTTTTCTTGCAGTTTGGACTTTAGTTTGGCGATTTCGCCCTGGTGCATGAGCAACTTTCGCTTACGCATTGGCTCATGGTTAAAGCGATTGCCGTGGTCATACGGAGATATATGACAGTTATACAGCCATAATTCCCCACCTTCTACTCGAGCAAACGCATCGGACAGATTAGCTCTGCCACCACGCATCGACTTTACTTCTGTACCAGAGAGAACAATGCCAGCTTGAAAGACTTCAACAATCTCAAACTCGTGACGGGCACGCCGGTTATCAGAAATAACTTTCTGGGCTGGGGCCTTTTCTGCCCCCGCAGTCTTTGCCCCTTTATCTCGTTTTGATGTCTTAGCCATGTTCATAAAGTATAGCGCTCCATCAACTTTCAGCTGTCCAGCCAATTGCCCGTCGTTACTCAGCCGGACTATGTCAGACGAAATTTTTCGCCGGCCCTACTAATCAAGAGAAAAGCCGTGTTAGAAAAACAGCTGAAAATCTAACAACCATTTTTTGGAAAATTTGGACCGCAAATTTCAGATAGTTAGAATGGGTATACTCCCTATATACTCTCTATATATAAGATTTAGTAGGAATGATCGTGATCAAAATTGAGCCCCTGTTTGCAACTGATTATGAGCAAATGCGTGCCCTGCTTAGGTATTCAGCAGAATTTCTTGGCAAGGATGACCTGTGCAGAAACGAAAGCATGGTCTTTCGTGGTCTGACCTTCTGGCAACATTGGCTTCCATATCAACTGCACTTAGCGCCATCTGTTTATGTAGCGAAAGAAGATGGTGTGGTTCTAGGCTTGATTTCTCTGCGTGCTACAGGCAAGGCCAAATCTTGCTGGCAAATTGACAACCTAGTCGTGCACCCATTGCACAGAAGCCGCGGCGTCGCTCATGAATTACTCGCTTTTGCCTTTGCTCTGCTTGGCAGCCAAGGGGTTAGTCATTTCATTGCCGAAATTTCCGATCAAAATCAAGCAGCACTTGAGCTTTATGCATCAGCCGGTTTCCGCCGCTTGAGCAAACTTACTTATTACCAAATGCATGTATCCAAACGCGCTAATGACAAAAAATCCCAGACGGAATCTTTGATTTCCAATTCCAATATGCGCCTGGCAGTTCCTTCCGACAAGAAGGGTTTGTTTGCCCTCAATCAAGATATCTTGCCACTAAACATTCGCTATGTCTTTGCGCAAACCGAAGAGGATTTTGCCATCTTCGAATTGCCCATTGCTCGAGCAGAGAAGTTGCGGCGCCAAATCGCACAGCCCCGTTCGTTTTGGTGGGTAGTGCAGAACGAGAAGCGCGGTGTGATTACGG
Source organism: Candidatus Obscuribacterales bacterium (assembly GCA_020050685.1). Classification (GTDB taxonomy): domain Bacteria; phylum Cyanobacteriota; class Vampirovibrionia; order Obscuribacterales; family Obscuribacteraceae; genus JAGVKG01. The sequence continues at coordinate 4,516 of JAGVKG010000065.1, read as the reverse complement.
CAGCGGTGAGAATCACTAGCCACAAACCAGATGATTACCATTTGGAAATTTGCGTGCATCCAGGTTGGATGGACCAGCAAGAATTAGTCACCGCCTTTGCCGTGGAATCAATTGCGCAAACCAATCCGCATGCGGAGTTGTTCGTTAAAGTATACGAATATCAAAGCGGCTTGGAAAACACCCTGGAGTCTTTTGGCTTTGATCGTGCCGGCGGATTTTGCCTCCTGCTTAGAGAACATTGGGAAAAGGCCAAAAATGCCAAGGAGCTACCAACCTCGGTCATCAAAGCTTTGCCAAAGGCAGCGATTAATTTACCTTTAGTAAGTGATTGACGACTCCCTAAATTTGTCAGAATTTTTCTTGCGGCCGGTCGATATGAGTCCCGTATAACGGCAAGCTATAAATTACTTAAGTAATTGCAAAGTTAGGGCGCAAATCGCCCCTTTACTGATAATCTTTACTGCCTATGCCTGTTAAAGGCTGCCAATTGACATGTCAATTGCAAACTCGATATGATTGATTTTTGCATTTGATTTTGCCCATTGGGCACCAGTTGGGCATAGATTCCGAGTGTATTTAGGCGAGTGTATCTAGGAGATATTCGGTGCCAACCATCAATCAATTAATCCGCCGTGAGCGTAGTCGCGTCACTTACAAGACCAAGTCACCAGCACTGAAATCTTGCCCTCAGCGCCGTGGAGTTTGCACGCAAGTGAAAACCACCACCCCGAAGAAGCCGAATTCGGCTCTGCGCAAGATTGCTCGTGTACGCTTGACGAACGGAATAGAAATTACTGCTTACATTCCTGGTGTCGGTCATAACCTGCAAGAGCACAGTGTCGTGCTAATTCGCGGTGGCCGGGTCAAAGATTTGCCAGGTGTGCGTTATCACATTGTTCGCGGAGCCCTTGATACTGCTGGTGTCAAAGACCGCATGCAAGGTCGTTCCAAGTACGGTGCTAAGAAGCCTAAAGCGGCTGCTGCTAAGAAATAAGGTCAGGAAAGATGCCAAGAAGAGCTGTTATTGAAAAAAGAGTTCCCCCACCGGATGCTGTCTACAATAGCCAGTTGATCCAACGCTTTGTCCACCGCATGATGCAGCGTGGCAAGAAGAGCACCGCCCAAGGTCTGCTTTACGAAGCCCTTGAAATTCTCAAGGAAAAGAGCAAGCAAGAACCGATGGAAGTGTTCAACAAGGCAGTGAAGAATGTCACTCCTCTTGTAGAAGTGAAGGCCCGCCGTGTTGGTGGTTCAACCTATCAAGTTCCAGTGGAAGTTAAGCAGCAACGCGGTGTGGCATTGGCAACAGCTTGGCTGATTGCTAATTCCCGCAAGCGTCCAGGCCGCACTTTCGCCGAAAGACTCTCGGCTGAACTGCAAGATGCTGCAGCCGGTACTGGCGCATCAGTCCGCAAGCGCGATGAAACGCACAAAATGGCTGAAGCCAACAAGGCATTTGCCCACTATCGCTATTAATTGCACGGGTGCTTAGCAATAAGCTAAGCCTGGTGAGAGATAACGAGAGAAATTGCGGAATCACCTAATAAGTTGCCGCAATTTCTTTGATTTTTACCCATCTTTCACAGCAATTAGGTAAAAAGTAGGCGGATGTCAATAAGAAATTGTGAATATCCAATATTTATTGAAATAGACCAACTAAGATGACAATCGACGATAACCCAGGCTAAATATGACGGAGAGTTAATTCCAGTGAGCACAACGGCAACCGTTCCCGAAAAATCGGACAAACCAGTAGGCGAGAGGAAACCCATGACGGCAACAAGGACAACCGCACTAAAAGACATACGCAATATGGGTATTGCTGCCCACATTGACGCCGGTAAGACAACGTGTACCGAGCGTATTCTTTTCTATTCCGGTTTGATTCACCGTATCGGTGAAGTACATGAAGGCACAACCGTTACCGACTTCATGGAACAAGAAAAAGAGCGTGGCATCACAATTACCGCCGCTGCTATTACAAGCCGTTGGAAAGACAAGCAAATCAACTTGATCGACACACCCGGACACGTCGACTTCACAGTCGAAGTTGAGCGCTCAATGCGCGTTCTTGATGGTGTGGTAATCGTGCTTTGCGCCGTTGCCGGTGTACAACCACAAACCGGTACAGTATGGAAGCAAGCTAACCGTTATGGCGTCCCACGTATGATTCTCGTAAATAAGATGGACCGTCAAGGTTCTGATTTCTTCCGCGTGGTCAAGCAAATCAAAGAACAGCTTCCCGGCATGCATTCAACTTGGGCCAATGCTCACCCACTTCAATTACCGATTGGTGCTGAAGCCGTGTTCAAGGGCATTGTCGATTTAATCGAAAAGAAAGCCTATATATATGATGACGACGATAACCTGGGCAAATCCTACCGCGAAGTGCCAATTCCGGATGATATGAAGGCCGACGTTGAGTCTTATCACAAGACTTTGGCCGACGCTATTATCGAAACTGACGATGCATTGATGAACAAGTATCTGGAAGGTCAAGAAATTTCCGTCAAGGAAATGAAAGATGCCTTGCGCAGAGCTGTTTGCTCCAATCACATCATTCCAATTTTGGCCGGATCTGCCTTCAAGAACAAAGGTGTTCAACCGCTTCTAGATGCTATCGTCGACTATCTGCCATCACCAGTAGAAGTGGAATCGATCAAAGGCATATTGCCGAACGGCGAAGAAGGTCAACGCAAGTGCGATGAGAGCGAACCGTTTGCCGCACTAGCATTTAAGGTTATGACCGATCCATTCGTCGGTAAGCTCACCTTTATGCGCATATACAGCGGTAAATTGTCTGCTGGTTCATATGTAATGAATGCCACCAAAGGCAAGCGCGAAAGAATTTCTCGCTTGGTGCAATTGCAAGCTGATCAAAGAACCGACGTGCACGAAGCATTCGCCGGCGACATCGTTGCTGCAGTTGGTTTGAAAGATACAACTACAGGCGATACGCTTTGTTCCGATGATGCACCAATTATTCTTGAATCGATGAATTTCCCAGATCCAGTTATCTCGGTTGCTATCGAACCAAAAACCAAAGCAGACTCCGATAAGCTCGGTATGTCGCTTAGCCGATTGGCTGAAGAAGATCCGACCTTCAAAGTACGCATCGACCACGAAACCGGACAAACAATTATTTCCGGTATGGGCGAATTGCACTTGGAAATCATTGTCGATCGTCTCTTGCGCGAGTTCAAGGTTGAAGCTAACGTCGGTAAACCACAAGTTGCTTACCGTGAAGCCATCAGAAAGCACGTCAAGCAAGAAGGCAAATTCATCCGTCAGTCCGGTGGTCGTGGTCAATACGGTCACGTTGTCATCGAACTGGATCCAGGCTTACCGGGAACCGGTTTCGAATTCGTCAACAAGATTGTCGGTGGTGTCATTCCGAAAGAATACATTCCTGGTATCGAAGTTGGTATCAGAGAAGCCATGGCTTCAGGTGTCTTGGCCGGTTATCCAGTCATCGACATGCGCGCAACCTTGGTCTTCGGTTCGTACCACGAAGTGGACTCGTCAGAAATGGCGTTCCGCGCAGCCGGTTCTATTGCCTTCAAGGAAGGTTTCATGAAAGCATCACCATGCTTGCTTGAACCTGTCATGAAGGTTGAAGTCGAAGTTCCGGAAGAATACATGGGCGATGTAATTGGTGATATTTCCAGTCGTCGTGGTCGCATCGAGGGAATGGAAACCATAGACAAACTTTCCAAGGTCAAGGCTCAAGTGCCACTTTCGGAAATGTTTGGTTATGCAACCGACATCCGCAACAAGACCAGAGGACAAGGTACGTTCGTGATGGAGTTCTCGCAATACGAGGAAGTTCCTTCCAGCATTGCTGAGCCAATCATCACTCACACCAAATCGAAAGAGAAGTAAGCAAGAGGGCAGGATTTCATTCCTGCCCTTTCCTTTTGTACTTCATGCGGTAAACTGTTCAGGCGGAATCTTCGATAACTTGAAAACTCACGCTCCGTTGGGTTAGGCTAGGCAGGCGGATAATGAAATACTTGCATTCGGGTTACATCCTCTTTTGTGAACAAGCAGACCATGGATCAGATGGACGGATTGATACCAAAGGTCTTTTCGATTTATTCGTCGTCAAAAGTTTGCCAGAGAGGATGAACTGCAGCTGTGTAGTTTGCTTCGGCACACCATATGAGCGCCGGCAGTATAAGGGTCTCTTGGTGATCCAAGACCCGGATGGTCGCGAGGCTTTCTGCAAAGAATTTGAAGCCAATGATCCTGATGATCTCAATCGCGGTCACCACATTTGCAAGCCCGATTTGGTCTTAGACAAAGAAGGAATGTGGGAAGCAAAAGTAACACTCAAGAATTGGAAAGGCGAAAACGTCTGGAACGTTTCACGCCAATTCTGGGTAATGATTGAAGGCGCACAGCAACCAGATCCTTAAATAAGCGCTTCCATGAAAGCGCCCGATTTGTCAAGCCCAGCCAAATGACCGTAGCACGTTAAACCATTGTGCAGTCAGGCAGCAAAAGGAGTGAACCT
>JAGVKG010000041.1 GCA_020050685.1 Candidatus Obscuribacterales bacterium | reverse complement strand
GTTGTAGCGAAACCATGACCTGAGGAGCCGGATGCCTTAATTGGGCACGTCCGGATCTGCGGGGGAGCCGGGGGAGCAATCCCTCGGTTTATCCCAATAGCAGGAAGTTAAATGTGCACGTATACTCACACTATGCTTCGATTTCTGGTTTTTCTTTGTTTCTTTTTGTCGGGTCTGACGGCGCTCATTTACGAGGTTGTTTGGGCGAGAATTTTGGTGCGCGTGCTTGGAGTCAACCTCTTTGCTACCGCGGGGATATTGTCTATATATATGTTCGGATTGGGTTTGGGCGCAATTGTTATCGGTAGACAAGGGGCGCGCCTGAAAAACCCGCTCGCGATCTATGCCTTGTGCGAACTAGTGATTGCCGGATTCGGATTACTTGTGCCGATTGTTTTTGGACAGAGCAATCTTTCCTTTTGGCTTCTTCAACTCAAACACATTTGCATTAGCTTGGGCATCGGCTCCCCCGAACTTATATATATGGTGCGCTTTTTTCTGACCTTCTTGTTGTTGCTCATTCCGACATTTGCGATGGGCGCAACATTCCCTTTGATTACTGCATTTCTTTCCGGCAATAACAAAACCAATGCAGCACCGCCTGCTTATGCTGTGAATACTCTTGGTGCAGCATGTGGTGCGATTGTCTGTGGATTTTTGCTCATGCCTACTTTTGGTCTCTGGCTCACTTCGCAAATTTCTGCAGCCATCAATATATTTGCTTTTTGCTTGAGCGCCTGGCTTGCAAGCAAATCGACATTTGTAAATTCAACTTCCAATGCATCTGGCGACGAAGCATCCACGCAAGCGAATGATAATTTGTCCCTTGCTGGAAAGAACAAGACAACTTGTATTGTCCTTTCCGTGGTGGCACTATCGTCAATGCTTTCAATGGCACTTGAGCTTGTTTGGACGAGATTGTTTTCTCTAGTTCTGGGATCCACCACGTATTCTCTGAGTGCTGTGCTCTTTGTGTTTCTCTTAGCTCTGGCACTCGGTGCTGGACTTTGCGTTCGCTTTCGCAAGTGGATTGCCAAAGATCCGTCACTGGCAATGGTATCGGCATTAGTCATTTCCGCAGTCTATCTTATCGCCAGCCTTTACCTAATCAATGAAGCACCATTTATTGCCATACAAGTGGAAGCTTCTCTGATCAAGATATCTGCTGATCCGTTTGTAGCAGCAATTGCGACACGATTTTTGCTGGCGATTATTTTCATGCTAGCCCCTGTCACCGCCCTTGGTACCATACTGCCAATTGCGCTTGCCGTGCCATTTGAGAAAGATTCTGATGCAAGTAAGCGAGCGGCAAAGACTTATGGAATTTCTGTGATTGGCTCAGTTTGTGGTGTCTTGCTTTCCGGCTTTTTGTTCATGCCTTGGTTGGGAGAGTTTTGCGTTAGTGTGATTCAATCGATGCTGATTGGCATTGCAGTGAGTTTGTCTGCCATTGCGGTTGCTTTGCTTTTTGTTCTCAGCGCTGAGCGACCATTTGTTCTGGTTGCCACATTTTGCGCAGCGATTACTTTATCGACGATTGCTTTGGTGGCAAAACCGCCTGAGTGGAGTCGAGAAATAATGTCATCCGGTGCATCAATATATTCTTCGATTGTTTTTCGCGGAGTCACAAAGCAACAATTCCTGCGATCACTTGGTTTGGGCGAGTGGCCTGAAGATAAGCGTAAGCCGGAAATCTTGTTTTATCGCGAGGGACTAAATACAACCGTTACCGCTGGCCGAGAGCCTTTCGGCAATACGACGTATCTCAAAAATGACGGCAAAGTGGAAGCTTCTGTACCGACTGACACAGCCAAGCCTGCACCAAACAGCAATTATTCAACCCAAATTCTTTTGGCATTGGCACCTATTGCTGCGCATCACAAGCCGGTGACATCAGCATTTGTGATTGGTTACGGTAGTGGCACCACCCTTGGTGCCCTGATGAATCAATTGCCTGAGGCAAAAATTTCCGTGGCGGAATTGGAAAAGGCGGTACTCGACGCCGATTATTATTTCCGCCCTGCTAATGGCGATCCGCTATGCCGCCTGAAAAGCAGAAGTGCTGTTTTTGTCACTGACGGGCGTTTGCACTTAGGCAGTCACCGCACAACTTACGATGTGATCATTTCCCAACCATCAGACCCCTGGGTCTCAGGCATGTCCGATTTATACACCCGCGAGTTCTATGATTTGGTATCAAGCCGCCTCTGTTCAACCGGTGTGTTTTGCCAATGGTTGCCACTTTATTCAATCACGCCCGAATATATTGGTGTGTTATGCCGCACCTTTGCCTCTGCTTTTCCGCAAGTCATGGCCATTTACCAGCCCGGAGCGGGTGAGCTTATTCTGATTGGCTCAAAAGATAAACAATCAGTTTCAAAAAAATGCTTTGAGTTTTCTGGAATGAAAGAAGAGCTAAAGAAGGCGCAATTGGTCGGGCATAGTCTGGATAACCTGATCATTTTGGATGATTCTCAGCTGCGCAAGATGTGCCAGTCGTTAGAGAAAACCACAGGTGATCCGCGCCTGAACACAGACGACAATCTGCTTGCCGAATTCCAACTTCCCCCACAAATGTTTAAGTCCCCAGGCATAACGCCTGAGAACTTAAAATTACTCGGCAACTAAGAGCCGCCGGAGGTGAGCCCGGTGCTCAAGCTCACAAACATTAGCCGCCAAAATTCGCTTGACGCACATCTGGTTGTGCTTTCGTTCGTGGCTTCAAGTTAGTTACTTCAGTTGGCTTAATTACCTTCATAGTCCGCTTGGCTCTATGGCTAACATAAGGATTGTCATCCTCTACCAGCACAGCCAGGACATCCTCACTAATGTTGGGATTCTCAGCCATCGCATAACGAACGTCAGCATTTTCGTCTGCGCACAATCTTTGCAAAAGATCTATCGAGGCTTTTGGATGCTCGGCCACAGCAATACGCACGTCAATAAAGTCGTCAATCGCTAGTGCTTCCAAAATCTCAACCGGACAATTGGGATTTTCTGCAACACGCCGTCTTACATTATCAATTTCATCAACAGCCAACATCCATAGCTCTTCTTGCCGTGTTTCTGGATGTCCTGCCTTTAGATATCTTTCGGTAACTAAGGACAGGGCCTCAGGTTCGAAGTTGGTCATCATTGCTACCTATTGGGAGAGTCAGTATGGCTGGCCTGCACGCCAAAGACGGTTACCCCGTCAATAAGTTATATACCCAGTGTAGCCTGGCCAGGCCACGCTTTTCGCGCCTAAGATGTATGTAATCGTGCAAACAAGCATGTTTTATGGGGTTTTCCATAGTTGCCAAAAAAATTGGTAAAAAATTTTGTGCTGAATATGTACGAATGGCGGGCATTTGCGCCATAATGATCTTAGCCATACTCCGAAAGGAATTTTATGTCATACCGCTTGTTACTGATTGAAGACAGTCCAACGCAGCTTTTGACCATTAGGCATCGGTTAGAGTCAGAAGGGTTCAGCGTCATGTCTGCCCAGGGTGGTGCCGAAGGGATAGCTCTGGCTTACAAAGAAATGCCCGATTTGATTATTTCTGATGTGGTTATGTCCGGTATCAATGGCTATCAATTGTGCAGATTGGTCAAGCATGATCCGGAGCTTTCCGACACTCCTGTGATATTGCTGACCAAACTTGATGGTTCTATCGATAGGTTTTGGGGACTCAAGTCTGGTGCCGATCGTTATATACCTAAGGAACCTGGTTTCAATTCGCTATTGCAAGCTATTCGCGAGATTCTTGGTGAAGCGGTTGAGCGCCCGAAGTTGAGAGCTCTTGGTGATCCAAACCAAAGCTTGTCGGCTGAAGAAATAAATGGGCGCTTGCATCAACTTCTGGAACGCCTCTTGTTTGAAGCGACGATTACAGATGAAGTGCGCCGCATTGGGGAAGATATTCTGGATTTGGAAATAATTTCTGAGAAGCTCTTTGCTTTGCTGTCCTCGGCGTTTGATTATTTGGCGGCAGTCTTGGTCGTGAACCATGGTGCACAATCGAAATTGATGCTTGATTTATCGCGCGATTCAGAGGAAAACGAAGTAAAGGCTTATGCGGCTCGTTTGGCGATGCAGCTTGGTCTGCCACCACTCTGGGAAGACGCCCCGAAGCCTGCCGAGAATTTTGATAACGCTTTGACGCAGCCAATTGATATTGCAGGAATGAGAGTTGGCTTGCTGATTGTTATTCCTTGGCCTGGGCAGACTTATAAACCGGGCGATCAAAAAGTTTTGCGTTTGATTTGCGAACAACTTTCGACCGTGCTTCGACTTTATTTGTCTCATGCGCAAAGGCAAGGTACATTAGTCGGTACCAACTAAGATTGGGGAACGATACATGCGTTGGAGAATTAGACTTCCACGCTTTCGGGCATGGGAGACTGTAACCAGCCGTTCTTTGCCAGCTCGTCGCGAAATGGTGTCTCGCTTGAACGTGCATCGAGCATGGCCTGACGGTACTGAGCAACGGTGAGCTGTCCTGACCAAATTAGTTTTTGGGCATAGAGCGCATCGTCCAATTCTTCTTGGGTTAGATAGCCTTGATTAACCATGAATTGACCAAACATCATTTCCGGAACAGCTCGATGCATATCCACAGCAATGGCTAATTCGCAAGAATCCAAAATTTCTGCTGCTTGTAAGAGTTCGCCAATCCTAAATTTGGAAGACTGTTCGACTGCTTGCTTGTCGGCATTGTCGGCAATAAGATGTGAGCCTTCCCGGTTGCACAAAAGACCAAGGTCATAATCGGCTCTGTTCACTGGATCTTTCAAAACATCATGAGCTACCCATAGATTTCGCAACTCAAGGCGAAAGGTGCGGTCAGAATTGGTTGCGTTGCCGTGCTCTTTGCTCGAGCTATGTTTGAAGATTAGTCTTTTCACCATGCGCAAAAATCGCACATGTATTTCTCTATAAGAGGAAAGCATATTGGTAGAAAGCAATTCATAGAAATTAACTTTGCCGTTTGTGACTGGCTCAGCCTGAACTTGTGTTGCACTTTCCATAGTCTCAAGCAATTTCTTTTCGGCAACGCCATTGGAAATTGGCAGCTCATCAGCATCCGGCTCGACTATTGCTTCTGGCGGAACCAGAATTTCTTCTTCGTCATGTTCCTGAATGCGTTGATAAGCCTCAACTGCGCGCTTGCGCAAAAGGTTGCTCAAAAAATGCGAAGCTAAGTCCGCACCGTCTGAATCGCCTCGATCAATGCTTTGCTTAAGGGCAGCAACCAGAATTTTTGCTTCCAGTTCCAGCCGGTCATCAAGATCGTCGCGTGATTGTTGAGATTTTGCCATAATTTAAGTGGGCCTACCGCAGATACCTAAATTATTCCTCGCAGGCCAGGTTTCAGACGTTTTTGAGATAGAAAGACGTTAAGGTTCTAATATCTTTGGGAAGGAAAACGGTGAGTAGTAGTGATTTTTAGTGCAAATTCAATTTGGGCTGGCTAGTTTCGGCGGTAAAGGGGTCTAAAAGGTGGACTTTAGTTGGATTAAGGACCTGGCTGAGTCGGCAAACAAGAATGAGCTTGATAAGGCCGCGCAGTTTAGGCAAGATAAGGCTAGCAAGCGGGAAGAAGCCCTGGCGGCCGCACCGCTTGTCGAAAGAATTTGCATGTTGATGACCGCTTGTTGTGATGAGTTTAATAAGCATGTTGCTTATCAGCATTTGCGTATTGTTTGCTCTCGGGTCAAACGCAGAAAGACAGGCATTGCCAATTCTGACGACCCAGAACTTACCTATGCGGAAGAAAATACCTATTTTACCTTTAGCCGGGGGAGTTGGACCTGCGGTTTTCGTGGCGTGAATGGGGCGGTAGAATTTGTGGAGCTCCCCGGTGTTTCGGATGGTGGTTCTATGGACTTTAAGTTTGACGAGGCTTCGGTTGCGCCTTCACGCCGCTTAGTGGCGCGACAAGATCCCACCTCCAAGCAAATTGTTTGGCTGGAAGATGACCGGCAATTAGATGGGCAAGCGATTGTGGCGCTTTGTAAGGACTGTTTCCGGAGTTTCATAGAGAAGACACAGGTCTGATATGCAAAAGGCAATGGAACTCTTGCGAAGGCAGGCAGACGCGCTTGCAGTTGAACTTTCTGATCAAAGCGTTAGTCAAATCGAAAAATTTATAAGCCTCATTGCTTCCTATAACGAGCATACGAACTTGGTTGCAGATAGTGATGCGGAAGTGCTGGTGCAAAACCATATAGTTGATTCACTTTCGCTTATTCCACTGATATGTTTTGGGGCGGGTCCGGCAAGTCTAGTCGATATTGGTTCAGGGGCTGGATTTCCGGGCATGATTTTGGCCATGGCTTGTCCCCAGCTTGATGTAATGCTGGTTGATTCAATTGGCAAGAAGACGAAATTCTTGCAGATGGTGGCAGAAGATTTGTCGCTTTCCGAACGAGTGACTGTGGTAAATGAGCGTGCCGAGGTCCTGGCGCGCAATCGGCAATTGCGGGAAAGTTTTGATCTGGCAACCGCTCGGGCAGTTGGTCCAATTGATATGGTGGCGGAGCTTGCCTTGCCGCTTTTGAAAGATGGTGGAAAGCTACTGGCGCAAAAGTCGCAAGCCCAATTAGAGGATGAGGAAAGACGAGCCGGCAAGTCTCTGCCGAAATTAGGAGCGGAGCTTGAATCTGTCGTCAACCTTGATCAAACAGTGCTGGGCAAAAATTTGGTGGTGATGACAATCAAGAAATTGAAAGCAACAGCTAGCTGTTATCCCCGGACACCGGCGCAAATGCGCAAACAGCCGTTGGGGGATTAGTTAGACTTGGGCTTCTTGGGCATTGGAGACAAGCCAGCCTTCAGCCTTGGCTTGTTCGCGGGCTTTGTCTGCATTGCCGTTCATCGACAATTCGAAGAGCCGGCGCTTGCTGCCAAAAACATACTTGGTGCGATTGATTAGGGCGGTGATATCAATTAGCTCGTTGGCAAATATGACATTGTCTAAATGCCTATACCAATCGCCACCGGCCGGCAAAATGATGTCTGCCACCAAATCGCCGACGTCAATTACTTCCGTTTCTAACGTGGATTTTGGTGGACATTGGACAGAATAACGTTTGGTGTCAAAGCCGAGACATTCGACCTTGCCCAAATAGGGAATGTTATGTTCTTCAACTGTAAAACCCATGGCATTGTAATGCGCCATTTCTTCTTCCCACAAAGTGGAAAGAACATTTGCCAGTGTAAGCATATGGGGCTCTAAGCGCCACATTTCTTCCGTCGGCAAGTAAGACGTGGCTGGACGGAACTCCCAGGCATCTTCCACAAAAATAACTTCGTATTGGTGCGTGTGTGCCCATGAGGTCATCAGCACACCAAGCCAAATGTTGTCCTCTTTGTATACTTTTGCGTACGTCTTTTTAAACGATTCTTGCCATGAGTCAAAGGAATCGTGTTGACCGGATTGTTTTATCAGACCCTGGCGCCAATCGTCTTCATCGGCTAGTGGATCTTCAGCGTTAAAAAATTCAGCCCAATATGCAGCGACGCAGGCTGGCTCCAAAAGCGTCATGTCTGGTTTGCCAAGCTGCTCTTCCCAGAGGCTTTGGCAAGTTTTTATTGTCGCTTCGCAGCGGGAATACGGGTTGGAGTCTTTGTACTCATCTGCATGTCTAACCCAGTCAATTCCGCATCTCACCAAATACGCCGGATACATTTCAGACCATACCTTTCCTAAGTTCGCAAATGCCAGTCTGTGCCAATTTAACCTTTAAAGATAAATGTACTCTGTTCTCTCATACCCAGAATGTTAAACCAGCAAGCAGAATCAGTCCATTATCAGAAATAGTATTGACAAAAATTACATGAGATAAGATGTAAAGGTTAGGGTAGAAATCTTACGGGGGCTTGAGCCTCTTTGGCTTTGGCAGAAAAGGGAAGGAGAAATAGTGTCTGAGCATTCAGATTCACCATTTCCGGTGATTAGTCCGAATGTAATCGAAAAAATCCAAAATGCACAGGACGCGATTAAGGCTGGACTGATGGCTTATCGTTCGGCAGATTATGTTGAGGCGATTGATTATCTGTCGCGTGGCTTGAATGTGGAAGAGGATTATTGGTTTTGCCATCTCTATTTGGCGATGGCCTATTTTCGTGTTGGCGAAATGGCTAAATGTAAAAAAGAGTTTGATCACGTTTTGAATTGGTGTCCAAATCAAGCATTGCGGAACAAAGCAATTCAGGCGTTGAAAGCCTTAGATCCAAATCTTGGCGCCGGCATTGAAGAAAAGAAGATGGGGCGCCAGTCTTATGCCGAGGATTATGGCTGGCAATAAATTTTTGTGTTACGTGTTGCAAAAGTTTTTTTGTGAATTTCTTTAGTTTTGCGTCCGTGATCGCTGAGATGTGATAAGTTGAAATTACACCCGTGGTAACCACTCCGAGATTTACTAAGAAAGACCTTCGGACATGGCATACCCACGGGTGCCTACCTTTTTGTAAGTGCTCCGTCGCCTTTCGGTTCGGCGACTCACCGGGTCGCCTCAATTCCGCACGTTTAGACGCTCCACTGCGCATTGCTCCTCGCAATGCTTCGCTGCGCTGAATTTCGTTGGATGATTTATTTAGGCGCTCCACTTCGCACGGCTCCTCGCCGCGCTACGCTACGCTGGATTTCCGTTGGATTATTTATCTACGCGTTCCGCTGATGTTTTGTCGTTATCTAGCCTTTTATGACGCCGATCGGTTTTAGGCGGGTGACGCGTTTGGCTAGGCCGGCGCCTTGGACTGAGTCGATTACTTGGTCGATGGGTTTATAGGCTTCCGGTACTTCTTCGGTTAGACCTTCTCGAGAAGTGGCTTTGGCGATTACGCCTGCTTTTCTTAGATCTTCGATCACGTCTTTGGCAACCCGTCCTTTGCGTGCTTGCGTGCGGCTCATTAGGCGACCGGCGCCGTGACAAACGCTGCCGAAGGATTCTTCCAACGCTTTTTCAGTGCCGACTAAAACATAAGATGCGCGGCCCATGTCGCCAGGAATTATTACCGGTTGTCCGGTTTTTTGAAATGCCGGTACAAGATCCGCATGTCCGGCAGGAAAGGCTCGTGTGGCGCCTTTGCGGTGGACAAGCACCTTTTTTGTTTGCCCGTCCACTTGGTGCTTTTCAAATTTGGCCATGTTGTGAGCGACGTCATAAAGTAAATTTATTTCCGTGTCTTGACCAAATATTTTTTTAATTGCATTGCTGGCAAAGTGGCTAATGCATTGACGATTGGCAAAGGCGAAGTTGGCAGCGCAAGACATGGCGCTTAAATATTCTTTGCCTTCGTCAGAATTAATTGGCATGCAAGCCAGTTCACGATCGGGAAGATTGATTTGATATTTGCTCATGATTGATTTTGAGCGGGCAAGAAAGTCTGTGCAGACTTGGTGTCCTAGACCGCGTGAACCACAGTGAATCATTAGGCAAACTTGATCGGCAAATAGACCAAACGATTCGGCAATTTCCGGCTCAAAAATTTGTTGGACTCTTTGTAGCTCGAGAAAATGGTTGCCGGAGCCGAGAGTAGCTAGCTGGCTGATACCGCGCTTTTTTGCTCTTTCCGAAATGGTGACAGCGTGTGCGTTAGGCATATGGCCGAATTCTTCGGTGTGATCCAAATCCTTTTGTGTGGCATAACCATTTTTCATGGCCCAGCTTGAACCAGTTTCTAAAATTTCGTCTAAATCCTTTTCAGATAATTTGACTGGGCCGGCTGAGCCAGTACCGGCTGGTACTGACTTGTAGAGTTCTAAGACAAGATCTTCTAATTGTTGCCTGATTTCTTCTGCACGTAACGAAGTAATTAATAGTCGTACGCCACAATTTATGTCAAAGCCAACGCCACCGGGTGATACCACTCCATCTTCGGCATCCATGGCGGCTACGCCACCAATGGGAAAGCCGTAACCTTGGTGCATGTCGGGCATAGCCAAAGAATTCGTCAGAATTCCCGGCAGCATTGCTACATTGGCTGCTTGTTCAATGGACAAGTCGTGACAAACAGATTGCATCAGTTCGGGACTGGAAATAAGCTTTGCATCAACAAGCATTCCGGATTTGTAAGTGCGTGGTATCAGATAACGATAATCGTCAATCTGTTGGATGATTGCATCCCATTTAGTGCTGGTGCGAAGTTTGTTCATTTTGATCAAATTGCTAAATGTCTAAATACACTTGTGCCTGAAATCCGTCTTCGATTAGTTTAATCGCCAGTTGGTGAAAGGTAATTGCCTTTACATAAGTTTTTACTTGCTGAGTATTCTCATTGTATTTTTCACCGTGCAAGTCAACTTGCATGTGATAGTCATCGCCTATATTTTCAAACCTAGTTACAGTGTACTCTGAAAAGAAAATTCTTTCGGCATCGAATAAATAAAGAATTTCCGAAAGCCAGTTGAACATCAGTGTTTCAAGATCGTCACCGTGCAATTCAACTGTCATCGGCAATCTCTTGCCCACTGATTCAATATCAACCAGGGTCGAAGTGAGCGCTCTGGCACAAGTGGCATACAGTTCGGGCAGACTTTCTGCCCAGGCAGAAAAGCCCATGTCTGCTGGATGATCGAGAAATGAAAAACCTGGTTTCATCTATGTAATTCTACACGCGGCGTTTTGTAATTGCTTAGTTTGTGCATAAGAGAAACATGAAAATTCAAAGTAATATAAATAATAATATTGCGCCGGCGGTTGTTTCATTTTTATCGGACGTGGCTACGCCGTCATGTGTTTTTCATCGCCTGAGCGAGCAAGAAGATACAGCCTTCTTGTTTGAGAGCACAGAAACAGATACGCGTTTGGCGCGGTTTTCTTTTATTGGTGTTGATCCGGCAAAGACAATTTGCTTGCAAGCAGGCCTGGCGACAATTGTTGATCGACGCACTGGTGCCGAGAATTCTCAGTCATTTGAAAATCCCTTGACCATATTGGCTGACGTAATTAAAAGTGAGCCTGCCTATGGTAAATTGCCGGCAGCTGTTTCCAAGTTGGTAGGTTGTTTGCCATTTGTGGGCGGTTTGGTTGGTTATTTGGGCTATGGTGCCACCAAATACTTTGAGAAAATTCCGCAGCAAAATAATGATCCTTTGGCAGTGCCTGAGGGCTATTACGGTCTTTATGATTCACTGGTAGTCTTCGATCATTTGACGCGACGTATCCATGTGCTTTCTTATCGTGGCGCCGAGCATGTGAACATGTTGAGCCAGCGCCTGCTTGCCGGCTCCGAGCTCAAGCCGCTTTATGATTTGGCCAATAATTTGTCCGACAGTGAAATTTTTGCTGGGATTACCGGTCCCTTTAACAAAGACGAATACGTTCAGGCTGTGCATAAGTGCAAAGAATTCATCAATGAAGGGCAGGTCTTTCAAATCGTACTGGCGCATCGCTTTGGCTTGGACATCAAAAGCGAACCATTGGATATTTATCGTGTCTTGCAGGCAATTAACCCATCGCCTTACGCTTATTATTTGAAGTATCCGGATTTCGTTTATTTGGGATCTTCGCCGGAAACATTTGTGCAATGCCAAAATGGGCAAGTGGTTTTGCGGGCTTTGGCCGGAACACGTCCACGTGGTGAAACTGAAGCCGAGGACGATGTATTGGCTAAGGAATTGCGAAGCAACGAAAAGGAACTTGCAGAGCACCACATGCTTGTTGATCTGGGTCGCAACGACCTTGGGCGAATTTGCAAGCCAGGCACTGTGCGTGTTGGTGAAATTGCTACGTTGACTAAATACGCTCACGTCATGCATTTGGCCACGGACGTATCCGGTCGTTTGCGTGACGATAAGACATGCTTTGATGTGGTGCAGAGTTGTTTTCCACGCGGTACTGTATCTGGTGCGCCTAAAATTCGGGCCATGAATTTGCTTTCCGGTTTGGAACCAGAAAGACGGGGAATTTACTCGGGCGTTGTGGGTTATTTTGATTTTGCTGGCAACACCGATGGTGCTATTGCCATTAGATCTGCGCTAATAAAAAATGGGCAAGCACATGTGAGTGCTGGTGCGGGAATTGTTTACGATTCTGATCCGGTTTGTGAATACGAGGAGACGCGCAATAAGGCCAAAAGTGTCTTGAAAGCAATTAAGATGGCGGACAAAATGATAAGCGCTAAAGTCACTAGCACATCGATGAGGGAGATTTGCTAGTATGCCAATGATTATCATTGATAATTATGATTCATTTACTTTCAACCTGTATCAAATGCTGCAAGCAAATACTGATGAGAAAGTTGAAGTCTATCGAAATGACAAAATCGATTTCCAGTCGTTGTCGAAACTCAAGCCTTCGCGCATGGTGCTTTCTCCTGGTCCTGGTCACCCTGCTATAGATTCGGACTTTGGTGTTTGCAAGGATGTAATTCTCAGGCAAAGGGAATTGAATTGTCCTATTCTGGGAGTCTGTCTTGGACATCAAGGTATGGTGCATCATCTGGGCGGCAAAGTCATCCATGCACCACACATCGTGCATGGTAAAGCCAGCAGTGTAGAAATTACCAAGAAATCAAAACTGCTTGAGGGAATGCCGAATGTGTTTGAAGCTATGCGTTATCATTCGCTAGTTGCAGCAGATGAGCAATTTCCCGATCAATTGGAAATTACTGCTCGCGAAGGTAAACATGGTTTGATCATGGCGCTTGAGCACAAGAGCGCACCCATGTATGGTGTGCAGTTTCATCCGGAATCTATAGGTACGCCATTGGGAGAAAAGATTCTGAGGAATTTTATTGAGCGATGCTAACCGAAAATCAAATTTCTGATCTTATTGCTATGCGCCTGCCAGAAAAGGAGGCGCGGCAATATTTGCTGAAATTAACACCAGATAAAATTAGTTTGGCTTTACTGTCGTCAATCGTCCATGCCGTGAGAGAGACTTGTGTTGATAAGTCAGGCGTGCTTACAAAATTGGGACACGATGCCATTGATTGTTGTGGAACTGGTGGTAGCGGTTTGTCACACTTCAATACGTCCACTGTCGTGGCATTTGTTTTAGCCGCAGCTGGTGTCAAGGTAGTTAAGTTTGGCAATCGTGCTGCTAGTGGCTCATCAGGTAGCTTTGATTTTTTGCAAGCCTTAGGCATTGGTTTCCGAGAAGCGGGTGGTCAATCGGATCCTATTAATGAGGCAGAAGAAATTGCTGGCTCTTGCAATTTGATATTTCTCTATGCCCCATCTTTCTACCCAGTTCTGGCTGAATTTGCCAAGTTGCGTAAAGCAGTAGGAGTGCGCACGGTTTTTAATTTCATTGGTCCTCTGCTCAATCCCACTGACCCGGCTTACAGGCTACTGGGTGTGTCAGAGTTACAAATGCAGCACTTATTAGCGACATTTTTGAAGCAAGAAGATAAGACTGATTTAGCGTTGGTAGTTCGTGCAGAAAATGGACTGGATGAACTAAATCCCAGTGGCGTAAACGACTTGATTTACATCAACAAACACGATTTCCGGCAAACAACTTTTGTGGGTACTACCGAAATCGATATACCGCAATGCGAATCCAAATTGACAGTAGAGGACAATGCTGCAATTGCCCAAAAGATATTTTCCCAAGCAGACGATTCGTCGATTTATTTTGAGATGGTCGCGCTTAACGCAGGCGCTGGTTTAAGTCTAGTTGGTAAAGCAGATTCAATCGAAGATGGCCGGCTTATGGCCAGGAAAATCATCAAAGATGGTTTGGTGCAGAAGAAGTTTGAGGAATGTAAGAAGGTTTATGGCAAGTTCGCAAAATGTTCTAGCTGAAATTGTGGCGCATAAGCTCAAGGAGCTTGTTGAGCGCAAGGCTATTTGTCCGGAGAATCATCTGGCCAAACAGATTCTCTGTGGCAATGGCAGGTTTGAGCAAGCTTTGGCAGGTGATGGTATCAAGTTGATTTGCGAAATCAAACCTTCATCGCCATCGGCTGGTGTCTTGCGCAAGAGCGTAAATATAGATGAGATTCTCAAAGTTTACGACAAATATGCTTGTGCCATTTCTTGCTTGACTGACAAAAAATATTTTGGTGGTAGTTTAGAGTTGCTTAGTACTGTTGTACAGAAATCGAAATGTCCGGTGCTTTGTAAGGATTTTGTTGTTGACGCTTATCAAGTCTATGAGGCTCGGACGGCTGGCGCAGACGCAGTGTTGTTGATTGTCAAAATTCTTACGGACGAGCAATTGCAAAAACTCTATCGCTTGATTGGCGACTTGGGCATGACTGCCGTGGTTGAAATTCAAAATGAGCGCGAGCTTGAGCGCGCGATGAGCCTTACGCCCTTGGTTTTGTTGATAAATAATCGCAATCTAGATACATTGCAAATTGATTTGGAAACGACTAAGCAACTTGCACCAAAGATACCCAAGGAGGTCATCATAGTTTCCGCCTCCGGCATTGAGTGTCGCAATGACATCGATAAACTTTTGCCATTTGCCCAGCGTTTTCTGATTGGCTCTGTCTTAATGGCAGCCGAAGACATGGATGCAAAACTAATGGAGCTTCGTGGAAATGCCTAATCTAGAATCTCCTAAGATCAAACTTTGTGGCATGACGAATATTCATGATGTTCGAGCGGCTCTTGATTTGGGTGCTGATTTCATTGGCTTGATCTTCGCTGAAGAAAGTCCGCGGCGCGTCAACCTGGAGGCGGCACAAGAAATTGTCGATTCGATCAGAAAGGTCAATCAAGAAGTTGGCAGCAGTATCAAACCAGTCGGTGTATTTCGCAATCAGGATAATCAGACTATCGAGAAAATTATTGCGAGCTTGGATTTACCTTTGGTTCAGTTGCATGGAGAAGAAAGTCCGAAACAATGCAAGCAAGTTTCAGTGCCGGTAATTAAGGTATTCGAGATGGTTGATGATTTTAGTTGGGAAGATGTTGCCGAGTATAGTGATAACGTTCCATACATAATGATTGATTGCCCAAAGTCATTCCGAGGTGATAAGGTCGGATGGCTTAAAGAGGCAGTGGCTATTTGTAGCCAGCGTCCCGAAAGTTTGCCACCACTATTTTTTGCCGGGGCCTTGAGCCCGGAAAATGTAAGTGTTGTGATCAGTCAGGCAAAACCATTTGCAGTCGATATTGCCTCCGGCATAGAGAAAGAACCGGGTCTTAAGGATCTCGAAAAGATGAAAAGGTTTTGTCAATTGGTAAATAGGGCGGTGACGATATGAAATCGAGTGGCAAGTTTGGTGCATTTGGTGGCATTTATGTACCGGAACCATTGATGCCAAATTTAGAAGAGTTGGAAGAAGCCTTTTTGCGACTGAGTGTCGACAAAGAGTTTCTTTGCGAGTTTGAGCGTTTGCTTGCTGTTTGGGCGGGCCGGCCAACGCCGCTTTATCATGCGAAAAATCTTTCTGATGCTTGGGGGGCAAAAATATTTTTAAAACGCGAAGATCTATTGCATGGTGGTGCACATAAAACCAACAATGCAATTGGGCAAGCGCTTTTGGCTAAGGCTATGGGTAAGACGCGCATTATTGCTGAAACTGGTGCTGGGCAACATGGTGTGGCCGCGGCAATGGTTGGTGCGCTTTTGGGAATTAGGACGGAAGTCTATATGGGCGAAGTGGATATGGAAAGACAAAAACCAAATGTCTTTCGCATGAAGCTTCTTGGTGCTACTGTGCATCCGGTTAAATCTGGGGGCAGAACACTCAAGGATGCAATTAATGAGGCATTGCGTGATTGGATAAGCAATTTACACAATACGCATTACATGCTCGGTACTGCTGCCGGACCGCATCCATTTCCCACACTTGTCAAATTCTTTCAAAAGGTGATTGGAGAAGAAGCGCGGCGTCAATGTCTTGAACAGAATTCGAGCTTGCCAGATTATGTTGTGGCATGTATTGGGGGCGGCTCAAATGCTATTGGTATTTTTGCTGGATTTTTGGAAGACAAAAATGTCGGGCTAATTGGAGTTGAACCGGCTGGTAAAGGATTGGAGACAAATGAGCATGGCGCGGTTCTTGAGAAAGGCACGCCTGGTTGCTTACACGGTATGAAGAGCATGCTCTTGCAGGACGCTGACGGGCAAGTGCATGAAACTTATAGCATTGCGGCGGGTTTGGATTATCCTTCCGTTGGACCTGAGCATGCGTTTTTAAAATCAGAAGGAAGGGCAGATTATGCTTCGGCGACAGACAAGCAAGCACTTGAGGCATTCTCAGAACTCTCGCGCTTAGAAGGCATCATGCCGGCTTTGGAATCAGCACATGCTTTGGCTTATGCAAAACAACTAGCTTCAGGCAAAGGTAAAGGCAAAACAATTTTGGTTAACTTATCAGGTCGTGGTGACAAGGATTTGGAACAGGTAATGGCTTATGTCTAATCGATATGAAAAGCGCTTTAAAGATTTAAAAGCCAAAGGAGAAAAGGCATACATACCTTTTACTATACTTGGCTATCCCAATCGCGAGCTTTGTTTGCAGACGGTCAAATGCATGATTGATTCGGGCGCCGCGGCACTGGAACTGGGAATTGCATTTTCCGATCCGGTTGCCGATGGCCCTGTGATTCAAAAGGCGGCTTGTGAAACAATTGCTAGTGGTTTTACAGTGGAAGATGCCTGGGAGCTTGTGCGTGATATTCGCAAAATCGATAATCAAATTCCGATTGGTCTTTTGGTTTATTACAACATGGTTTTAGCACCAGGAATTGAAACGTTTTATGCAAACGCAGCTGCCTGTGGCGTGGACGGTGTATTAATTGCTGATTTGCCGCCAGAGTCTGCCGATGAGATTGCCTTGGCTTGCGGCAAGCACAACGTCGCGCCCATATTTATTGTTTCTCCTCTAACTAATTCCGAGCGCTTGGATTTAATTCTCAGATATGCCAAAGGATTCTTGTACGCGGTGTCACGGCTGGGAATTACTGGTGTAGAAGAAAGATATGATACGAAGCTGGCAGAATTAATTTCCGAAGTGGGCAAGAGAACAGATCTACCCTTATGTGTTGGCTTTGGCATTTCAACGCCCGAACAAGCTAAGGCGATGCTCAAGCTTGGTGCTCACGGGGTGATTACTGGATCGAAGATTGTTGATCTCGTGCAAGGGAGCTTGGGCAATGGCGGTTCGAGCCTAGACAAGACCTTAGGCGCTTACTTAACCTCGATGGTAAAAGCGGTCAAAGAGCAAATTGATCAATGAGCAAATATGAGCAAAGACAAGGTATGATCAAAGATAGGGCGATTTCGATTAGGGTTAGACGTAAAGAATATTCAGGCGGTTATGAATAAGTCTGGGACTGAACTTTTAATCTTGACTCTGACATTAGCTTTAGTGCAAATGCCCGGCTTGGCAGCATCTGAGCATACATATAAGGATGAGGCCCGAGCAATTGCCGAGCCTGATTCGAAAAAGAGTATTTTGCAGGCAGTGGCGGCAATTAAGAAGCAAACAGAAGAAGGTCATACGAAAGCTCGTGATGATGGCATGACGAGGGCTGGTCACGTATTGAAGCAATGCAATCAGATTACACATCATATCCGTCTTCAACGGGAAGACGATATTTCTACCCTTGGTTTTAGAGCGGTACGCGCATCGGCATTTTATCAAGAACAGGAAGCGGAAATTCGTTATCAAGCAATGGTGAGGGAAAATGCGGTGCGGCAAAATGCTCGCTTGGAGGCGGCTCGCCATGTGCGTTTGGCTGCGGAACGCGCACAGGCACTTGAGTCGGCAGCAGCAAACTTAGAATCGCAACTGCTCGAAGGTCCGAAAAGATCTGGTGTGAGGCTGACAGCGCTTGGGACTAATTTATATGTGCGCAATTATGTTAGTTATGTTGAACCACCTGTGGAGTTAGTTGCTACACCGATGGTGGCAACAACTGGCCGTTATCGAAATAAGGTTGCCGGAAAGACAACTACTTCTGTGCGCGGTAAGATCTTGGTTCCGAGTCCTGCGCGCTGAGAATAGACCGTGAGAAGAAGTGCAACAATTAGGAATTGCCTGTTAGTGTTTGTGCTTGGCACGCTTGCACATTCATCTGCGCAGGCGCAGCCAGCAGCAAGTCAGACGAAAGCTGGTCTTGATCCGGTGCGTGAGAAGGAAGCAGTTGAACTGACCAAGCAAAACGACCAGTTTAAGTTGCGTGTGCAGCAATTTCACAAGAAGGCAGAGACACGCATTCGTCAGGTAAAAAAATTACGCGGACAAGTGCAAAGTTTGCAAAAGAAAAATTTGAAAGCTGGGATCACGAAAGTAACACCAGCAATCAATGCCCATTCTGATCGCATTGATTTGAGACTGAAAGAAATTGAAGCGCAAGAAAAGAGATACAGTTTGCTTGCTTCACAGTTTGCTTCACATGCTCAAGCCTATAATGCTCACCTGAGAGATTATGAAGGCGAGTTGGCAGAGCTGAGGAAGACCGACAGCCTCTATCAAAATCATTGCCGAGATTATGCCAAGCATGCTGATCACTATCATATTCCCGGCATTATGCCGCCAAGCGGCAGTCACTGCCCGCCTTTGCAGTTGAGCGAAGCGAACACGACACATCTATCTAATCAGCTTAAGGACGACCAAAAGCGTGTGCTTAAGGAAGAACGAGGCTTGTACAACCTCGAGCTGAAGTTGCGGGAAACGGCCTTAAAGAGGTTGGAGCTGGAAAGAAAGCTGATTAATCAGGCTGGGCGCCAGCCAATCGAAGATTTGGAGAGGACTTTGCGGTCTGAATACAATAATTTAGCCCGCGAATACCAGATTCTTGAAGCTGAAGCCAGGCGCCTGAAAGGCTTAAAAGGTTAAAATGGACTTGACAGGAGCATTTTCCTGGGATAAGGTAATTAAATCCGTCGCAGGCGGATTTTCGTTCAAAAGATATTTGAATAGGCAAAAAATGACATTTACAGGCTTTTATTATTGGTTTAAGGAGGTTCACCTGGCGTGAATTAGGTACCTTTTTGGACCTATCCAGGTGGACCGCAGAGTTACAATCTGCGGTCTTTTTGTTATTCAGAGCTAATCAAAAGAGTCATAAAAATGAGTAAGCAAAGCTTTTACAACGGATTTTATTGGTACGCCAGGGCTGGCCCGGGTTAAGCATCTGCTTTGTGTTTCCCGTGCCCGGCCCCCATAAAAGGTCCGGGCTTTTTTATTACAAAATTAGGAGTGTCATCATGTTAGAAGCCAAGTTAGCGAGCAAGAGTTCAATCGACCACAAAAGCGAAATCAAGCTGTCCGACCAGGTCACTTGTGGTGGAAAGGAACTATTGATTATCGGTGGACCATGTTCCGTTGAATCAAAAGAACAAATGGAAATTGTGGCGGAGAAATTGTCTCAGTCGGGAGTGAATATGATTCGTGGCGGAGTGCACAAGCCGCGGACCTCGCCATACTCTTTTCAAGGTATGGGCGAATCGGGTTTGACGATTCTTGCCGAACTTAGTGAACGTCATGATGTTCCGACAGTGACTGAAGTTATGTCGGTGGAGCAATTGCAAGCCGTATGCGAAAAGGCAGACATGATTCAAATTGGTAGTCGCAATATGCAGAATTTTGAATTACTGAAAGCAGTTGGCAAATGTAATAAGCCTGTACTGCTCAAGCGTGGACTGGCAGCGACAATTGAAGAATTTGTTTTAGCTGCCGAATACATTCTTGCTCATGGTAATCCGAATGTGATTCTTTGCGAGCGCGGCATTCGCAGTTTCGACAGTTTCACTCGTAACGTGCTTGATTTGGGTGCAGTTGTTGCTCTGAAACAATTAACTCATTTGCCAGTTGTTGTTGACCCAAGCCATGCGGCAGGTAAACGGGAATTGGTAGCAGACTTGGCTCGCGCTGCGGTTGCTTGTGGTGCTGATGGCATCATGATTGAATGCCACCCAGAACCAGAAAAGTCTGTCTCTGATGCCAGACAAGCATTGTCAATTGAAGAGATGATTGAACTTGTTCAGTCACTTGTGCCGATTGCTCAAGCAGTTGGTCGTGAGATTGCGGGAATTAAGTCTAAGCGCCAATTGGCAGTCGTATCAAGCGTTAGCCGCAAAGTAGCTGGACGGGCAATTAACCGCAAAGCACTTGTCCGTTAATTGACAATATATTGATCAAAAAGGGAGAAGACAATGGCACAAGAAGCAAATCATCGATGGCGAGGACAAGTATGCATATTGTCTAGTAAAATCAGGGAGTTGGCGGCTGAAGAAAAATTGCAGTCTGCCAAGAGTGAATCTCGATTTCCTGAGCGAAAGATAAAACAATTGCCTGGCGATGAGCTTATCCATATAAGAAGTCAAATAGACAGTCTGGATCTGCAGATTGCTAAATTGCTTGGCGAACGCTTGGAGCTTGCCTCAAAGCTCTCTGGTGTGAAACGCGAGCTCGGTGTACCAACTCAGGATGCGCAAAGAGAGCAAGTTGTACTCAGTCGTGTGCAAGAGGCTTCCAATAATCCGCAAATTGCAAAAGCAATACTTTCTGTCTATCAAAGCATAATGGCACAAAGTCGTGACTTGCAAATTGCTCGATACCCGGAGGCAACGAAAGTCTCACCATTTCCACGAGTCTTGATAATTGGGCTTGGTTTAATTGGTGGCGCACTTGCCAGACAGATTAAGAGACTATCTCCGAACACGCATGTTATTGGAATTGATCAGAAGGAAATTGTTGATCAAGCGCTGAAGGCAGGTGTAATTGACAGTGGTGGCATAAATGGCAGCGAACTTTTAAATCAAGCATCGTTAGTTATTTTGGCTGCTAGTCCGAAGAATAATATTGATTTGTTGCAGCAAATAGCCAAAGGGCTGACAAAGGGACAATTGGTAATTGATGTTACATCAACCAAGACGCCCATTTGTAATCTCGCCAATCAATTAGATTTGCAAGAAGCAGAATTTATTGGTGGTCATCCATGTTTTGGCAGTGAGAAATCAGGCTTTGCCGCCTCTGGTGAAATAAATCCAGATGGTCGAGTCTTTGCGATTGTTCCGACAAGCAAATCATCGGACATATCGCTTAAGCGACTTAATGACTGGCTTACAAGTCTGAACTTTCAGGTCGAGACAATCGATGTCACCACGCATGATCAAGCTATGGCATCGCTTAGTCATGTCTTGCAGTTGATTATTACTTGCATGGTTGCTAGTTTGGTGGAAGGAAGTGACAATTCCGCAAATGATTTGTCTCGGCTTTCGAAATTACTTTCCGTATCTGGCACAGGCTTCAATCAAATTTTGCGGCTGGCTGATAGCCCACCGGATCTTTGGGCTGAAATCGTTTTCCAAAATCGGGATATGATTTTGGCTGCCCTTGAGAAATACAAGTTGAAGATTGAAGAATTGCTCCGGGCAATTGCTGCTGGAGATGAAGCTTCAATTAGGACGGAAATAACTGAATTATTTGCTCAAGCTAGAAGCGTAAAGCGGGCAAAGGGCTAAACTATTTTCGATCTAGCGTAAATGAATGATCAAAAGACAATAGGTATTAAGTCCAGGGCAAATAACGTCCTAATACTTTGTACTTTTCTGTGTGGTTCGCCAGTACATTCAAGACTATTGGCTCGCGCTCTGGATTTGTGATTTGCATATCAAGAAAGAAACGATAATGCCAGGGTGATTCTGGTATTGGTCTAGATTCTATTTTAGTTAGGTTGACGGCTTGATCGGCAATTGGTCCAAGCAGGTGAGCAAGGGCAGCAGGCTTGTGGGGAAGCTCAACTGCGCAAGATAATTTATATGGTGCTTGGTTGACGACCGGTGGTGATGTGCCTTCACTTGGATATGGAATGACAATGCCAAACCTTGTGCTGTTGCCTTGGAAATCTTCGATATTGCTTGC
This sequence comes from Candidatus Obscuribacterales bacterium, assembly GCA_020050685.1. GTDB lineage: Bacteria > Cyanobacteriota > Vampirovibrionia > Obscuribacterales > Obscuribacteraceae > JAGVKG01. The sequence goes on along the minus strand of JAGVKG010000041.1, from coordinate 62,428 downwards.
CAAAATTTCCAGGTCGTATTGCTTGGCGGCAAATTCGCTGGCTATGGCGGCAATGTTTGGATCTTGGCTTTGGCTCACGTATTGAGCAGCCCCGCTGGTGTCCCAAAACTCTGTCGGCACTGCAGGAGATCCGGTTTGGGCAAGATGAGCAAAAAATTTGCGGCATTGGCCAAGGGCTGCCGGATGAGAATAGACTTTGGTAATTTCTTCTAAATTGGCTTCCGGAAGCGCCATCAACTGATGACGGACATCGACCAAGACTTCGGCAATGATGTAAGCTGTGCCTCTAGCTAATAAGTCATAATTGAGGGTAATTGAACCAATGGAAGAGTTCTCCAGTGGTATGACTCCATATCGGCAGCGGCCGTTCTCCACACGCTCAAAAACATCTTCAAAAGTTTTGCAGGCAATAAACAATTCTTCTGCACTAGCAGATTGTTTATGTGTCGATTCATAAAACATCTTGCCGGCCTGGTGGCTAAATGCGCCCAGGGCACCTTGAAAGGCAATCATCGTGAAACTTGCTGTGGTCATAAGCAGTGTGCTATCTCAGAGGTTGGGATCTCGTAACTATAATCAACAGAGCCAATTTCCCCTTTTGGCAATATCAGTTTGATCTTTTCACCTGCGCGCTTTTTATCGTGCAGCATAGATTGGGAAATTGCCTGCTTGTCGTATTCGCCAGGAATTTCCAAAGGTAGACTGACGTCTTCTAAAAGTGTGGTCAAACGATTGAGAGCCTCTTCACCAATTAAATTCTTTTTTACGGCTAAACGCGTGGCAAAAACCAGACCAATTGCGACAGCTTCGCCATGAGCAAGTTTGTAATCGGATACTTTCTCTAAGGCATGACCAAGGGTATGACCCAAATTTAGGCAGCGACGCAAATTAGCTTCTCGTAAATCAGCAGCCACTGTTGCCAGCTTCATCTTAATGCAGCTGGTGATGATTCCTGGTAAGAGTGGATGAATATGTTCGACTGAGTCTTCTTCGTTTATGTTCGGTAAAGACTCAGAAAGAATGTCGAAGAATCTACGTGGTCCGATTTTATATTCGCTCGCTCCCGCAATGGTATTTTCCAAAAGCGCGTATTTAATTACTTCGGCCAGACCGGATGTGAAATCACGTGTGGGTAAAGTACTTAGATAGGCAGGATCGACAATTACTGCTTGTGGTGTGTAAATGGTGCCAGCTAAGTTTTTGCCGGATATAAGGTTGATACCAGTTTTGCCACCAATGGCTGCATCGACTTGGGCAAGCAATGTGGTTGGTAGCAAAACAAGATTTATGCCTCTTAAATATGTTGAGGCAGCAAAGCCGGCCAAATCTGTTAGTGCTCCACCACCTAACGCAACAATCGTGTCGGTGCGATCGAGGCAGTGCAATTGCAATGTGTCCCAAATTTCAGACAAACATTCCAGACTCTTACCAATTTCGCCATCAGGCATTTGTAAAACGCTTACTTGATAGTCCGATTGGTCGAGTAATTTTTCAATTTCTTCGCCCCATGTGGCAGCTAAGGCGCTGGGATATAAAAGCAAAACACGTTTGCCCACTTTTAATTGAGCCAAACATTCAACTAAATGTTGACGCGCACCAACACCGACGGCAACGCGCGATTGCAAATCGGTTTGCGTTGTCCAGCGCAACCTAATAATCGGTCCTTCGTGGAACTTGTGAAATGCCAGGCTCATTCCAATTCAGCCTCGTCGACGATGGGCTCTGGCAGATGTGAGCTGCTTGGCAAAATTACCTCCGCTGGCATGGGAGTCTTGCAGTCAATGCGATAAGCCGATAGTGCTTCAGTTAAGTCGAACATGGTATCACCACCAAATTTATCCAGTATTGCCTTGGCCAAAATAAAGGAGACCATGGCTTTGGCCACAATCGAGGCAGCCGAAATTGCACAAACATCCGATCGCTCAAAGTGAGCCGTGTCGGCTTTGAAGTCCGGATGTGAAACTGATGGCAAGCCTTTGCGCAGCGTGGGCAAAGGCTTCATGTAAGCACGGACTCGCAAACGCGAGCCATTAGACATTCCACCTTCAATGCCACCGGCACGATTAGTTGTACGTACAAATGGGAAAGCACTATCTTGCCCTTCTGCCGGATAAAGCGGATCATGCACAGAAGAACCGGAAAGCGATGCTGCGGCAACGCCGTCACCAATTTCCACTGCCTTGATTGCTTGAATGCTCATGATTGCTTGAGCCAATTGACCATCAAGTTTTTTGTCCCATTGTGTGTAACTGCCAAGACCAATCGGTAGACCATCAACTAAAACTTCGACAACACCACCGAGGCTATCGCCCTCTTGCCACTTTTCTTTAATTAGGGCCTTCATCTTTTCCGTGGTTTCCGGACAAGGACAAAACATCTCTGATGCTAATACGGATTTTTCCAGATCGGCAAGATTGGTATCATCGTGCACATCATCCATCTTAATATTGCCGACTTGTACGACTTGTGCCACCATCTTAATGTCCAATTCTCGCAAGAGTGTTTGGCAGACGGCACCAACTGCAACACGAGCGGCAGTTTCTCTTGCACTTGAGCGTTCTAAAACGTCTCTGACATCGCGTTGACGAAATTTAAACGTGCCAGCTAGATCGGCATGCCCGGGACGAAAACGGCTAATCGATTTTTTCTCGATTTGCTCAGCAACTTCTGGGCGTGATTTATCTGGTGCTTGTACGGACATGACATGTTGCCAATTGTCCCAATCACGATTTTGAATTGACAATGCCAGCGGTGCACCAGATGTAATACCATGCCGGACGCCACCAATTATTTCAATTTGGTCAACTTCAATTTTTTGCCGCGCTCCTCGACCATAACCTTTTTGGCGGCATGCCATTTCGTGCTGAATTTTATCAAAGTCAATGACAAGTCCGGCAGGCACGCCATCTAAAATGGCCATCAAGCCTTGTCCGTGAGATTCTCCTGCTGTGAGAAAACGCAACATTGAATTTACCCCAAGCCTTGAAACTGTTTCCCCAAAATGCTGACAAAATCATACAATATTAGACCGAGGGGTAACACTACCAGAGCTAGTCATAATGCGTGTACGCTTGCAGGGACAATTAAGGGTTCCGGGAGATAAATCAATCTCTCACCGTGCTCTTTTGTTCTCCATTTTTGCCCAAGGGGACTGCCGGATTGAGGGACTTTCCCCGGCTGCCGATTGTCAAAGTACAATTTCTTGTTTGAAACTATTGGGAATTGAAATAGCCAAGCTTGAAATGACAGCGGTTGACAACGCGTTTTCCGTGAAAAGTCCTGGCTGGGCACATTTACACAAACCGGTAAGTTCTTTTTTTTGTGGTAACTCAGGCACGACAATGCGCTTGATGGCCGGCATTGGTGCCGGATTACCTTTTGCCACTGTGTTTGATGGTGATGATTCGCTCAGCCAAAGACCCATGTCACGGGTTTTGGAGCACCTTTGTCAAATGGGTGCGCATGTAACTTATTTGGAGAAGCAAGGTTATGCTCCCTTTGAAATTAAAGGGGGAATTTTGCATGGACGCCAATTTCATTTACCGAAGGCGTCGGCGCAAGTACAAACCTCCTTGCTTTTAGCTGGACTAGTAGCGAGTGGGACAACCACGGTTAGCGTGCCTCATCAGGTGCGCGATCATACAGAGAGGCTTTTGCGGCACATTGGTATACCTTGTGAAAGAGGGGGTGAAAGAGATGGGGCTTGCAAGGTTTCAGTTAGCCGTCTGGAAGCGCCAATTGCCGCCTATGAAGTAAATGTGCCTGCCGATATTTCTTCAGCGGCATTTTTTATGGTGGCAGCTGCACTAATACCTGGTGCGGAAATCAAACTCTCTGATTGTGGTGTCAATCCGGGCCGCACCTTAATTGTTGATGTCTTGCAGGAAATGGGTGCTGATATTTCTCTTGAGAATCAACGGGAAATTTCTGGTGAACCGGTAGCCGATATTGTCGTCAAATATGCTGGTCGCTTGCGTGGCGCAAATATTTTGGCATCGGAGCTGCCACGTGGTATTGATGAAATTCCAATTTTGGCTTTAGCTGGCGCACTTGCCGATGGCGTTTTTTCGGTGGAAGGGGCCTCTGAACTGCGAGTCAAAGAATCAGACAGACTTTCGGCCATTGTGCAAAATTTGCGCGCCTGTGGTGCTGAAATTGCCGAAACGAAAGACGGATTTACGATTGAGGGCAAAGATCATTTGCCAGGCGGGAGCAAATGGCAAAGCATGGGCGATCACCGTTTAGCCATGACTGGCGCAATTGCCAGCCTGGTTTCTGATCGTAAAGTGCACGTGGATGATTCTGATTGCGTGCGTATTTCTTATCCGGGATTTTTGGCTGATTTGGCTAAACTGACGGTCGGTCCATAAACGGCGGCTATTGGCAACTGATCTTATTATGCTTTAACATGAAACAATGCTCGTTGCAGCTCGTCTCTTCTCTTAGTAAAAATAGGACTGTAACCCGCGTCTTACAAAGTGTCTACATACCAGAGAAAGAACAAACAGTAATTATGATTCGTCCGACAAAAGCTTTCGTCCCTCTTCTCGCAAATAGTGGCTTGCTCATGCTTAGCCTGCTCGCGCTTAATCAATCGCCAGCCTTGAGCCAAGGTTATGGCGGCAACTACCAACAAAATCCTTATGGGCAGCAAGGTTATGGACAGCAGGGCTATGCACAAGGCAATCCTCAGCAAACTGCTCAGAGGGCTCAACAGGCGATTACACCAAAGCAATGGTTTGCTGCTTATGACCAAATTCGTCGCCAGGCTCAAATGACACCGGTAGAAAGACAACAAGCCGATGGACTGTTGGCCATGGGATTTTCTTGTCTTGTACCAGGTGAGCAAAAGAATCAAGCCCAAATGTTATTGACGAGACTGGTTAATCGTTATGTTCATGCGCAACAACAAATGCAGCAGCTGCCAGTGATTGCTGAAACCCAAGCTTTGCATCAAGGCTATTATCAATATTTTGCCACTGCTGGCCAATTATTCAGCGACTATTTGAAAGTACAAGACGATATTTTTGCTCAAGATGGTGCTGGTACACCAATAGCTACCAAACTTATGGATCGCAAACAAGGATTGGAATCACTCAATCAATCGATTCAGGGACTGGATGGACAATTGCGTACTAAGCATGGTGTTTCTGCTTATCACTATCAGTAAATCGCTATTTCATAACGCAATATCAATATGTGTTTGTTGATAGAGCTTTTGAATTGTGTTGATATCACGTTGTGTAAGTTTTGAGTTTTCATCTGTTTGGCTATACATCATATCGTTCTTGTTGGGGCTGTGACCAAGCAATCCCAAGGCATGCCCAAGTTCATGAGCTACGACGTTTTCTAAAAGTTGATAGCGAGTCTTAGGATCGCGGGCGTCAATTAAGTCCAAATTGACTTCAATTATTTGTGGTGGCACGGAATACTTTGTGCCTAAGCGAGGGACGACAATTGGTATTGGCATCTGGGCAAGCGAAACGGCACCGAGATTTGCCTTTGGTTTCTTTTGCCATTTGGTGATTGTGTGCGCGCCGAGCGTACAGCCAGTGGCATCCGTATCACCACCCAAGTGCGACCAGGTAACTTTTATTCTGGCAGTGTTTGGATCATCGACTTGCGTAAAGCGAACCAAGCCTTCGGTAGCTCTTTCCCAGCGCTCAAAGCCGGCAATGCAAGCTTGCATATAATTCTGGTTTGCAATTGGACTAATCAAAACCGGTATGGGCAGTTGGCGGAAGCGCATTACCTTATTGTTGGTGGCATGCATGACAGTGGGGAAATAGTTGTCGGAAGCAAATACTTTCTGGTTGAGTTTGGCAATGCGTTCTTTCAAACTTCCCGATTGCGGCGTGCCAAATACCTTGGTCTCCAAATGTGCCAAACGCAGAACCAGAGTCTCAGGCGTGCTATTGCTTAAGTCCAGTGCGCTTTCCAAATGAGTCAAAGATTCGCTCACCGGTACGTCGTCTGGGGCATGAGACTCTTGAGCAAAGACCTGTGCAGGCAGCCAAGCCATAGACCAAATTCCCAGGAGAAATACAGGCAGAACGAAGTAAGAGATGAGGGGAAGAAATTTGGCTTTCACGGGAGAATAATCCACTGGCAATTTAAGTGACTAAGTACCTTATTTGCCTGCCAAGATGAATTCTTTGCCCTGGATGATGCATGTTTACAAAACTTATGATAATTTAATGACAAGGCCTGCAACATAAATGGAAATAAGGCAAATGTGATGGATGACCGCTTACGCGAAATGGCAGAGACTCGTTATAGGCAAAAAGAATTTCTGGCTGCTCTTTTTGATTTGGCTTTGGAAGAACAGTGGTTCGATTTAAGGCACATGGTGCAGCACGACATGGCGAAAGCAATCATTTCCGATTACTCAGAAGAAATTGGTAAGGGCTATTTGGATACGGATGTTTATTACAACAACTGGGAAGAAGTTGTGAAAGTTGGCTGGCAAGTTTTCTGCGAGCACACCGGACTGCCAATTGAAAAGGTTGCAATCAAGCTCAAGTATCTCAGCGAAGCACATTAGTTTGAACTCTGTCAAAGCTAGCAGCAATTAGTCTGCGCGTTTACTTTATGTACTTGACTGGAATGGCAATGCCGCCAGGAAACTTTCCGTTAGTCGTGGTTTGTGCGGTTAACTCAGATGCTAATGACCAGACACCGGGATTATTAGCAGAGAATTCCAGATCGACTCGGCAAGCCGGGTTGAGCGCATAAGTGTCGCAAGTAAACGGCGGATTACGCATGCCACCATTTTCAGCAATCACGTCAAAACTATGTCCGGTCAGGCAAAGTGGTATCACTTGGTTACCAGCGTTGATAAGCGACAGCCTGACACGATCACCTTTTTGCACTTCAATTGGCGATGTAGCTGGTGCTGTCTTGCCGTTGGCAATGAAATAAGGCACCACAGGTAGTGCGTTGCCGGTCTTGGTGTTTTTGACTGTGGATACTTGGCCTAGAATGAAGACGAATTGTTTGTCGAATGATTCAGCTTCCGCTTTTGGTTCAACGATTATTGCTCCATATAAGGCATGATTTTTTTGCTCGGCGTTGACGATTTGTGGGTGATACCAATATGTACCAGCCTTGCCGACTTTGAACTCATAAGCCTGCTCTTGTCCTGGATAAACCAGACCGGCATCTTGCTTAGCCAGACCATTGATGCGGAAGGGCAAATTATTCATGCCATGGAAGTAAAGGCTGGTTGGTACTTTCATTTGATTGTGCAAGACAATCCGGACAAGCCCGCCTTCTTTTACTCTTAATTGTGGGCCAGGTACTTGTCCGTTATAGGTGAGTGAGGTGGCTTCTAATCCAGGAGCAATTTCCCAATTAGCTTCGCGCGCGAAAATATGTAATTCCTTGGCGTTTTCTACGTCCTTCTGGAAATCCGTCATTGCTTGCATCGAGCTGGACATATCTTGCTTCAAGGCTCGCATCTCATCACGCATGGACTGAAGCTCGTTTTTTTCGTTGATTTGTTCTTGCCCCAAACTTTCAATTCCATCGAGACCACCCTGAGCAGTGCTTGCTTGGGGATGCGAGATGGTTTGTGTTTGCAAGGCAAAAGCGATAAGCGAAAAAACTAAAAGCTTCTTGTTCATTGTTTAATTACCGCGCAAGCGCAAGGCGTGTGTGTAGCAATACGATGCGAAACGCTCCCCAGGAGGAAATGCTGAATGGCCGTTTTTCCTTTAGCGCCGATAATCACTAAATCGGCCTTTTCGGATTTCGCCAGATTCAATACTTCAGTTGCCGGGTCGCCTTCTTTTAAGACGCAAGAAACATTGGTTACACCGGCTTTGGACAATTGCTCTTGGGCATCGGCTAAAAATGTTTCGCCTTCCAAAAGCAAATTGTTCTCCACAAACGAAATGTACTCCACTGGCGAAATCATCTTTAGTACATCAGCTACTGATACCACGTGGATCAGGGATATTTCTGCGTTTTTCAAATTGAATTGCTTGGCAGCTTTAGCCACAGCATTCTTGGACTGAGCAGAGCCATCAACGCCAATAACTACCTTTGACAATTTGCCTTTGGGCTTTTCATCAGCATGACAAATCAAAACACTATTTGGTCCATGCTTCATTACATTTGTTGATACGGAACCCAAGAGAAAAACTTGTACTTTTGAATGGTGACCGGCAGCCAGAACAGTAATGTCCATCGCTTCATCACGTGCAACCGTCTCAATCATATAAGCAGCTGGTCCGGAGACAATTTCGGATGCCACTTTTGCCACATGCGGTTTGAAGAACTCTTCAATTTCTTTCAAGACTGATTGAGCTTTTTCTTCCAAAATATGACCGTAATCTTCATCGAATTCGGCCATTGCCTCAACTCGGACTTCGTAGGAAGGCAGCTCTTCTTTAACGTACAAAAGTTTGAGCTCTGCATCTTTGAGAGGCAAAAGCTCGAGCATTTGTTCGGCTACGGGTTTATAGGGATGAACAATATCTACGGCAAAAAGTACTTTCACGGCAATCATCCTGACTACTTAAGATCAAACCAAATTATCTCAGCTATTGTAGCGGAGGAGGCGACACTTGTGGTCAATAAATCCGGAGCGATAATTGAACCGCTGGCGAAAAGCTTCGCTAAAGTTAGTCGTCCTTGACCTCTAATTTGGTTTGCTTGATAACTTTTTGCTTATATCTGGTCTTAGACCAAAATTACAAGGCTAATTCGGGCATTTTGGGGCATGATGATATTAGGTGGAGCCCTGCCAGATTTTATATGGGCGTTATTTGGGAATTTATCTGAGACAAGCTGAGATTGACGATGAGCAAATTCAATCAGTATTGGAAGAATTTCGTGGTTCTCTTGGCCGTATCAATGGCTTGCACTCCTATAGCGGGCACTTTGGCTCAAGCCAATCCCACGCAAGACAAGCACGCTGTTTCAAAAGCAAAACCTAAACTAATTAGGCAAGCTGGTGTGATGGACGATGGCACCAATGTTACAAATGAGACTGCCAGACGCACACAGGTAACTCCTACAACAAATGCTGCGGCACATGCCCGTCCGACGCCGGCTTTGCATTACCCAAATATTCAATCGGGCAGTGCGGCTGCCGCACATCGACCGACATATAAACTGAAAATGCCTTTGCAAGGAGGTGTGGTAGAAAACGTTCCATACACGCCAGAAGGTGTGACCAAATATTTGATCAAGATGCGGGCTATTCTTCAACGTTATAGAACTTTGGCGATTCAGCAAATACTTGGGGAAGGTGGACTTTTAGGTGCGGCTCAGAACGTAGAATCGCTGCGCCAAGAAACACTGGCAATGATCAATCGCATTCGCACGACAATTCCTCCCAATGATTTAAAAAGGGAGCACAACGAGCTTGCTTCAACTTTGGGCATTGTCAGCGAATATGTACATAATCCGAGCTTGGCGGGACATGGATTTGATGCGATAAACAATGTTGCACCAGTATTAGAGCAGCTGAACACGACGCTGTCTCGTTATCATGCAGGCGTGAAAGAGTGCATTGCTTATTATGATTTGAGCTCAGATCTTGATCCGTTTGGTGGTGAGAATCAAGATACAAATGTTGCCTCGGCAATAAATAATGCCAAAGACGAACTGATGCAGGGCAAACTCGGCGGACTGGCCGGGCTAATGGGTGGTTTGGGTGGCTCCGATAGTTCGGGTTCGGGCGCCAGTGGACCTTCTATTTCTGATTTGATGAAGATGTTAGGTTCACTTGGTGGAATCGCTGGTGCTTTGGGCGGGGGCTCGGGTCAGGGAAATTCTGGCAATGCTCAGTCGTCTTCTCCCAATGTAGGTGAACTGGGAGACTTGGGCGGCTTGTCCGGACTGAGCGGATCAAATGGATCGTCGACTCAGGGTTTGGAAAACGTTGATCTCAATGAGCTGATGAAACAAATGGGCGGCATGGACCCAAATGCACTCAATTCCATTTTGCAAGGATTGGGTGGAAATTAGGGCTCGATGGGTAGAGAAATTTCAAACTCCGTTCCCTGGTTGCTATCGCATTTGCAGCTGATCGTGCCGCCATGTGCTTGGGCGATTTCTTTGCAAAGTCCTAAGCTGGCGCTTAAGCCATATGAATAGTTATTCGACTTTTGATCTTGCGAGAAGAAATTGAAAATGTGTTCCAGATTTTCTTTGTCGATAGGTGGGCCATTATGCTTGATTGTGATGTGAACAAATTTGGCGTTTTTTGAGGCAGCAATTTGCACCAAACTTTTGGCTGAGTGTAATGAACTGGTCAAAAGTTGCATCAACAATTTGCTGATCTCACCTTGATCGCAATAGGCTGTTAATTGCTCCTCGGTAAGAGAGCTTTCCAAAGCAACATCATCTTTGAGCACACTGACTGATAATGCCTTGGTGCAGGCAGAAATTAAGGCATTTAAGTTGTAAGAGCGCATTTCGAGCTTTTTGGTTTTAGTTTTATACCGGTAGATATCTACGAGCGTCAGCATCAGTTGCTCTAAGTCTTGCTCGTTGACCAAAAGCATTTCCAGTACTTCCCGCTGAGGCTCCGGTATTGGACCGAATGCATTATCCATGAGTAGATTGAGCATTCTCTTGCCGGCAATCACCGGGGTTCTTAAATGATTGAGGATGACCGAAGCAAATTCTTCTTGTTGTCGGGCAATGGCCACCTGCACAAGCTTATCAACTGCTCTCAAGGTGATATCAGGACTTCCGGGTTGGAAGTCCTGCTTCGTTTCGTCTCTCATGCACCCAGTCTAGAGCTTCTGCATAAGCTCTACATCATGCTAAGTGATCATTTTTGCCAGCCAGCTGGTCGATTCGGTCCTGGCCATTTGAGCGAGCCAGTTGAGGGATGCCTTCGTCCTTTGGACTGATCTTGGCTCAAATGTGCAAGTTTCTTAACAGTTGATCAGCTTAGATATCGCTTTTTTGCAGATCATGTGTCAACTTATTAAATACAGGGTTGGTTTTGTAAGAAAATTTATTTCTATGTCACAGGGAAACTCAGCGCGGCCTATAAAGGTGCTTCTGGTTGAGGATTATCTCCTTACTCGAACTGGGCTCAAAGCAATCATTGATCGTGATCCAGAAATTGCAATAATTGGCGAGGCTCAGAACGGCGAAGAAGCCATAGCAAAAGTTAGTGAACTTTTGCCGGATGTGATTCTCATGGATGTCGGCATGCCAGTAATGGATGGCATTGAAGCCGCCCGAATTATTCGCGAAACGCACCCGGCTATGAAAATCGTCATGCTTACGGCTAGCGATAGCGACCGAGACATATTTGCTTCTTTATGCGTTGGTGCCTCCGGTTATTGTTTGAAGGATGTAAGTCCAGATCGTCTTTTCACAGCTATTAAATCTGCCTATAACGGCGATATTTGGCTGGATGCTTCGATTGCTCAAAAGGTGATTCGAGAATATGGCTTGCAACCAGGGATCAACAATAAGCGTGTGGCAAGCCTTCCTGATCCACTTTCGCCAAGAGAACTTGAAGTGCTTAACTTATTAGTGAATGGAGCTTCCAATCAGGAAATAGCCAATACGTTGGTTATTTCTTTGGCGACGGCCAAAACGCATGTTCGCAGTATTTTGAACAAATTGGCTGTTGATGATCGGACGCAGGCAGCAGTTAATGCTATGCGACATGGCCTAGTCTGATTCGTAGATTGGCCCGGATAGATCCTAATAAAGTTAGTCAAGTTCTTGAACTTGTTCTTTGTGGCAACTTTCAGCACAAAGAACAGTCTCAGTTAGAGAAAACCGGCCCTAAGACTGATACTAAGCTTTGGCCAAATACAGATAATAAGCATGATAGCCAGACATAAAATTCAGTAGGAATAATCAAGTGCTTACCGTGGATGCGAATATGTTAGTGAGCCCGAAGAGCTTGCCAGCCAATGAACTTAAATCTCTGTCTACCAGAGAATTAATCTCATTGCTTGCAACAGATAGGGAAAATGGGTTGGACGTGGAGCTGGCCAAACAGAGATTGGCAAAATATGGGCCCAATCAGATTGCCGATCAAGCAAAACCAAATTGGCTGGTACTGTTTGGGCGCCAGTTCCTATCTTCCGTGGTTATATTGCTTTTAGTTGCAACTTTCGTCTCGTTAGCATTGAAGGAATATATACAGGCTCTCGCCATAGTGGCTGCGCTGATTATCAATGCCTGTGTGGGATTTTTTACGGAACTGAAAGCTGAAACTTCACTTGCCTCACTTCGGCATTTAGCTGGAGCATCAGTGCGTACGCGCAGGGGCGGGCGCGAAGCGGATATTCCCGTGCGCGACTTAGTGATTGGCGATCTGGTCCTGCTTGAACATGGTTCACGTGTACCTGCTGATATACGCATCTTGCAGTCCGCAAATTTGACCCTTGATCAGTCGACTATGACTGGAGAAAGTATACCTGTGCATAAGCAGGCTAGTGATTTTGATCTTAAGCCGCTTGATCTTGATGAATGTACGCTTTTCCAAGGCACCGCAATTGTTGGTGGACGTGTAAGCGGTATCGTGGTAGCAACTGGAACAAATACAGAGTTAGGAGCCCTAGGTAAAGTCGTTTCTGGTATTCATAGTGGTCAAACACCTTTGGCTCAGGAATTAGAACTCCTGGGAAGACAACTGAGTATAATGTGTGCGCTTGTTTGTGTGATTGTCACGGCAATCGGCATTATGCATCGGGAAAATCCTCTGGTGATGTTGGAAACAGGAGTGGCATTAGCTGTTGCTGCAATTCCGGAAGGACTGCCGGTTTTAGCTTCGCTGGCGCTGGCCTATGGTGCTCAAAGACTTGTGAAGTTACGCACCATAATCAAGCATCTGACCTGTGCGGAAACATTAGGCTGCACGACAATAATCTGTACGGATAAAACCGGCACTCTGACTGAAAATGAATTGGCAGTGACGGACCTCATATTGTCCAGTACACATTTGTCTGTTGAAGGTAAAGGATATGAACCATTTGGTAAGCTTTTCCGGGGAAGCGATGAAATTGCTTGGACAATTGAACCAGACTGCACTCATCTAATCAAAGCCTCCGCTCTTTGTAATAATGCGATTTTGGAATGTCACGAGGGTGAATTGAAGTGGCATGTGCATGGCGATCCGACAGAAGGTGCTTTAGTTGTACTGGCAGAAAGGGCGGGCTTGAGGCATGAGGAGTTAGTTAAGACTGAACCACGCCTGGCCGAATTCGCCTTTGACTTGAGTCGCAAGCGTATGACGACAGTGCATAGGCTGGATAAAAATCATTCCATTGCCTATGTTAAAGGGGCTCCAGAAGTAATTATCAAACTGGCTTCCTCCTACTTGAGCAAAAATAAAATCATAGCTCTAGATGACAGAATGCGTCATTATTTCCTTGAACAAAATGAGCATCTCGCCAAGCAAGGTCTGAGAGTGCTGGCAATTGCCCAGAAAAAACTGGAAAGCAATTTTGCCGAACAATCGGAGACGGAAGTTGAACGTGATCTGACCGTTGTCGGTCTTGTGGGCATGCGTGATCAAACGAAGGCAGGAGTTGAGCAAGCAATCGCCAAGTGCAAGAAAGCAGGCATACGCATAGTTATGTTGACTGGTGATCAACGTGCTACGGCTCGCGCGGTTGGTCATAATCTTGGTGTGTATGATCAAGAGTACACGGACAAACAAGTCTATACCGGATCTGAACTGGAACGCATGAATGAACTGGAATTGGAGCACGCGTTGCGACATGCGACTGTGATTGCTCAGGCAACACCGAAGCTGAAGTATGAAATCGTTAAGGCTCTTCAATCAACTGGTCAAGTCGTGGCGATGACCGGCGATGGTGTCAACGATGCGCCGGCCCTCAAACAAGCAAATATCGGTGTGGCCATGGGTGAAAGAGGGTCTGATTTGGCTTGTGAATCAGCACAAATGGTGATAACTGACGATAACTTTGCCACCATCGTTGAGGCCATTGAACAGGCGCGAATTATTTATGCTAATATCCAGCGGGCAATTGGTTATCTTTTGACTGCAAGTTTGTCAGCGATATTGAGCGTTTTCATTAGCGTTATTTTTGATACGGGGCTCGCTCTTTTGCCTCTGCAAATATTGTGGCTTAACTTAATTGTCCACATTTTCCCAGGGCTAGGAATCGTCTTAGAAAGTGGCGATCCTCATGTGATGAAACTGGCGCCACGTGATCAAGCAAGAAAAATTCTCGGGAAAAATGAACTTGTCCAGATTGTTGTACGTAGCTTGTTTGTCATGGTAGCTGTTTTGATGGCATTGGAATTGAATAAGCGATTTGTGATTACTGGTACGACCACCTGTGGATATGCCACGCTTGGCTTGGCACTGCTTTTCCAAGCTTGGTCATGGTTGGATGTCGGCCGCTTAAAGTTACGCTCTTTTTCTGAATTCTTTTCGCTTAAATGGACAATGTACTTAAATATGTCGATTGCCTATGGATTGTTATTGGCAGGTATTTACATGCCAGTTATGGAGGCGATTTTGAAGACGGAGGCGTTAGGCATAAACGGAGCTTTGATTGTCGTCTTTGCATCAAGCCTCTCCTTAATTGCTTCGTTTGCGCTTGCCAAAATTGGCAATCACCGTAACCAGGAAATCTCTTTTGACTCTTCCAGTAGTTTAGCGCGAAAGTCTGGATGAGCAATATTTATTAGAGCCTCGGCTCTTTGCCTCATGTTCTTGCCGTGCAAATCGCAAATGCCGAATTCAGTGACGATATAACGGACATCAGCTCTGGTTGTGACAATACCAGCGCCTGGGCTTAATTTTGCCACTATGCGTGAGACTTTGCCGGACTTTGCCGTGGAAGGAATGGCAATTATTGCTTTACCGCCCAATGCTTTGTTTGCCCCTCGGATAAAATCAACTTGCCCGCCGACACCACTATAGAGATGTGTGCCAATGGAATCTGCCGATATTTGTCCTGTCAGATCAATTTGCAAGGCTGAATTAATTGCGGTCATCTTATTGTTTTTAGCAATGATAATCGGATCGTTAATGAAATCGGAAGGTTGAAATTCAATCATCGGATTGTTATCCACGAAATCATATAGACGTTTGGTGCCCATAACAAAGCTAACTGCAACTTGTCCTGGTAGCAAGGTCTTGCAATCATTTGTAATTACGCCGGCATCAATCAGATCGATAATACCATCGGACAACATCTCGCTGTGAATACCTAGATCTTTTTTGTCTGTGAGATAGCGCAAAACTGCATTAGGTATGGCGCCAATACCAAGCTGCAAAGTTGCGCCGTCTTCCACAAGCGAGGCTACGTGTCGTCCAATTGCATTTTCTACGGGCGAGGGTTCGTCAGGTATAAGTTCGGGCAAAGGGTGATCAGTTTCAACAATGTGATCAAATCGACTGATGTGTACAAGCGAACGACCAAGTGTGCGGGGCATTTGTTTGTTGATTTCGGCGATTACACATTTGGCTTGCTTGCGAGCGGCAATAGTGCAATCAACAGATACGCCGTAACTACAAAATCCGTGTTTGTCTGGTGGTGAGACTTGCACTATGCAAACATCCAAGGGTAATTGTCCATTGGTAAACAGACCAGGAATCTCGCTGAGAAAGACAGGTATATAGTCGGCTCGCCCACAATTAACGGCATCACGAACATTTGCACCGATAAATAAGGCCTGCACGCGAAATGAATTTGCATACTCTGCTTTGGCATATTCTGCTTTGCCAAGGGTTAGGAGATGATAGATTTTTACACCTTCTAATTCATTGGCACGACCGACCAAGGCTGAAATCAGGCATTCTGGCGCGGCAGCATTTGAATGAATGTAGACCGCATCGCCCGACCTAACTGCCTTGACGGCAAGCTCGGGGCTGGTTACTTTCTTTCTGTATTGCTCAAGCCAGGATGGCTGATTTTCTCTTTGCATTTGTTCGGTTGCCTGTGCAGTCTGAGGAGATAGTAGCATAGCAAATTCTTCCTTCTGGTTTGTTCCTATGCTAAGCCTACTTTGTGGGTTAGCTTTTGTGATCAATCTAAATGCTGATTTGTGCATTGATCAATCGTCACTAAGACGGATGTATCTATATGGCAGGCAGAGGACAATAGAATCAGAGTGCGCAGACGTCCATTTTGCAGGTAAGTAATTATGAGCATTCGGTCAATATTGGTAGGGCTTGATGGTTCTGCGCAATCTCAATGGGCAGCAGAGCTATGTTGGCAATTTGCCGTTAAGCAAGATGTGACTGTCTCGGCTCAGCATGTAGTTAACGCTAATGGACTCTTGGAACTGCTTGGTTTTCAACTGGCCGGCTTTGTCGGCAGTGGACCATTCTTGTTTGCTTATGAAGAGATGCTAAAAAATTTGCAGAAGCTGGGAGAAGAACTATTGGAAGCTTATGAAGTCCACGCTTCTCCTCGTGGTATTGTTGGTGAACAATTTTTAGATCAAGGACATCCCATAGCTGAAATTCGCAAGCGTGGTGATTCTTATGATCTAATTGCGTTGGGACATAAAGCCTCTGGTATACAATGTGAGACTGATGATCGTCGCCACTGGCCACGCTTGTCCATTACCGAAGCTCTAGCCAGTATTTCGGAAAGGCCGCTTCTGCTTGTACAAGAGCAGTTAGCGAATATAAAGTCTGTAACCGTTATACTTCCGTGTCAACATTTATTCCCTAATGCACTGGCTGGAGCGAGGGCATTAGCTGATTCAATTTCTTGTGATTTGAGAATTTACTTTTGGCCTCAGGCAGAAATGGATTTAGCTCAAATCGAACTTCAAATCGAAATCTATGCCCTTCAAGATGATCAAGCAAGAACTGCCGAAATTTGTGTGGAAGAGGAATTGCATAATGGTGGTTCCAGTATGTGGCCGAAAAATTGCCTGATGGAAGATACGCTTATGCTCATGCCGACGAAAAATGGTTCAGCCATAAGAGAAAGTGCTTTTGGTTGCCCTGCCGACAAGCTGGTACGTTATTTCCCTGGTAAGTCGCTTGTGCTCTGGCCGGAAGAGTTCTCTTTGCAATCCGCTTAAACATATAAGCTATTTGTATATGTTGTTCAAGCAAGTTATTATTTTTCTTGCCTGCGAGATTGACAAGGAGAAATTGATGTCCAAATTTTTGGTTTTGTGGTCGCTTGAAGTCTCGAAGCTCGGGCCTGCCGCGGTAAAAGCAGTTTTTGCTATGCCTGCCTATGCTGAAAAATTGTCGCAAGAGAAGAAATTGGAAAAACGCTATCACATTGTTGGCCGCCACGGCGGAGCCTGGATTTATGATGTGGAAAGCAATGAAGAATTGGATCGGCTTTTAGCACTGTCACCAGTATATAATTTGGCGACCTATGAAGTGATACCACTGGCAGAAATGTCCAGTCAGAGTGCCCTGCTTGCTAAATAAACTAACAAATGCGCGGCAGTTGTTCGCCGGAAAGTTTGTCTAAAATTCGCTTGCCACCAATTTGTGAACGTAGGACAACTCGTCCTTTGTGATCTTCGACTACTCTGCCAATCCGGGCAGCTTTTTGCCCAAGAGGATTTTGCCTGAGAGCCTCTAGAATGGTTTCACAATCATTTGCCTCAGCTATTGCCAGCAGCCTTCCTTCGCAAGCAACATATAGTGGGTCCAGTCCAAGTAGTTCGCAAGCTGCTTTTACTTGCGGATGAATTGGTATTAAACATTCATCAAGTTCAATGCCAACACCGGATGCCACTGCCAGCTCATTTGTTACACTGGCCAATCCACCGCGGGTAATGTCACGCAAGCAGTGAAGTGATTGCGTGGCTGCAAGCAACGACTGGACAAGCTCATGCAAAGGCGCGCTGTCACTTTCAATTTCTGTTTCCAATTCAATTTCTTCTCGAGCGCACATAATCGCCATACCATGCAGACCGAGATCGCCTGAAACTATGACGGTGTCACCAGGTTTGGCTTGATTGGCTTTTGGAATTTGTTGACCGGTAATTACACCAATGCCGGAAGTAGAAATAAAAATCTTGTCGGCTTGCCCTCTATTTACGACTTTGGTATCACCGGCAACAAATTGCACGCCAATTTGTTGGCAGGCATCGCGCATAGAGGCCACGATACTTTGTAAATCGTCAATTGGCAGTCCTTCTTCTAAAATGAATGCGCAAGAAAGCCAAAGTGGCTTTGCTCCAAACATAGCCAGATCATTGACTGTTCCATGCACTGCCAAAGAACCAATGTTGCCACCAGGAAAAAATATTGGGTTAACTACATAAGAATCGCAAGTAAAAGCTAATTTGTGGTCAGCTAAAGTTAGTAGGGCTGCGTCATCCATCTGATTAAGAATTGGATTTCCTAATGCCGGTAAAAAAATGTTTTCAATTAAGTCGGCACTTAATTTGCCACCTGAACCATGTCCTAGCCGAATAAGATTTGATCGACTAAATGGTAACGGACAAGACACTTGCAGGTCATTTGTTGGAGATAGCGTGCTTTTCTGAAATGTTGTCATTGTATGTCCTCTTCACCTAAAGCCAGATGAACTAGATCCCAAAGAATATGTAGGAGTAAAACGTGGGCCTCTTGTATGCGATGGATGCTATAGCTTGGTACTACCAAACTGTAATCGGCTAACTCTTGCAGGCGACCACCGTCCTTGCCGCCAAAAGCAATAGTTAGCATATTTTGTTTGCCAGCTTGCTTGCAGGCGGCAATTAGATTGGCCGACATGCCGCTTGTGCTTAAAACCAAGAGCATATCGCCTGGACTGCCCAGCTTTTCTATTTGCAAGGAAAAGATCTGGGAAAAATCAATATCGTTGGCAATGGCTGTAACAAGAGCATTTTGGGTGCACAAGGAAATTGCCGGCAATGGCTTGCGTTTCTCGAATATTGGATGCATGAATTCGACAACGATATGTTCAGCATCACAAGATGAGCCACCGTTGCCGGCAACAAATAATTTGCCCCCTTGGCTAAAATGTTCTGCCATTACTTGAGCAAGTTCAGAAACTATCGGCAAATTGCTTTGGAAAAAACTTTTGCTTGCTTTCGCGCTTTCCTCTAGCTTGCGTAATATAGCTTGATCGAAGCTGGAATCTTTAGTGGTAGTGGTCATCATTTCTCTCCCAATTAATTTTGCGCTAGGCTAAATTTTGCAAACTTATAATATGCAGCGCAAGTTCCTTCCGCAGATACCATGGTGGCACCAAGCGGCTTTTCCGGGGTACAGGTTTTAGCAAAGGCCGAACATTCATAAGGTTTGGCTAAGCCACGCAAGATCTTTCCTGCGATGCACTCGGCTGGTTCTTCTGCTTTCAATGAATCAATGGCAAAATGATACTCTGCATCGAATTGGCGATATTTGTGAGCAAGCTTGTAGCCGCTTTTGGGAATGGTACCAATGCCTCGCCAGGCTCTGTCTGCTAGAACAAATACGTCTTGCAAAATTGTTTGCGCTTGGTCATTGCCCTTGTTGTTGACTGCGCGCGCATATTGATTCTCAACTTTGGCTTCTCCGTTTTCCAGTTGAATTACGGCACGCAAAATTCCCTCTAAAAGATCCAGCGGTTCGAAGCCTGAGACAACAATGGGTACGCGAAAATGGCGTGACAAACTTTCATATTCCTTTAGTCCCATGACTGAGCAAACATGACCGGGACCAATAAATGCTTGGACCTGATTGTGCGGTGATTGGAGTATCGCTGCGACTACAGGTGGTACCGTTACATGCGAGCAGAGAACAAAAAAGTTTTTTAAACCAAGCATGTTGGCTTGCC
Source organism: Candidatus Obscuribacterales bacterium (assembly GCA_020050685.1). Taxonomy (GTDB): domain Bacteria; phylum Cyanobacteriota; class Vampirovibrionia; order Obscuribacterales; family Obscuribacteraceae; genus JAGVKG01. Next base: position 42,710 of record JAGVKG010000041.1, on the reverse strand, counting down.
AAATTGCCATGGCATTAGCTGGTGCTGTTGTCTCAAAGCCAACCGCAAAGAAGACCACCAATTTGTCCGGATTGGCTTGAGCTAAAGTCAAACATTCAAGCGGCGACAAAACTGTCCGAACATCATGACCCATCGCCTTAACTTCTAAGAGATCATATTTGCTGCCCGGTATACGTAACATGTCACCAAAAGAACAAAATATAGTCGATGGCTGAGAAGCAATGGCAATGGCTTTGTCAATTTGTTCAAGTGGTGTCACACAGACTGGGCAGCCCGGGCCATGGACTAAGTGAATATTTGCTGGCAGAAGCTCGTCGATTCCATATTGCAAAATTGTATGAGTCTGACCGCCGCAGACCTCCATAATCGTCCACTTCTTGGTCGCTGCTTGATTGATCTTTGATACCAGATCGGCAGCCAGAGCTTGATTTCGATATTCATCAAGAAACTTCATCGAGCACTCCTACTTTTCCGGAGGAAGCAATAGATTCAGTAAATTCATTTAGTTCGCCGGATAAGCTTAAGGCTTCATAGGAGCGCTTTGCCTCTGCCTCATCGATTATGCTGAGGGCAAATCCGACGTGGACCAAAACAAATTCGCTGACTTCAACGTTTGGCGTGTATTCAATACAGACATTTTGTTTGATGCCACCAAAATTAACTTTGGCCATTTTTAAATTGTCTTTTTGAAAGAGTTGTTCGACTTGTCCGGGGATTGCCAAGCACATTTTACGCCTCAATTTATATCGATTGATCTGAGTTTCCGGTAAATGTTCGCTAGTCCTTGATTGCTGCCAATTGGGCCATGGCAATTACCGCTTGTCCGAGCGAAATGCCGCCATCACCTGATGGAATCTTCTGAGGAAAGAATACACTAAATCCGTGAGAACTGAGCAGGCTTTCTGTCAGTTCCAAAAGAAGCGAATTCTGAAAGACCCCTCCTGCCAAACATACTCTGGATAATTCGTGCTCTTTTCTGGCTAAAAGGCAGACGTCGAGGATAATTTGCGCAATTGTGCGATGAAAGTTCCAAGCAACTTGAGCCTTATTTGCCGTAGCCAGATATTCTGAATAGGCATCTTTGAGAATCTCAAGAGCATCAATTTGGTATTTGGCATCGGCTTGTAAATTGTTTCTTTCCGGCTGCTGCATTGGCTCATAGTGAGTTTGCGGAGCATTATCGTCATTGACGGAAGCTGCCAGAGCCTCCAACTCCATTGCCGCTTGTGCTTCAAAGGAAGCGATATCACAGACGCCAAGCAAGCTGGCCATCGCATCAAATAGTCTTCCGCAACTTGTGGTGAGGGGTGAATTAAGTCTCCCGGATACAAGTTGTTCAATTATTCTTATAGATTGCTTGCCATAAGACTTAGACAGTCGTTCAATATAAGGTTCAAACAATTCTTTGTCTGCATCTTGAGCAGTCAAGATATATCCCAGGGACATGCGCCATGGTTGTTTAATTGCTGCTTGCGCGCCAGGCATTGGTACTGGTTTAAAACAAGCAAAGCGTTGGAAACCTACTAAATCAGCAACTAAAAATTCGCCTCCCCATAAATTCCCATCCATACCCAAGCCGAGTCCGTCAAAAACAATACCAATTACTGGTTCGCTTAGTCCGTGTTCAATTGCACAGCTTGCTATGTGGGCATGGTGATGCTGAATAGAAACGAGTGGCAAATGATTCTCGCGACTATATTGTTCAGCTAGCTCGGTTGCCAGATAATTGGGATGGCAGTCTGCTGCAAGGATCTCGGGCGCGAGATTGAAGAGGCTCTGGTAATTTTTTAGCGCAGACTGAAAATGCTCCAGGGTTTCCAGATTTTCTAGATCACCAATGTGCTGGCTTAAGTAGGCACGGTCATTTTTGATTAGGCAGAAAGTATTTTTTAAGTGGGCACCAAAAGCAAGGATTTGTGCTTGGCTCTTAAATGGAAGCTTGATTGACTCCGGTGCGTAACCACGGGAGCGTCTGATCATCAAAGGTCTATTGAGAGTGACACGGATGACGGAATCATCATAGCGAGATATGATTTTACGATTATGCAGAAGTAGTAGATCAGCTATTGAAGATAATTCGTTTTCCGCTTCCTCGTTGGTTATGGCGATAGGATTCTCGCTGATGTTGCCACTAGTCATTACTAGAGGACCATTGAAATTGTGAAGTAGTAAGTGATGCAAGGGCGTATAAGGAAGCATACAACCCAAGACGTTCATATTGGGTGCCACTGAATCGGCAATTCGCTCTGGAAGGCGTTTTTTTAATAAGACAATTGGTGTTGTATGACTGGAAATTAGAGACTTTTCTGCTTCAGAGTAGCAACAATAAGCATCCAACATTTCCAGGTGAGAAAACATCACAGCCAACGGCTTTCCATATCGTTGTTTCCGCAGCCGCAAAGTGCTGACGGCATTGTGATTGGTTGCGTCACAAACCAGGTGAAAACCGCCAAGGCCTTTTAAAGCAATAATCTTTCCTTGCCTTAGAGCGTCAATTGCCTGATGCAAGGCAGCACTACCAGTGATACCATTGTCCATAAAACCAGTTGCGCTTAATTTGAGAACTAAGGTTGGACCGCAGTCCCAGCAGGCGTTTGGTTGAGCATGGAATCGCCGATTGCTTGGATCGTTATATTCACCATTGCACAGTTGACACATGGGAAATTCGGACATAGTTGTTTCGTTTCGATCATAAGGCAAACGCTTGATTATTGTGAAGCGCGGTCCGCAGTTTGTGCAATTGATAAATGGATAACCGAAGCGCCTATTGTTTGGATCAAATAGTTCTTCTAAGCAATCGCGGCAGGTAGCCGTATCAGCTGGCACTGTTTGCCATGCGCTTTGTTCAACCGAGCTTGAAAGAATGCGAAAGTCCTGGGACTGGTGACTTTCTAAAGGCAGGCTTTGGCAAGAGACACTTGCGATTGCCGCAAGCGGTGGCGAATTTGCCTCTAACTGAATCAAAAAGCTTTTGATCTGCGCATTTTTGCCTTGTATCTCAATTTCGACGCTGCCGCCTAGGTTTTTTACGTGTCCAGATAATTGTTGCTTGCAAGCCAAATTGTAGATAAACGGCCTAAATCCCACACCTTGGACGGTACCGGTGACAAGAATCTTTAGCCGAGATTGGTTCTGTGGTTCTGGCATGGCTCAGGCACGCTTATGGATAGGAAATGGGAGATTTGGTTTGGCAGAGAAGTCAATTTTATCTGTCATTTACCCTGAAAGCCAATTGATCATCCTTAAGGATGATCAATTGCTCCTAATCAGCCGGGAGACTGATTTGGTCTTGGTGAGGTTTTGAAAGAATGGAGAGAAGGAGTCCCAATTCATGTGATGCTATTGAAGTTTCCAAATGCACGATTATCTGTTTACAACCGGCTTCTAACGAAGCGGATTAGCTGCGTGCGAGCTCTGGTAGAAGAAGCGTACGAGAATGGTCTGATTAGTCAAGGCTGCCTAGATGATCTTGAGCTGCCCGGTGATTCTTGTGGTTCGGCATTTGCTGCCCGAAAGATACTGGAAAAATTTTTCGACCAGCGTGATGTGGCAAGTTCGGATGGCGAAAAGCAAGTCAAAGTTGATGAGCTCTGGTCAGAAATTGCCAACGACTTGCATTGTTATCAAAAAAGAACCAATTTAGTACATGAACTGCCAGATGACGGTCTGATGGATCCCATGGAATGTGGGAATATGGCCCCTGTTGTCATGGATATATTGCTGCAGCACTTGAATCGGTATCTCTAGACAATCAGGTTAGTGAGCATCTATCTATTAATTGCAGCTTCTCTAATTTGTTTCTCGATCTGCTGTCTTAGTTTGAAGACGATACGTGTCTACGAGACTGGTAAGTGATCGATCAAGATCTCTTTCATTGTCGGCTACTAATTTGAGCATCTCTCTTTGCTTGGCAGTTAGTTTGCCAAAGACGTTTTCTAGGAAGAGATCGAGCATTCTAATCGTGGCAAGCACAGGTACTCTCAATTCATTGCTAACAATGGAAGCAAATTCTTCTCTCTCTCTGGATAAGGCTGACTCAGGCGTATTGCTTGAATCTTCACCTTGTTGATTTGGTTTGTGGTATTGCATGGGGTGTACCTGTTTGAAGTCCGTACTGGTTCTAGCTTATGAGATAGTCCGGCCAGTTGCATCATGCTAATTGAGCATTTATGCTGAATGGAAATGCGAGCAGATCATCCAGACGGACGAGCAAATTTACCAGCTTGAGAATGATGTGCAAGACAATCAACTATGGTGTAATCAGGGTGGTACAAGCTTTGGAAATAGCGCTGCTTGATTTAGACTAATTTCCAGAGGAGGTCACGAAAGTGAAAGCATTTTTCACAGATGAAAGGAGCAATTGTAAATGGAAAGTCAAATCAAAATGATGCAAGCTCAAGAGCTGGAAAGGCGGCTTAATGAGGGCGAGACAAATCAAATTTTAGATGTGCGCGATTTACACGAATATCAAACAGTACATATAGCTAATGCAACTCTTCTGCCTTTAGGAGAGTTAGAAGATAATTTGGCATTAGTAAGGACAGATAGACCTGTCTACATCGTCTGCGGTTCGGGGATGAGAGCTAAACAAGCTTGTAATAAATTACTTGCTTTAGGAAGAGAAAATCTTTTTGTTCTCGATGGTGGAATGAAAGCCTGGCTTGCCTCGGGTCTTGCGGTTGAACGCGGCAAGGGCAGTTCCTGGTCGATGGATAGACAGGTACGCTTTACGGCAGCAATTTTGATTCTTATCGGTATTAGTTTGGCTTACACGGTATCTCCAACTTGGATTATACTCTCAGCTTTCGTTGCCTTAGGAATGATTGTGTCTGCTATAACGTACACTTGCGGCATGGCCATGCTTTTATCGAATATGCCCTGGAACAGATCTTGCTCCGGCTCTTGTGCCTCAAAAGCTAAGTCTGAAGTTAGTATGGGGGGCAAATGATTGTCTCGATGAGCATCAAACTGACCAAGTTAGAAGATCTACATTCGATTTACAATTGGATTTTGTTTTCCACTTGAGCTAACTTGAAGATGGTTGGGAATACAGCATCTGAGCTAAGGGATATGCTGTCGATTCCATGTTCAACTAGAAATTGAGCAAATTCCGGGTAATCGCTTGGCGCTTGGCCGCAAATGCCAATTGGTTTGCCTGCTTTTTTGGCTTGAGCAATTACATGGGCGATAGCATTTTTAACTGCAGGATTGCGTTCATCAAAAAGTGGTGCAAGCAGTGCTGAGTCTCGGTCCAGACCTAAGGTCAATTGTGTTAGATCGTTTGAGCCAATCGAAAATCCATCAAATACTGCGAGAAACTCTTTTGCCAAAATTACGTTGGCGGGAACTTCACACATGACATAAACTTCTAAACCATCTTGGTTTTGCACTAGGCCATTTTTGGTCATCTCCGCTATCACTCGTTTGCCTTCCTCCGGTGTTCGACAAAACGGCACCATCACTTTGATGTTAAGTAAGCCAAATTCTTCCCGAGCTTTTATGAGGGCCTGACATTCAAGGGCAAATCCATCTTGGTATTTTTCATGGTAGTAGCGGGAAGCTCCCCGAAAGCCAAGCATGGGATTTTCTTCTCTCTCTTCAAATTGACGTCCACCGATAAGATTTGCATATTCGTTGGTTTTGAAATCGGAAAGGCGCACGATTACTGGTCGAGGATAAAAGGCAGAAGCAATCAAGGCGATACCTTCGGCTAATTTGGTGACAAAATAATTTTCACGCGGAGCAAATCCCGCTGTTAATTCGTCAATTGTGGTTTTGACCGTTGGATCAGTTAATGCGTCATAACGGGTCAGGGCCAGAGGATGTACACGTACCTCGTTGGCAATGATAAACTCTTCTCGCGCCAGACCGACGCCGGCAACCGGCAAATTGGCAAGGGAAAATGCCTGCGAGGGATTGGCTAAATTGAGCATGATTTTGGTTTTGATTGCCGGAATTTCATTGACGCCAATTACTTGTTCGTGAAAGGCAAGATGTCCCTGGTAAACAGAGCCTATTTCGCCTTCGGCACAAGAGACTGTTATCGGATTGCCTGTCGTCAGGGCTTTAGTGGCGGAAACAGTACCGACAATGCATGGTATGCCAAGTTCACGGCTGACAATCGCGGCATGACAGGTTCTGCCACCACGGTTGGTGATAATTGCCGATGCTCGTTTCATGATTGGTTCCCAGTCGGGATCGGTAAGATCGGCAACCAAGATATCCCCATCTTGGAAAAGATTTAAATCTTCTACTGAGGAAATTAGCTTGGCTGGACCACTTGCTATTGCTTGCCCGACAGCTTGACCAGTCAGCAGCTTAGGGCCGCTTTGATCTAAGATGTATGTTTTATAAGTCGTGGCCTTTTGAGCACGATGTATGGTTTCTGGTCGAGCTTGCACTATGTAAAGCTGACCATCTAAACCGTCTTTTGCCCATTCAATGTCCATCGGCACTCTGTGACCATGATAGTTTGAATATTGTTCTTCAATTAAGCATGCCCATTTGGCTAAAGTAATAATTTCAGGATCGGTTAGACTGAAACTTCTTCTCTCAAGGGCACTGGTCTCAATATTTACCGTCGCTTCCTCCAGCGGCTTTGACTCTGACGCCTGGGAATAAATCAATTTCCACTCTTTTGAGCCTGTCTTATGACGCATGACAGCCTCATAGCCTTGATTGAGAGTTGGCTTGAAGACGAGAAACTCATCTGGCTCAACTCTGCCCTTAACGATATTCTCGCCCAGTCCAAAGGCCGAAGTTATTAAAACGACATCAGTAAATCCACTTTCCGGATCGAGTGTGAAAATAACGCCGGAGGCCGCTAGATCGGAACGAATCATTTTTTGCACGCCTATAGAAAGGCGCACACTCATATGATCAAAACCATTGTCGATACGATAAGCAATTGCTCTATCGGTAAACAAAGAAGCAAAGCACTTGAGACAGGCATCAAGTAGGGAGCTCTCTCCTGAAACATTGAGAAACGATTCTTGTTGACCGGCAAATGATGCCTCCGGCAAATCTTCAGCTGTGGCACTGGATCTGACAGCTACTGCCGTTTGCCCACCATACTGTTTGTTCATTACTTCATAGGCTTGGCAAATTTCTTGGCTCAAACTATCCGGCAATCCAGCTTGAACTACCAGTTCACGGGCTTGCTTGGCGACTTTAGATAGCTTGTCTACATCGTTCTTGTCTATATTTTGGAGCAGCTTTTCCAGTTTAGCCTTGATGTGTGATTCTGTGATCAATTGCGTGTAAGCATCAGCCGTAATCACAAAGCCATCTGGGACGAGAATATTATGCTTTGTCATGTTTTGCATCATCTGACCTAACGATGCATTTTTGCCGCCGACTTTGGCTATATCGCCAAGACCGACATCAGTAAACTTACAAATGTATCGCCAAGAATTTGCAGTGCTCATAGAAAATGGATTGTCCTTTCGTCAGCTCTATCTATAACTAAGTATGGCTCCATGCACGGCAATTGGAATCGATCTATGTAATCATTGTCACTAATTTTGACCTAATCAAGCAGTAACGAGGAACGTTCCTCATGGAGCTATTGGTTGAGAAACTGCCTCTTGTCCTTTGCCTTCATGTTCATCTACTTGGGTAGGCAAGACGGTGAGCCATTCATCGTCCTTGGCTCCACACTTGGGACAAGTGGGCTCTTCTTCAGCAAATGCAAAGAACGTTTCATCACACCGCAAACAATAGACTTCCATTTGTTCGGCTTTATCATTGTTGTTGGGGAAAGTACTCACTTTCAGCCTCCTTTACTCTTTGCTGTATGAAATGATCAGCTTTACTTAACTGCACTTTGCTCGATATTAGCTGAGGATTCAGCATTTGTTCGATTGTTGATTTTAACTACCTCGACAGAGCATGGTGCATTATTTACTACCTTTGCGGCTACACTGCCAATCCCAGACTTTCGCAACCCCGTGCTGCCGTGCGAGCCAATGATGATCAGCTCTGTCCCCCAGTCTTGGGCATAGTCATTGATAACGTTAGCGGCCTCTCCTGCAACTGCCTGTGCATTCATTTGAATTCCAGGCAGGCGCTTTTGCAGATATGCTAGGCGATCATTTAAAATTACTTGTGCTTGATGGACAAAGGCTTGCTCGGCTTCCCAATCTGGAAAAGTTTCTACCGCGGCAATTAAATGAAACTCCACGTCTTTTGACCAAGTGCGATCAGCAACTTGTTTCAGGATTTCCTGGGCAAAATTTGAACTATCAAGAGCAATAAGGACTTTCATGGTGATTACCTCAAACGATATTTCAAATAGCTAAAGTCTGGATTGCAAAAATGAGGCTGTATGAAGAGACTCCACCTCTTCAGTGTCCATGACTTGCTTTTGCTTAACAATTTCGACTGAGCAAGGTGCTTCCTGGGCTACTTTATTTGCTACGCTGCCAAGGAAAAGTCGGGAAAGTCCCTTTCTTCCGTGTGAACCAAGCACAATTAAGTCTGCCTGCCAGCTTTTTGCTTCCTGAACAATAGCCGAGGCAATGTCACCTTCCTTAACCGTGCCTTCGACTTCTCGCTCAAGTTTTGTCTTTAACTTCTCAACTTCGTCTGCCACTAATTGCATTGTATTTGTGAGAGCGGCTTGCTGAGCCTGTAAGATTGATTCAACTACATAGATGTTTGGTTCGGCATACTGCGCAAATGGTGGTTCAACTACTGAAATGAAGCGAAATTCTGTTTGCTCCGGCCAGGTTCGTTCGCTTACGGATTTAATAGCCTCAAAGGAAAATGGGCTATCATCTATGGCAATAAGAATTTTCATTACGACTCCTTCTAATGTTTGCATGGGAGATGATTCTCGAGCTTGACCTCATCATTATTGCTCTTTGCTTGGCTTGTGTTATCGACCAAATGGGCTATTTCAAGACAAGTCAGTCTTAAGGATGAGGCAAGCAATATCAGCCATTCAGGACAAAAGAGGTCTGGCGATTGAATGTTAATGGCAAATCAAAAGACAATCCTAAATAACCAGATTCAGATCATAGAAAATCAGAAAAAATTGGATCAGATTTTAGACAATCAGAAAAAACTAGACCAGATTTTAGGCCACCAGGCTGAGTGTAAAGATCAGGCGCATAAAAAATAGTCCTAGCTATTTGGCGTCTACGAGCAATCTTCATCTAATAATTGAAGACATCATCAATTTCTTGCACCCTGTCAAAACGCTCTTGTAAAAGTGCTGTAGGTAATTGACCTTGAGTGGCAAGAGCCCGGCTGCGCCGTATACCACGCACACGGTTTTGTAGAGTATCAAAAATCCACAAACCGGTGCCGGGAATATAAGTAGTTGCACCAACCGCAACTCTTCTCGTGAAATCCATTGCCGGTTGAGGATTGGAAGCAAGTGAGAGCTTTCCGACTACTTTTGTTACTGATTTGCCCGCCACTATGGTTGTAACTTTACTTGTACTGCCTTTGAAATAATATTTTGGTCGATAGAGAAATCCAGCATTGGCTAAATTTATGCCCCAGCTCATTTTGGTACCACCAATTGATGTGGCAAAAAGCATCCTTTCTAAAAATTCCTTATTGGCGAGGGCCTTTTCTTTAACATTGATCTGATTTTGGGCAGTGAATAAGGCGCTATGCTTTCCATAGGCCGCTGAGCGTCTTTCCATATTCGCAAGAGCGGCACGATCGGTCATACTTGTACTAGCAAGCAACTGCTCGAGCTTCAACCTGTCGGCATCAAGCTGGGCAACAGACTTGGTAGTTAAGTTATCTAGTTCCGCGATCATTTGCTTGCGAGCAAAACGCCCCTTGATTGTTGCAGCTAATTTGGCTGTTGGTGGCGTGGCGACAATTGTAGCTCCGGAGATAACGAAGCCCAAACCGCCTGGACCAACCAGCCGCGGTCTCCTTTGAAAGGCGGAAATTATACCCAAGAGCGAACCTTGAAAGCCCCCGGTTGAAGCACTAGCAATGGCCATGAGCGCATTAGCATCACGACTGGCAAAATATTTGTTTGCTCGCACATAAAATTGTGCATATTCGGCCAGTGATAAATCACGTACATCTTTTAGGACCAGGCCCTCAGCCCTCGCCAGTTCTTTTTGTTGCGGCGTTAGATCCTGGGCATTGGCCAAGATCGTTTCACGCTCGGCAAGCAATTTGTCTAGATCGAGTTTCAACTCAAGGACCTTTTTGTGGGTTGTCTTTATGTCTAATCCTTTTTTTCGCACTTTGTAATCATTGACCACGTCAAGCGTACTTTCCGCCACTGCCCCGCCTAGTGTTATGCAGTGCCCAATAAGCAGCAAAATAGGACCTGCGGCTGCAGTAGATCGGGGCATGTCCTTGGGGTGAGTCCAATAGTGCCAACGTGTGGCTGAAATGCTTGTGATGCCTGCATTGGAACAACCAGATGCACCGAGGTTGTAGACGAATAGACGCCAAGGTTTCCACTTGCTTACTTTTGTGCATTCAGTACGAAAGTTAGTGTTTAAGCGCAGAAGCTCATTTTCCTTTTTGCCAATTTGAGTACTTAGCTCTTCAAGCCTCCGGGCTGTTTGATTCTCAAAAGTTGCGTGCGCTTCTAAGCTATTTGTTTCCGAAAGGGCAGGCAAGATGCTGAATTGCAAACTAACAATGAATATTGATAGGAGGACTAACAGCCTTTTCGTTACAAGTTTTTTGTCGGAATGCATATGCAACCATTCCTTTGTAGAGTCTCCAAATTAGGTGGCATTATCGCAGATTGGATAACAGAGTTTCTCAGCCAAAATAGGTAGATTGCCTTCGGATTGTTTCCAAGTACTTTCGATTTTGCTCTGATTAGCTGGATTCTGCCAAAGCATGATCGGGCCGGCAAAGGCGTTCCGGCTTGGCGATAAATGCGGCAAGGCACTTGGCAAGAGTGTCTGGTCAATCATCCTTTTGGTTGATCGATTCAACTTGTTGCCATCCAATAAGTAACCACTGGATGGAGCAACTGGCAGTTTCTGCCAACAGCATCGTGATTAATTCAGTCTGGCGGAGGATTCCCTCAAGTCTGAAACATGAAAGAATTAAGCTGTCGACGGATGATTAAATGGTTAAGAAATGTCTACTGCATATTATTTTTGTCGGACCAAGATTTGGCAGCTAAGCACAAGTGCTTGCCTCTTAGCTTTTATCTCAGTATTGCATTTGCCGGCCTGGGCGGAAGAAAGCAAAATCACACCTGGAGCCAGCCAGGACAAGCCTGATCATGTAGCCAAATTATTTAGTGAAAAATGTAGTGGCTGCCATTCAATTGGCAAGGGCAAAATGGTTGGCCCGGATCTTGTTGAAGTTTTACCTTGGGAGACTAGCGATATTAGCCAAGCAGTGGGCCGCATGCAGAAGTATGTTGGTGAGCTGAAAGAGAATGATATTAAAGGACTGGTCCAGTTTCTCAAGGATCAGAAAGCGCCGGATAGGCTCAAGGCCCTAGAGGAAATAAAGGCTCCACAAGGTGGAAAAGTCGAGATTGCCTCTTCTGAACTTGGCAAGAAATTGTTTTGGGGGCAAGAGCAATTTAAAAATGGTGGTATGGCTTGTATGTCCTGCCACCAGGTTGGTGGCAGTGGGGGAACTCTTGCACCAGACTTGACAAATATTTACGACAAGATGGGGCAAGCTTCGCTGACGTCTGCTTGTGAACAAACGAATTTTAAGGTTATGCAAGCGGTTTATAAGGATCAACCGGTCACTCGTCAAGAGGCGCTTGATCTGGTTGCATACTTTAAGGAGAGCAAGAAAGAAAAAAGCGTTTCCAATAATCCACCGGTAGGTGAACTGGGATTTGTCGGAGCCTTGCTTTCCTTGGCGGCAATCGGGTTTTTCTATAGAAATCGGAATAGGGGCGTACGCGCCAAACTGAAGAGGAGGTAGCAAGATGTCGTGGATTAAGGACATATTTGCGCCCAAGCAACGTCAATGGGAAGACTTCTATCGTAACCGATGGTCGTCAGACAAGATTGTGCGCTCTACCCATGGTGTCAACTGTACAGGCTCGTGTAGTTGGAATGTCTACGTTAAGAAGGGCATTATCACCTGGGAAATGCAGGCTCTCGATTATCCAATCTTCAATAAGGAAATTCCTCCACATGAACCACGTGGCTGCCAACGTGGTATTTCCTGTTCTTGGTATGTATATAGTCCACTGAGGGTTAAGTACCCGTATGTAAGGGGGACACTTATTGATTTGTGGCGTCAAGCTAAAATAACAAATGGCAACGATCCCGTGTCGGCTTGGAAATCGATAGTCAATGATCCGGAAAAGCGTAAACAGTATCAGCTGGCGCGCGGCAAGGGTGGGTTCCGCCGAGCCTCCTGGGATGAAGTTAATGAGCTTATGGCTGCTTCCAATATTCATACGATTCAAAAGTACGGACCGGATCGAATTGTGGGATTCTCACCAATTCCTGCCATGTCCATGGTTAGCTATGCATCGGGCGCGCGATTTTTGTCTTTGATGGGTGGAGTCTGTCTCTCCTTCTATGATTGGTATTGCGACTTGCCACCAGCATCGCCGGAAGTATGGGGTGAGCAAACCGATGTAGCTGAAAGTGCTGATTGGTACTATTCAAAATATGTAGCCGTGGTTGGCTCAAATGTACTGATGACACGTACGCCTGATGCGCACTTTCTCGTCGAAGCTCGGCATCGCGGTACCAAGGTCGTCGTATTTTCGCCTGACTTTTCCCAGGCCTCAAAGATTGCAGATGAATGGGTGCCAATTAATCAAGGGCAAGATGGTGCCTTCTGGATGTCTGTTGGACACGTGATTTTGAAGGAATTCCATAAGGACAAACAAGTACCATACTTTGTCGAGTACATGAAAAAATACAGTGATGCACCATTTGTGGTCGCACTGGACAAACTGGAAAATGGCAATTTACGGCCGGGCAAGCTGTTGAGAGCAAGTGATATAAAAGAGACAAAAGACATTGAAAACGCTGAATGGAAAATGTTCGTTATTGACTCTCGGTCCAATCAACTGAAGATGCCCAAGGGCACCATCGGACACCGCTGGCAAAGCAAAAAGGGAGAATGGAATCTTGTCCTCAATGAAAGTATTAATAACGAACCTATTGATCCCGTCTTGTTTCTTGCTGATAGATCGGATGAAACGGCCAAAGTTGAATTCAATGATTTTTCGGAGGGGACAGGCGAGAAACTTTTGGTTCGCTCGATTCCGGTGCGCACAATTCAAACCGTAAATGGACCGCAACTGGTGACAACAGCTATGGAGCTTTTGTTGGCGCAGTATGGTGTCAACAATGGATTGGCTGGTGAATGGCCGGCAGGTTATGATGACGACACAATGCCGTTTACGCCGGCCTGGCAGGAAAAGTTTACCGGCATTAAAGCATCTGTGGTTCTTGATTTTGCTAGGGAGTGGGCCCAAACAGCCATTTCTACTAACGGGAAATGCTCAATCATTATTGGTGCTGGCGTTAATCACTGGTATCACAATAATTTAATTTACAGAGCAGCGATTAACGCGCTGATATTTTGTGGTTGCGTTGGTGTTAATGGTGGCGGTTTGAATCACTATGTCGGCCAAGAGAAATTAGCGCCAATTGCTTCATGGGCCCCCATTGCTTTCGGCGGTGATTGGGGTGGACCACCGAGATTGCAAAATGCACCATCGTTTCACTATATTCATTCTGATCAGTGGCGTTACGATCCGCAATTTGCCGAAATGTGTCCCGTATCCGATGACAGCCATAAAATGTCTTCCGGCCATACGGCAGATAAGCAAGTCATGGCAGTGCGTAACGGCTGGCTGCCTTGTTATCCGCAGTTCAATCAAAACAACCTGGAGGTGGTGCGCCAAGCAGAGGGAGATGGGGCAAACACGGACGAAAAGGTTGTCTCACATATCGTTCAGCAACTGAAAGACAAGAAACTGAAATTCTCAATGGAGGATCCGGATGCGCCAGAATGTTTTCCTCGCATTTGGTATATCTGGCGAGGAAATGCCCTGATGTCATCAGCCAAGGGGCATGAATACTTTCTCAAGCATTACCTTGGTACACATAACAATACGATTTCCGAGGAGGTTGCCTCCGATGCCGTAAAAGAAATTACCTGGCATGACAAAGTTGATTTAGGCAAGCTGGATTTGATTGTCGATCTAAATTTCCGCATGGATACTTCGGCACTTTATTCCGATATCGTTTTACCCGCAGCTACCTACTATGAAAAGAACGACTTAAGCAGCACCGATTTGCATACTTTTATTCACCCCTTGCAGGCAGCCGTTACACCATGTTGGGAGGCGAAAAGCGATTGGGATATTTTTAAGGGTATTGCTCTCAGGACATCGCGTCTGGCCGAAAAGCATTTGCCGACTCCGGTTAAGGACATTGTTACTTCGCCTTTGATGCACGACACCCCGGGCGAAATTGCCCAGCCAAGCGTTAAAGATTGGTCTAGGGGAGAATGTGAGCCAATTCCGGGTAAGACCATGGCTAACATGAAGGTGGTGGCCCGAGATTACGTCAATTTGTACAATCGTTTTATTTCGCTTGGTCCCAACTTCCGCAACAACGGACTGGCTGTGCATGGCACGCATTATGATGTAGATGATGCCTATGACCAGTTCTTAAAGGAGCAGCCTCGTGAGGAATGGGGTGGTGGCACTTATCCGTCATTGGCAGAAGACAAGCAAGTGGCGGAAGTAATTTTGGCCTTTGCGGCAGAAACAAATGGTGAAATGGCCTACCGAGCCTTCGCGGCCGAATCGGTGAAGACCGGCCTCGATCATACTCATCTGGCTTGTGGCAACCGTTCGGTGCGTTATCGTTTCGGCGACTTGGTGGCTCAGCCACGTCGGGTGCTCACGTCGCCGTTTTGGACTGGTATCACGGAAAATGGCAGGACCTATTCGGCCTACTGTCAAAATGTGGAGGAAAATATTCCTTGGCGAACCTTAACTGGGCGCCAACATCTTTATTTCGATCATGAAGCTTATATTGCCTATGGTGAGCACCTGCCAACTTTTAAACCACGTCCGGATGCGCAAACGACAGGCGACCTGGTACAAACTGAAGCCGATGGTAATGGACTCGTGCTTAATTACTTGACACCACATGGAAAATGGCAGATTCACTCAACTTTTGGCGATACACTACGCATGAAGACCATGTCTCGTGGTGTGGATCCGATTTGGATCAATGATAAGGATGCCGACCTGATCGGCATTGCCGACAATGACTGGTTGGAGATATATAACGATCATGGCGTGGTCTGTACGCGTGCTAATGTTAGCGCTCGCATCCCCCGGGGCAGTTGCTTTATTTATCACTCGCCTGAACGTACCTTGTCCGTTCCTAAGTCACCCGAGCGAAATATGCGGCGGGCCGGCGGACATAATAGCCTAACGCGAGTGCGCCTAAAGCCGTTATTGATGATTGGCGGCTATGGGCAGTTTTCCTACGGCTTTAACTATTGGGGTCCGACCGGTGTAAATCGCGACACCTATGTTTTGGTAAAGAAGCTGAACAAGCTTGTTTGGTGATGGGCCTGGAGGTATGCAGAGATGGACGTTAGAGCTCAAGTTTCAATGGTTTTTCACCTGGATAAGTGTATTGGCTGCCACACTTGCTCTATTGCTTGTAAAAATATCTGGACCGATCGCCAAGGTACCGAATACATGTGGTGGAACAATGTTGAAACCAAGCCCGGTACAGGTTTCCCTGTGCTCTGGGAAGATCAAAAACATTATAAGGGCGGTTGGAAAGTCAACGGCAATGGTAATGGCAAGAAAGATCTGGAGCTTTTAAGTCAAAACAAATGGGACGCCTTTATCAAACTTTTTTACAATCCTAATCAACCGGGTCTGGAAGATTACTATGAACCATGGACATATAAGTATCAGGATTTGTTTGACTCACCGGCAGGCAATGATCAACCGACGGCCATACCTGTTTCACAAATAACCGGCGAGCCGATGGATATTCAGGCCGGACCAAACTGGGACGATGATCTTTCCGGATCCAATCAGTATGCAGCTAATGACATAAACCTTGATGCGCTAAGCGATGAAGAACGCGCGCAATTGTTTGAAATTGAGCAAATCTCCATGTTTTATTTGCCGCGTATGTGCAACCATTGTGCTAATCCCAGTTGTGTTGCCTCTTGTCCGTCCGGTGCCCTCTATAAGCGTGGTGAAGACGGCATTGTGCTTATCAACCAGGATCTGTGCCGGGGCTGGAGAGCCTGTGTGGCTGCCTGTCCGTATAAAAAAATATACTACAACTGGAAAACGGGAAAATCGGAAAAGTGCATACTTTGCTATCCACGGCTTGAAACCGGTCAGCCACCTGCTTGTTTTCAATCTTGCGTAGGCAGAATTCGTTATTTGGGTGTATTGCTTTATGATGCAGAGCGTGTAGCTGACGCCATGAAGGTACCGGACGAAGCACTGGTTGAGGCGCAAAGAGGAGCGATTTGCAATCCATTTGATGAGAAGGTAATTGCCGCAGCCAAGAAAAATGGTGTATCGGATGAGTTCATATTTGCTGCCCAGAAGTCACCAGTTTGGAAGTATGTCATGGAATGGAAGCTTGCCCTACCATTGCATATTGAATATCGCACCATGCCCATGCTTTTTTATGTACCACCGCTCTTGCCTGTCATGGGGAAATCTGAAAATGGCAAGTATGAACATCTGAGCGAAAATTTCTTTTCCGGTTTAGAAAATGCACGCGTGCCGGTAAAATATTTGGCCAAACTGTTCAGCGCCGGCAATGTGGAGCTGATAGAGGCATCTCTAAAGAAAATTATGGCGGTGCGTCATTACAAGAGGTCATTGGAACTTGGTGATTTTGATATTAAGCTGGTGAACAAGATAATGCGCGAGGCCGATTTGAGTCCGACACAAGCAGAAGAAATTTATTCCTTGACCACTCTGGCAACACCTTACGAACGATTTGTTTTGCCACCGATTCAAAGGGAAGAGGCAATGTCCCCGACCTGCAGTCCGGAAGTCTGCAAAGGTTGCGAAGGTTTTGGTTGTGATGAGGTACCACACAGGGGACCATGACTAATCAAACTCACATTAGCAATATTGTTTACTCATCTCTTTCCAAGCTGCTTGAATATCCCCAAGCCGGCACTAAGTGGCTCAACGACATTGACACGGGCTGCCGACTCTTGCAAGCAGAATGTCTACCGGCTTCTAAGCTCGTGGAAGAATTTCGAGAGGCAGTGACAAAATTCTCTCAGGCTGAAATGGAAGAAACATTCACCCGTACATTTGATCTTGCTCCTGTTTGCTTGCCTTACGTGAGCTCTTACGTGCATGGCAATGAAAGTTACGATCGTGGTGACTTCATGGCCAAGCTTGTCGATCTATATGACAAATACAATTTCAAGGTTGAAGGTGAGCTTCCTGATCATTTAGCTGTACTATTGCGTTTTGCTTCGTCGTTGAACGGCGATGAGAGGACTGATTTTGTCCGCTTTTGTTTGCTTGAGCCTGTTCAACAAATGGCCGAGAGTATGAAGGATAGAGCCAATCCATTTTCTCATTTGATGCAAGCAATTTACGTGGTGCTACAAACGGATATTGAAGGACGGTACTGATAAGGGGATTGTTGCAAGGGGATTGGAGAATGATTGATTCGTTGTTACTAATTGCATTGCCTTATGTGGCAATTGTCGTCTGCATTGTTGGTTCAGTCTGGCGCATCAGAACTCAGGCTTTTGGTTTATCGGCACTATCGTCACAGTTTTTAGAAAGCAGAAAACTCCTCTGGGGCTCGCTTCCCTGGCATATTGGCATCGGCCTGATTTTGGCCGGACACTTAATAGCCTTGTTTTGTCCGGAGCTTTGGCGGAGCTTGCTAGCAAACCCGACTATTCTTTTAGTAATTGAGTCAGCCGGAATCGGCTTGGCTTGTCTGAGCGTCGTCGGCCTCATGGTACTTTTTTGGCGACGCTTAACCTCTGCCCGGATTCAAGCAGTAACGTCCGTCATGGATCTAGTGGTGCTTACTCTTTTGCTTGGACAGATTGTGATTGGCATGATTGTGGCTCTGCAATATCATTGGGGCGCCGTTTGGGCAACTACAACGGCAACTCCTTATGTTTGGAGTCTTGCGACGCTGCAGCCGGATGTTTCCTTTGTTGCTGATTTGCCACCACTGATGAAGGCACACATTGTTGGCGCTTGGCTTTTGATCTTGCTTATCCCATTTTCACGCTTGATTCACATTTTTACCGTGCCATTGGAATATTTATTCCGCCCACCACAGAAAGTTGTTTGGACTAATCCGCGCCACCATGAGGCCACCGCATTTCTCTCTGATGATGAAGCCAGACGTGATTTTATAAAAGGAATGGCCGCATTATTTGTCGGTGGAGCTTTGCTTTCCGTCGGTGCGCTTGATAAAGTGTTTCGTTTTTTCTTTGGTCCACGCTTAAGCCCAAAAGAGGAAGCAGAAATTATGGGAACGAGGGTGAAGCGCTTGGAGGCAACTGCTAATGAAAAGAAACTTGAGCTGGAAAGACAGACTAGTGACTATATTTTTGTGGCCAAGCTTTCCGAGTTGCAAGCAAAAGAGGGCAAGTATTTTATTGACTTTGCCATGTGTCCGGCCTTGGCTTTTCTGGATGGCAACAATCTGCCTAATTTAATTTCTGCCAAGTGCACGCATTTAGGTTGTACTGTGCTCAATCAAGTTGATAGCCAAGGCAGAATTCTGTGCCCCTGCCACCTTTCTTATTTTGACATTGCAACCGGGGTGCCAAACGCTGGTGCACCAGCAAAAGAGCCATTGCCTCATTTGCCTTGGGCAGTCATGGATGAAAGCGGCAAAATGGTGGCACATAAGAGTGCCAATGGCAAGATAATCGGTACGGCCCCTGCTGGTAATGCGGAAAGTTATTCGGTATTTTTGGCTAAGCACCTGGCAGAGGAGAGCAAAGCATGAGTCCCATATCCGGGTTAAACGATGTAGTTGCTTTTGTATCCGAGCGCTTTCCCGTTGACAAGCTTAACTTTCATTCGATGATTGAAAAGAAGGAAGTGCCGATTCATAAGATGACCTGGGGATATTACACAGGTGGACTGGCCTTATTGTTTCTTTTTGTTCAAGTTGTTACCGGCCTCTTTCTTTTGTTTTACTATCAACCGACCGTCAGTGATGCCAACTTGTCGGTTGAGTACATAACAAAATATGTCAGCTGTGGCGCTTTGATTAGGAATATGCACGCCTGGTCGTCGTCTTTGATGATCTTTTTTACTGTTGTGCACCTTTTGACCACATTTGCCATGAAGGCCTTTGACCGTCCACGGGAAATTACCTGGGTGGCTGGTGTTTGCTTGCTTTTAATAACTTATGGGTTCGGCTTTACTGGTTATCTTCTTCCCTGGAATCAAATTGCTGTTAATGCCACCAAAGTCGGTCTGCAATCAGTGGAATTAATCGGTACATATTTGCCTGGAGCTATAGCGGATCTGCCTCGTATTTTAAAAGAGACATTCCAAGGAGAGGCTAGTGTCGGTCAAGCAACTCTTGGGCGATTTTACGCAATGCACGTTGTTCTATTGCCGCTTGCACTATTTGCCGTGCTTGGCATTCATCTATTGCAAGTGCAGCTCCATGGTATGAGCCAGGGGATTGATCGGGCAGCACAGAAAAGCGAAAAGTTTTTTCCTTTATTTATTCTTCGAGATCTCTCAGTTTGGGGCGTTGCATTTTTAATTTTATTTGTTTTAGCTTTGTGTTTGCCTTTCGATTCGTTTGTTTCCTTCCCTTTGCTTGAGCCCTATAACGCGCTTGGTGCTACCCCGCCAGGCATAAAGCCAGAGTGGTATTTTTACTTTATTTATTATCCGCTCGAGCTTCTACCATTTTGGTTGATACTACTTCTTTCCAACCTATTGGTGGCTGGCTTGTTCTTAACGCCTTGGATTTTTAGAGATACAAGCCGTACAACTTTAGGGTTTCTTGCTTTGCTTGGCACACTTTATCTAATAATTATGACAATATTCGGACATAACATTTACGAGATTTTCAAAGGTGGAGGCTAAATGAGTTTGCCGCTAAGTCTACAATCAAAGAACGTTTTTCTAGCAACTGCCTTGATAGCGACAGCTTCAATGGCGCTTTTCTCAGGCTCAGGTGCAATGGCATTTCCTGAGTACCAGCAGTTTGTCGAGAAACATTCAGGACGTACTGCCAATTGTTCGATGTGCCATACAAACGACTCTGGGCCAACAGGCAATGATGCCGGCCAAATCGGGTCATTAACTGAAGCAAAACTTAAACAATTAAATGAAGCGCGAGCTGCTTTTGAACCTGGTCAGGATGTAGATAATCCGATTCTCAATAAATTTGGCAATGCAATTGTAAAAAAAATTGGCATGAAGAATGTATTGCAGTATCGCAGCGACCCAGAAAAGCTTGCCACAGCGCTGGGCGGCAAAGACGATCTTGATGGCGACGGCATTGCTGATTCGCGTGAATTTCTGGATGGCACCGATCCACTCAATGCCTCTCATGGTGATCCTTGGCTCTTATTTGTGCATAATTTCTCACGCTATAGAGTGCACATAGCACTTGCTGTATTGTCTATTGGTTTATTACTTTATGGATTCAATAAAGTGATTGCCGCTCTGTCTAGTAGTATGGAAAAGAAAAAGTAAATGTCTGTCTGCCCTCCTATTCCTAAGCTCGATTTTAACCAAGCACCATATTTGGTGCTTTGGGAATTGACAAAAGCATGCCCGTTAGCTTGCAGGCACTGTCGGGCAAAGGCCATTAGAAGGCCAAATTCGGATGAATTGTCCACCGATGAGGCCAGAGTGCTACTCAATCAGCTACGAGCTTTCGGCAAGCCATTAATTGTTTTAACCGGTGGCGATCCGATACAGCGGAAAGACATCTTTGAAATAATTTCTTGCGCACGAGAGCTTGGACTGACGGTGGCAATGACGCCAAGTGGTACGCCCTCTGTCAATGAAGATATAGTCCGGCAACTAAAAGAAGCAGGCATCGCCCGTTTAGCAATTAGTTTAGACGGACCAGATGCTCAAATGCATGATGATTTTCGGCGAGTACAAGGGTCTTTTGCTTGGAGTCTGAATATAGTTGGCTGGGCGAAAAAGTATGATTTGCCAGTGCAGATTAATACAACAATTTGTCGCAATAATATTGACCGCTTTGACGATATGGCTTTGTTGGTGGAAAGACTCGGTGCCGTGCTTTGGGGTGTCTTTTTCCTTGTGGTAACCGGTCGTGCCAGCAAAGACATGCAAATAACAGCTAATCAGGCCGAGTCGGTGCTGAAAAAGATGACACTTTTGGCAGAACGTGGACTTTTTGATGTCAAATCAACAGCCGCACCACATTTTCGGCGAGTCTTAATTGAACAATATGCTGAAGGCAACATGACAAATGGCAATCAGCCTTTGTTGTCAGTCAATCCCTCTATGAGCATAGGGGCATTGCGCTCTTATCAGTCGGTAAATGACGGCAAGGGCCTAATATTCATTTCGGACACAGGTGATATTTATCCAAGCGGTTTCCTGCCACTAAAGGCAGGTAATGTTCGCCAAGACAATGTGGTATCAATTTATCGAGAACATGAATTGTTTAAGTCTTTAAGAGATCCACGACTTTTAACAGGTAAATGTGGTGCCTGCCGCTATAAGTCTGTCTGTGGTGGTTCGCGGGCGAGGGCTTACGGCGAGTCTGGTGATTATCTGGCCGAAGATACTCTTTGTAGTTATTTTGATCCATCGATGAGCGAGGCTGGACAAAGCGATGGCAAAAAAGGAAATTGATCATGTGTGTACCGGCAGGATTAATTAGTATGGGCCTCTATTTGCCGGCAAAGCCAATTGCCGGCAAGCGTAAGCAAGCCCTGACTGGATTTTTGCAGGAAACATTATTGCCCAAGGCATACATCGATCTCATTGATCAATATGAACAATTACCAGGAAGCATAGAAAGCAACTTTGATGGTTGGGAGCGGCAGCCTTGGTTTAAAACTTGGATAGCAAATTTGCCGACAAGCAAACAAGCGGATCCATTTCAAGGCACAAAAGAACGTCGGCGTGTACCAATCGATCCTGAATCACAGGCTCAATCAATCGTTCCGCACCCAATGCTGCCATCTGATGCAGAGACTTTGGCTGGGGCTTTAGCCCTAGTTAACGGAAAGATTGACAAGAGTGAGATTGACCTTCTGATTACCAGCTCGCAGGTTCCAGATTTACCCCTGCCTCCTAACGCATCCCTTGTACAACATAAATTACAACTGCAAAACGCCGGTGCTTTTGAGGTAGACTCTTGTTGCTCATCGTTCATCACGGCTTTGGAAGTTGCTGAAGCACTGGTTCGGGCTGGAATAAAAAACAAGGTATTGATTGTAGCTAGTTACATCGATTCCATGGTTACAGATAAGTCGGATTATTTTTCTGTAAACACCGGAGATGCTGCTGTTGCCGGTGTTGTTGCTAGAGTAGAGGAGGGGTATGGATTCATCACTTCCCATTCCACAAGTCACGGCAGCCGACACAATGGTATTATCCTGCAAAGAAGATCTCCCCAACTGATCAAACAAAGCGGATCCCGTTCTCGTTATGAACAAGAATTTGTTACCTTTTACAATCCGCAAGCCACTAAGGAAATTGCAGCCAATTCGCAAAAGGACATGGTGGAAGTAGTAGGCAAGGCCCTTGAGAAAATCAGTTTGACGGTAAGTGATTTGGACTTTTTGGTTACGCATCAGCCTGTTCAGTGGGCCTCTCCTGCCTGGAGAGAAGCACTGGGATTTGCCCCAAGCAAATTCTATGAATCGTTTGCAAAGTACGGTAACATTGCTAACTGTAGTGCAGCGGCTAATTTATATGAGGCAATTGAGCTTCAATTAATTAATGCCGGTAATCGAGTGCTTATGGCCTCATCCGGTGCTGGTGAGAATCATATAGGGCTGGTGGAAAAAATTACACCCGAGTTGGTTAACTCAGTTACCGGTATGCATTTTACTGATTCTGTGCCTGAGCATCTTTCGATTGCATGATTGATTTATCATTGTCTAGTAAATTCTTGTTGCCGGCGACAACGCTTTTGGTTGCATTTCTGTATTCAGCAGTTGGGCACGGTGGTGCTTCCGGTTATTTAGCTATTTTGTCTTATGTTGGTACGAAACCGGATGAGGCCGCAACAACCGCCCTCATCCTTAATTTACTTGTTGCTGGTTTGGCGTTTTTCTTTTATGCACGCGCTGGGCATTTTTCCGCCAAGCTAACTCTGCCATTTATTATTCCCTCAATTCCTTGCGCTTTTCTTGGTGGCTTGTTGGTTGTACCAACCCAGGTATACGAATTGTTGCTAGCAATCACTCTTTTGGTTGCAGCTATGCGACTGGCAATCCTGACTGCACCATCCGGCCTTATTCGATCGATTGCCGTTCCAAGTTGGACAATCACAGCTTGTGCCGGCGCAGCAATTGGTTTGATTTCTGGCATCGTCGGTGTTGGTGGCGGCATTTTTCTTAGCCCACTTCTACTGCTCATGAATTGGGCAGATGCAAAGAAAACCGGTGCAACTTCTGCCTGTTTTATCATCGTCAATGCATTAGCAGGATTATTCGGTAGAGCAGCAAGGCATAGCATATTCATTGGTGATCTCTTGCCCTTACTGACAGCCGGTCTGATTGGTGGCTTACTTGGTTCATTTTTTGGTGCCAATTACGCTTCCAACACACTGTTGCGCCGGCTGTTAGCGGTAGCCTTGGTGGTGGCGGCTTGCAAACTCCTGCTGAAGGTATTTTAGCCCAAAGTTTCCGGACGTTCTTTCAGTCTTAAAAGAATAGTCGTTGAGTGCTTGTGGCAATTTGTGTCACTATCGGCAGTTGCCAGAGATTGCGGATGGATAAGCCGATGATTAGGGTTGAGACAGCAACTATTAGAGGTCTTGGCTTGAGATATTTGCAAATGGGCGCTGCTATTGGAGCGGCAATTATGCCGCCTAGTGACAATCCTATGATGATTTGAATGTGGACAAGCCCCAAGGTGGCAACGAATACTACCGCAGTCGCAAGAGTGACGAAGAAACGGGCAAAATTAGTCGAACCAATGGCATATCGAGGATTATTTCCATGGGCGACAAGGTTTGAAGTGACAATCGAACCCCAGCCGCCCCCGCCTATGGCATCTAAGAAACCTGCCACCAAGCCCAAGGACCGAGGTGTGCTTTTTCTTTGCCGAAAGCTCTCTCGATTGAAGGCTCGCAGAAAAATGCGCAAACCTATGAACAAAAGATATAAAGATATGAATGGCTTGATCTCGTGTCCAGGAACTTTTGTTAAGAGATAGGCACCAGTTATACCGCCAATTATTCCGGGTAGAATCAGTCTCCTCGCAAGTTGTGGATCGACATTGCCCAAACGTTTGTGGCAATAGCCTGAGGCTGCCTGTGTGAATAATTCTGACAGATGCACGCTGGCACTGGCTGCACTGGGCGCTAAGCCGAGTGAGAGTAATAAGGCACTGGAAAGAACACCATATGCCATACCCAGTGAACCATTGACGATTTGTGCAAAAAAACCGGCAAGCACAAAAAGCATGATGTTGTTATTAAGCCCGTCCATTTTTATGGACCACCCCTTAGAAAATAGTGTTTGCGAGCTCTAACAACGGGTCTTGCAAGATCGGATATTCAGAAGAAAACGAATTGGTCCAAGAACCAATTGGTTGAAAGTGAGCTTGAAAGAAACGCAGTTTGTCGGGCTCATATGTCATACGGAGCCCAGCGATTGATTTACGGGCGTGATGGCAGGCAATGGTTGTTTCCGCTACGACATCCATATGTGCTTGCGTGTAGACTCGGCGAGGAATGGTTAGCCTGACAAGTTCGAGCTGACTAGGATGATGTTGTCCAGTTTTGCTATTGCGCCCTGCTGAAACCAGGCCTCTTTCCATTGTTCTTATGCCGAAATCAAGATACAGTGCGCAAGTTAATGCTTGGGCTGGAAATTCATTTTGAGGAATATGCGAAAGAAAGCGGTTGGCATCAAGATAAACTGCGTGACCACCAATTGGTTCAACAATGGGAATGTTCGCATCTAACAGCTTCTGTCCTAAATACTGTACCTGCCCAATTCGAGCTCTCAAATGATCGTCTTGGATTGCTTCTTCAATGCCGCGAGCCATAGCTTCCATATCGCGTCCGGACATGCCACCATAAGTGTGCAGTCCTTCATAAATTACAACCAGCTCGCAGGCTTTCCCGTAAATCTTTTCATCTCGCAAGGCAAGAAAGCCGCCCATGTTCACCAGCAAGTCCTTTTTGCCGGACATGATACAACCATCCGTGAGAGAGCAAATCTCATAGAGAATCTCAGCGCAAGAGCGCTTTGATTGCCCTGGTTCTCGTCTCTTTATGAACCAAGCATTTTCCATGGCTCGAGTGGCATCAAGAATTATTTTTATGCCAAACTGTCCGCACAATTGTCGTAATTCTTTGAGGTTAGCTAAGGAAAAGGGTTGACCACCTGCCATATTCACGCAAGCTTGGAGATTGACATAAGGAATCCTGGCCGCTCCGACCTTGTAAATCAAATCCTTGAGTTTGCCGATATCAATATTTCCCTTAAAAGGATGCAGGCTGGTAGGATCATGGGCTTGTTCAATAATTACATCGACGAATGTTCCACCAGCAAGCTCTTGATGTACCTTGGTTGTCGTAAAGTACATGTTTCCGGGAATTACATCTCCTGGCTTAATCAGCAATTGGGCCAAAAGGTGCTCAGCACCTCGTCCTTGATGCGTCGGCACTACATAAGGATAGCCATAATATTTTTCTATTTTGTCCTGAAGATTATAGAAATTTTTGGAACCAGCGTAGGCTTCATCGCCCATCATCATGCCGGCCCATTGATAGTCGGACATTGCTGACGTGCCACTATCGGTCAAAAGATCTATATAAATGTCTTCCGAGCGAAGAAGAAAGGAATTGAAATGGGCTTCTTCTAGGGCTTTGTTGCGCCTTTCGCGTGTGGTCATCCTAATTGGCTCAACAACCTTTATCTTATAAGGCTCAGCCCAAGATCTTTGTTCTCTACTCATTGACAGCCCTCCTTCCTATTTGGTCTAGTTTCTCGCAATTAAGGCCTGTGTTTATCATCCTTAGGGTGGATACCAAAAGGTAACCAATCAGCGAAACTTAATCTGATGAATGGTTGCTCGAATTAGATAAGTTCATTCTATGCGTATGGAATACTTAGTGGAACAAGAGCTTTTATATGGATGAAATCAATACCCCTGTAGAAAAAAAGACAACGATAGATAAATCCGTATGTCCGATAGCCTTTTTGCTTGAGATTTTGAGTTGCAAATGGTCTATAGAAATCTTGCGTGAGTTATCGATTCAGCCCACCCGAACCAGGCAATTTTTAGCACGGGTTCCAGGCCTGAGTATGAAGGTCTTGCAAGAGCGTTTGCACATGCTGGAGCAGCACCACTTGATTGATCGTAACGTCACTACCAGCGGTCCAAAGAAGGTGGAATATTTTCTTACAGAAAAAGGACGACAGCTGCCTCAATTGTTGGCGGCAATTAAAAAAGTTGCCGAAGACTGGCTACATACTGATTGCATTTGCTCATTTGACTGCCCCGGCTCGGACGAGGCTATGAATTGTCCGGCTCGACCACAAGACCGCAGGCCATAGGCTTGCATTCGAAGCCGTCTTCAGCCGGCATAGTTTGTAATCCGGCTTGCTTAATAGATAGGCTTCGGCTTAAAACAAACCAAACAAGTGGTATCACTCCTCCCAACGCGAATATGTAGCCACCAATTGCACGCATCCAGGTTAGGGTTTGAAAGGGTATGCCGAGAATAAACTCTTGCGAGCGTGCATACCATAGTCCGTGATCAAGGACGGCTTGAAATTGCATTATTCCTGCCGGAAAAAGATCTAGCGCTACCATCAAAGCAAGTCCAATATTGAGAGACCAAAATGCACAGTTGAGTATTTTTTCATTCCAACGGCCTTGCATAATCAGGTAGCGACTGCAAAAGAGCAGTGCTGCCAGCGAGAGATTACCATAGACGCCCATAAGGGCTGCGTGCCCATGGTTGACCGTCAAGTAAGTTCCATGCTCAAAGTAATTGATGATTGGTAAATTGATGATGAAGCCAAAGACACCAGCACCCATGAAGTTCCAGAAATTGACAGCAAGCAGAAATAAAAATGACTGTGTTTGACCAAAATTGTCAGGCTTCCCATGCTTTTTGAAGGTCAGACTTGGTAGTTGACGAAAACGCCAGGCTTCGAGCGACAACAGTACGAGAGGCACCACCTGTAGTGTAGAGAATACACTGCCCACCGCTAGTGTTACGACAGGTTTTGCATTCCAATAAAAGTTGTGAGCAATACCTAAAAGTCCGGAGCCAAGAAATAAAATGCATGACAAATAGACGATTCGACACGCAGATCCCTTAGCTACAAGTCCCATGTGATACAAGAAGTAAGCAATAATTGCCGTAGTAAAAACCTCAAAGAATGCCTCCACCCACATGTGTATGACACACCAACGCCAAAAATCAGCGATCACAAAATTTGTGTTGGGAGTGGCAACAAAACCGGATAAAAAGAGTACATTAATTGATACGATTGTGTAGAATAACCACTTTGGCAAGTCCAGCGGCTCTCGATTGGCAAACAATGGCCTAATGCCGCGCCAAACAATAATTCCCCAAAGGATGAAGCAGGCAAACAAAAGATATTGCCAGAGCTTACCTAATTCAACAAATTCCCATCCCTGATTACCCAACAAGTGCCACCATTGTCCAAGCCAATTTTTCGGACCGGCAAAAATGCCGACCGTGGAGCCAATTACCGTGACGACAAGCAGAATGAACAATCCTTTTACCCAGGCAAGCTGTGCTTTGGGCTCGTAGCCGGCCATCATAGGAAGAACAAAAATTGAAGCACCCATCCAGCAAGCCGTGATCCAGAAAAGGGAAAGTTGGAGGTGCCAGCTGCGGGTGATTGTCACCGGCAATAGAGGAGCTGTGTCAAATCCAAAATATTTGGTTAGGCCGACAAAATCATGGATTGTCAGCACGCCGGCAAATATCTGCAAGAGAAAAACGATTGCGGCGGCGGCAAAAAACCAGTATGAAACAACTTGTGTAGGTGAAGGTAAAAATTCGGCCACTGATGTTATGGTAGGAGGAGGTTCAAGAGCTGGGTCTGCCGAGGTTGAAAGACTAATTAGTTTGTCTAATCGCCCGCGCATATAAAGAACAGCCCCCAGTCCGACCAATAGCCCCAGACAGCCGACGAAACTCCAGAAGATGACTGGCGCTGTAGGCAAATTGCCTGCCTGCTCATCATAGGGCCAGTTGTGCGTATAGCTGTAGGTGAAGCCAGGGCGTTTGCTACTGCATACCCAGGCTCCCCAAAAAAAGAAAGAACTGAGATTGCGCAAGTCCTCTGAACTAACGATGTAGTGTCTGGGACGCATCGATTCATGCTCGCCCGTGGAAAACAAGCTTTTGTAATGGGTGACTAGCTTTTCATAGGCATAAACTTGTGCATCAGAAAGCAAGACTTCACCACTTGCCGGATTATAAAAATTGCTCTTGATTTCATTTATTGTTATAGCATCTAATGCCAAAGCTAAACTTGGATTTGAAGCATCCGACTGTTGCTTGTGATAAAACTCCTTCATGGAAACAACAATATTGTGCAGTGCATCAGCAGTGTAATCAGGGCCGCGGCCGGCGCCATCGCCAAACATGCTGCCATAATCCATAAGCGCATATTTCTGGAAAACCTGCTGCCCATCAATAATGTTCTGATGTGATATGACCGTCAGGCCGGATTTAGTTAAATAGTTGGGAATTGGCGGTGCGTCCTGATATGTACGAACGCCCATAAATAAGACACCGGCTATTCCCGCTGCCAGGACAATAAATAGCGGTTGCCACCAGTATTTCTTATTCATGAGTCAATAGTTCCGTGACTGAAATTGCAACTTTAAAATAGGAGCTTCCGCAAAGTTCCATTTAACACTTGGGGGTAGGATAAATGGTTGATTTTGAACTTTGCGGAAGACTAATGAGCTAATATCCATTTTATTTGATTTTGCTTAGCTTGCATCCACTATGAGGATGAGCACAAAATGGTAACCATCCTGTTTTTTGATAATCACCGATACCAAATAAGCACCAAGACTGATGTGAATTGCTTCTCGGTCAACAAGAATAAGAATACGATCTTATTTGTGGATTTCGTACTCCAAAAGGGACATTAAGAGAGGTAAGAATTATGATCGATGAAACACAACAAGGCTTATGGGAGTCCTATATTGGAGCAGCTAAAAGCGCATATAAAAACGGTGAATTTGAAAGATGCAAAAAAATGCTCGGATCGGCTTTGGCCGAAATGGAAGGTAACATTCATAATGTTCAATCCATTTTGCCGGAGGTGCTTTGCGGACTAGCAAATGCTTATCGGGAGCAAGGTAAATATGCTGAGGCTGAGCCTCTCTATTTGAGGGCTCTTTCTATACGAAAGGAAACATTTGGTGCCAACGATCCGGCTTTGACAATGGTCTTAGCGGAACTGGCCAAGTTGTATTGCCAGCAAGGGGAATTTGCCAAGGCAGAACCTTTGCTAAGGCAATCGCTGAGAATTACAGAACAAATTATCGGACCGAATCATCCGACTGTAATTCCATGTCTGAATAGTCTGGCAATAGTTTGCTATGCTGAGGAAAAATTTGCTGATGCAGAGAATCTTTATCGGAGAATTGTGCATATTTTTAAATTATCTGGCCTACCTAAAAATAAGGACCTGGCGCAGACATTATCTTTCTTGGGACTTCTTTGCCATGCTCAAGGCAAATTGAGCGAAGCAGAAGATTTTTTCAGACGCTCTCTGTCCATACGCGAAAGCTTGCCGGATGCGGATCAAGAGGAATTGGCAGAGAATCTCAATGCTTTGGGACTGGTATTATGCGAGCAAGGCAAAAATGCTGATGCACAGCCACTTTGCAAGGCCGCACTGGAGATAAGGGATACCGCATCTGCCGGAGAGATTGGCGCGAAGCTGTGTGAGATGTCAGATGTGTTTTGTTCCCAGAAGAAATTTGCCCAAGCAAGTGAACTTTGCCACCAGTCATTTGAAATCGACAAAGCAAATCTCTGCGAAAAGTTGGCCTGCATGTTCTCTTCTATAGGCACACGGCTTTTGTCAGTGAAGGAGAAACGACGTGGTACAAATGCCTAAGGTGGATCACTTCTGTATAGCCTTGACAAAAACCCGGCAAATACGATTAGCCAAGCAATTAGGGATATATAGACAAAGCACCGAGAAAGGGTAAGCAAGATGGGCAGGCCGATAATACCGGCCAGCTGAAAAGTGCAGGCGGCATACATGGCCAAAGGAAAGACCAGTCCCCAGTATAATGGATCGTACACCCAGGGAAAGCGCTTATAAAAATGTCTCCAAAGGGCTAAAAATAATAGCATTGGAAACCACCAGGTTGCCGTAGCCCAAAAGAACATAGTGAAACCTTTTATAAAAGGAAGTATTTCTTGCAGGAAAACAAACTGGTCTGCATTTTGAATCAACGTCGTACCGGCCAAGGTTGATATGGCCATGGCGCCCATGTTGATCCAATAAGGAGGGGCAAGGTCGGAGGGCGAAAATTTGAAAAACGTATATCGGTAAAAGATAAGCGAGATCATCCAAATATAAAGCATGCCACCACAGAGCCAGAGTGATAAGGAAAAAAATAACACCGGTTGCTCATAAGGGCCAAATTGTTGGGCAAGCATTGAGCCCAGAACAGAGACTGCCTGTGTGGCGACAACGGAAAGGAGCCAGCCGCCGTTAATACCTTGATCTAAAGTCGGTTTAGATTCCTTAACTGTTAGGGCAGTAAAAATTGTGTAGGTAAGGAACAGCCACAAAATTAACCCCGCAAACCAGAGCAACTTGGCCAGCTGATAGTCTTCCGTGACAACGATGAATTGTCTACCAAGAACACAACTGGCAGCTACTGCACTAAAAAAACCAATCGAGCGATTGTGGTCGGTGAGATCAGCTAAGAAGAACGAAGGAAACCAGATAATGCGGAGGCAAGTCAATGTGACCAAAATCAAGAAGACTGTGACATTGAGCCATAAAAGAGCATGGGCCAAAAACTGCCAGTGTTCCAGGTAGATGTTTATGGAGACAACGCCAGTGGCCATTACCATGGCAAAATAGGCAGGGTGCAGGCGCTCTATTATTTTTCTTGCAGGAATCATGAGAGGGGAATTCATACCTTCGGATCTGGTGTCACGACCTGCGCTGTATCGCCAATTATACGGACGAGAATTTGTGTTCTCGGGCAAGCTCGTGGCGAGAGGGCTTGATTATCGTGAGGTAAAGCGTAATCAGGCATAGTGCGGCAAACACCGCAAGCATATAAAAACCAGGATTGAATGAACCCATATGGTCTTTGCACCAGCCAAGCACAAGCGGCGGAAAGAATCCGCCCATGCCACCAGCAGCACCAACAAGACCAGTGACTGTTCCTGCGTCCTTGGGGAAATAGTGCGGCACTAATTTAAAAACGCCGCCATTTCCTAAACCGACCAGAAATGCGGCTCCCAGTGCACCAACAGTAAAATAGCCTAAGTCAGAAGAAGCCAACAATAGCCCACAGGGAATTAAGCCAAAAAGAGAAATTGCTATAACTTTGCTGCCGCCAAATGAGTCGGACAGCCAACCGCCTAGTGGACGTGTTGCTGTGGCCAGCACAACAAATAGGGCGGTACGTAAACCCGCATCGGCAGGGCTAAGTCCAAAGAGTTCCTTAAGTAACATAGGCATATAAATTGATAATGCAACAAAGCCACCAAATGTTTGAAAGTACAAGAGGCTCAATACCCAACACATTGGTTTTTCAAGAAAGATGCGCATAGACTGCGAGAGAGTTTTGGCAGGCAATTTCCATTCGGCATCTTCTGCGTTTGTGGCAAAGTAAATTGCATAGATCAAGGCGAAAGCCGCAAATGCCCAAACAGCGCCCTTTAAGCCAATGGCAAGAGCAAGCGCCGGAGCGCCAAAGACAGCAATAGACTGTCCAATATTTCCGATGCCGTAAATACCTAGTACGGTTCCTTGCTTTTCTGAGGGAAACCAGCGTGAAACAAAAGTAATTCCGATAGCAAAACTGGTACCAGCTATTCCCAGAAACAAAGCGGTGATCAAAAATCCCTGATAACTATGGACAAATCCCAGAGCAATTGCCGGCAGTGCTATTGCAAAAAGCAGAATGGAAAAAATTCGCTTACCGCCGAAGCGATCAGCAAGAATACCAACTGGTATTCTGCCCAGAGATCCCAGGACCACTGGCAAGGCGACAAGCAGGCTGGCTTGTTGAGCCGTCAAGGCCAGTTCCTTTTTCAAGATTGGCATTAGCCCGGCCAGCAGCCCCCAAATCGCGAATGCGACGGTAAAGGCTAAAGTACCCAGGATAAGTGATTTCGTTTCTGCTTTTGCTTTCATATTTTTCTCGCTTTCCGTATCCTTTGTTCGGTCTTGCCGCCAATAGCCATACCCTTAACATTATGGTGTGTCTGGAATAGCTTTCCAACCTTCTTTGGCCTGGATTAGCTCATCCTTTTGGCTGAATTGTTTCAGGAACTGTGCTGCTCTGCTCGTGCCAGGCAATCAGTTGCTCTAACAATGGATGCTCGTATCTCCTCAAGATGTTTTTCTAATTCATTCAATGTTGGTATAAGAATTTGTTTTACTCTTTCGTAGTTGCCATCTTTGCAAGCTTCCTCCGCGGTCTGCAAGTACCAACCGTACAAACCCATTTTTATTGCTTGGGCCATTTTTATCTCCTTTGTCTGACTAGGATAAATCTGATTGAAACAGGGCTATTGTTTCACCTCGATTTGGCTCAAGCATCAACCTGATTGACTAAAAAATCTCTTGTTACTTTCAGGTTCTCATCCTAAGAGACGAGGCTAAAAGTCAACCCAAAATCTATATAAATGGCATAGATCGCATAGCTAGCGGCTTTTGCATATCCCAAATGGTGCAATCTTCTTATTTGTCTCTGCCTAAACTTTCTTGGCAGGCCCAGATTAAAGCTTCTTCGCGATCATCCTTTCGGAGTATGCATCGGACAAAAAACAATGAGATAAATTGCATCACAACTCGGGTTCAATTCTCAAGCTGTGCACTTCGTATATATCAACGGCAAGAAAGGGGGCGGAAATGCGTGAATCAGTGGCAGATACAGGTACGGATATGGGTACAGTAACAGGAGCGGCAGGGGAGGTGGATAGAGATAACGAAGTGCTAATGCACAATATGGAAACGCTGGTTAATAGTGAAGAGATTAGCCAATTTGTCGAGTTTCTAAAAGATGAGTTGTTAGAGATGTCGGAAAGGGACTACACGGATCTATATTGGGAATCTACTAAGCAGACCTTGGTGGAACTGTATGCCAAGCGTGATCTTCTCACCGGTCAACCCATCGAGGATTTGAATGAAATTATTCACCGGGTTGCAAAAGCAGTCGCAATTGCCGAACTAAAATATGTATTGCCTGCCTCTGAAATCATTAATATCGAACTTGATGATGCTCTTGCTCATCCCAAGGTTGCCTATTGGGCAGCAGTGTTTGCAGATAATATCGGCAATCAAAGATTTTGGGCCAACACGCCGGCCAACATCAATGCTGATCCGGCAGTATCGTTGATGGTGCTCAAGTATTGGGCACATGGTGTGCTAGCTAACCTCAGTGACGAGGAAATCTGGCTAAAGACCGATGAGCTGAGAGAGCGTTTCGAAGCTGACAATACAGATGATCACAGTGTACATGAAATAAGTATGGGACGAATTGCCTCTCAGATACGCGGCAAAGGCTGCCTAGCAGCTTGTGGTGTGGCCTATGTTTTAGATAGTCTGGAAAGTATTCAACGAGCAGCGAAGATGGAGGCGATGGCAGCAAAGGCAGCTATGGGCATGGGGTTGAATACATCTTCATTGCGTCCTTGGTCATCAGTTATTTCTAATGGTGCGGCAGCCTCCGGACCAGATCGTTTTTATGAAATGAGCATAGCAAAAGCAGTGGAAGCCGTTGCCCAAGGAGGTCGCCGAGGCGGCGCACTGATGGAAATTCGTAACTCGGATCATCCCGACATTCTCTTTTTCATCGAAAAGAAAAAGCTTTTACCAGAACCAAAATTAAGCCAGGTATTCAAACGACTTCTTGCCGGGAACAAGCAACAGCCTGGCCAGTCCGAAGAAGATTATCGCAAGCAGGTATGGGCCAAGGCTGAGCGTGAATTTGGCAAACAGTATGTGCAATTTCTTCAGCGTCAGAACTATTTGAGCAATACCAATATTTCCGTCCTAGCCATGCCTGGATTTATGGAGGCCGTGAGAAATAGGCGTTTCTATCCGGCTACATTCAACAAGCAAATCTGGACGCAAGCAGTGTACGATCCGCGCAGACCGGTAATTGACGATCAGACTGGATTAGCCAAGATCAATCGATTGACCAAAGAGCAACTTTACGAGGAATATTGCGTTGATATAGAAGAATTTCCCGAAGCCATGGAGGCAGCTCGTGCCGTGCGCGGTGCGGAAGTAATGTTGCTGGACAAGAAAGCGCGGGTACGTGGACATTTCTATGCTCCGGATGTGTTCAAGCGAATTGTTCAGGGAATGAGTACATCCGGCGAACCTGGTATTGCATTTTATGACCTGATTAATGATACCAATGCCAATAATCATCTATATGATCTGACAACCTGTAATCCATGTGGTGAGCAATTCTTACCAGCCGGAGTAGCTCACGATGGCACTCTCTTCATGGGAGTCTGTAATTTGTCTTCCATGCATGCTGCACATCGTGATTTCTGGAAGGAAGATGGCACTTACAATGTACAGGTAATGCAAGCCGTAGCAAGATTGCAACAACGTTTTATGGACAATGTTACAGATGTTTCTTGGTATCCAATTGCACAGCAAAATTTGACTTCACGGAGAGAAAGGCGGAATGGGGGGGGATTTGCCGGACTGGCGGAGTACCTTTCGCGTTTGGAGTTGGAATTTGGCCAAGATGAGGCTTTGAAAGCCACAGCTGATCTATATCGTCATTATATTGCAGCATCCGTGCAAGCATCCGGTCAATTGGCGGAAGAGCGCGGAGTTTATCCGCTCTGGGAAGGTAGTCGTTTTTATCAGAAGGGTTTGCGCATGCGTAACAGTTGCGTGGCCAACAATGCTCCGACAGGAACTCTTGCTCAGGCATTACAGACAAGCTGGGGTGTTGATCCTCATAATGGCATTGTTTTTTCGCGCAAGGTACGTTCGCGCCAAGTTGATTTTGTTGCACCAGGCTTTCGCGAGGTGATGTACAAACACAACGCTTGGCCGGAAAGTGAAGATGCTCAACAAGCACTCATGCAGAAAATCCGCGAAAATCATAAATCGTGTCGAGGCCTTTCAGAAATTCCCGAACCCGTGCAAAAGGCCTTTCCGGTTCGTGTCGAGGTAACACCGGAGGCATATGTGCGACATCTTGCTGCTGTGTACGAAGGAGCAAGTGAATATCCTGAAGCTTTCAACTCCGTTTCGAATACTTGTTCAATTCCCATGGATCTAGATGAGAATGCCATAGCCGATGCACTTATGCTCACCTACAATCTAGGTGTAAAAAGTATTACCTTCTACCCGGATGGCTCAAGGCTTAGTCAACCAGTTGAGACAATTGCCGCGCAATTGTCGGCAGCCAAAGATGATCTGCTTAGCACCTTAGGTAAGCCAATCCGGCGAAATTTGGCAATTGAGGAGACAACCGGTCTTACGTATAAAGTGCGTGTCGGTACACCTTATGGAGGCTCAACTTTGCATGTGACCCTCAATCATCAATCATCAGCGCCAGGTGAATTAATTGAGGTTTACGCTAGAATGGGTAAGCCGGGTGCAATTGAGTCCGGTTTGTTCGAAGCGGTGGGTCGCTTAGCCTCGGCGTTTCTGCAGTATTCTGCACAATTTGGCGAGGAAGAACGTGCCTCCGCAGAGGAAATAATTGTTAAGCAGTTGGTCAACATTCAGTCCGGTTATCCAGCCTTTTTCACATTCAGTGATTCTGATAAGGCAGCCGTAATTCAATCGCCTTGCGATGGATTGGCTAAGGCTATTCAGCATTACAGACGTTGGTTTGATGCTCCTGGTATGCCTGGTCACTCACAGGGGCAATTGGGCGTAAGCACGGTGAATGCTAAGCAGAGGCAACAATCAAAGGAAGAGCTCAGGTCAGTTTGTGATAAATGTGGTAGCAATGAATGGCTAGCAATCGATGGCTGCTATGTTTGCCAAGGTTGCGGCTACTCTATTTGTGGATAACTGGGTTGCGGATAGTCAGGGAATTGGCAAGAGAGAGAAGAACGCTTTCTGCTGCTTTGTTACCACTGGCCACACAATCAGCAAGACCAGCACCAGCGTAGGCATTTCCGGCTAGCGCTAGACCTGGAAATCCAGCTAAGACAGTTTGAATTTCCTTGATTATTTTCGTGTGCCCGACATGATATTGTGGTGTACGATTTAAGTGTCGACTGATAATACTGCGTAAGGGTTTACTGGTTATCCCTAGGTATAGACTAAGATCTCTTGTGATTAGCTCTTCCAGTTTTTGATCGGCAAGCGCATAGATGCCAGGTTGAAGGGCACCACCAGCAAATATGCGCAAAAGAACTTTGTCTTGGGGAGCACGATTGACAAATTTGACACTACTGAAGGTACAAGCCAGTATCGTACGTTCTTCGCTCCGTGGTACGACAAAACCGAAACCTCTGAGCGGATGTGGGATGGCGGAGCGTTGATAAAGGCGGCTGACTACAACAGATGAAGCAAAGGGTATTTTGTTTAGCAATGAAGCCAATTGAGTATAAGCATCAAAGACAATGCGTGCAGCTTGCGGAGCAGGCAATGCCAAAATTACCCCGTCGGCCGGTAGTTTGGTTCCGTCTTTGAGGTGAACGTCAAAACGCCGCTCGGTCCCTGGTACTAGAAAAGTTACTTGATGATTTGTCTTGAGACAGCCAGCCGGCAATGCTTTTACTAACTCGCTTACCAGCACGCTCATACCTTTGTCAAAAGTCGCAAATGTGCCGTATCGAGCTCCTCGCGAGTTACCTTCTACAGTGCCATTGGTCTTGTTTAGCTTGAATCGCTCGGATAGAAGTCCGAGGATTATGCTACCGTGCTTTTTTTCAAATTCCAAAAGCTGCGGCATGGCTGACTTGACGCTCAGATTCTCCGGATGAGCAGTTTGGATGCCTGCCACCATGGGTTGTGCTACTCGCTCTAGAGCCTCCCGGCCAAGCCGGCGGTTGACAAAACCGGCTAAAGTCTCGTCCTCCTCTTCAGTCGGTATGCGACGCGGAATCACTAAGTCCAGAGCCATTCTGAGCTTACCGCAAAGGCTAAATAACCTGGACATAATGAAGGGAAAAAATTTGGTCGGTGCCAGCAGGACAAACCCATCCGGCAATGGATGAAGTTTTTTGTCAAATGCAACGAAGGTTGTTCTATGTTGGTCACTTGTGCCGATGATTCGATCGGATATTCCCAGACTTTCTGCCAAATCTACAATAGCCGGCTTTGCTGTTGTGAAAGCCTCCGGACCACATTCAATAATTGCTTCGGTCTGATTAAGTGTTCCAATGACACCACCTGCTTTTGCATTAGCTTCCAATAGAATTACTTCAAGATCGATTTTGTTGCAAACGAGTTTATAAGCGGCAGCCAAGCCGGAAATACCCGCACCAATGACGATGATTCTCCTCTTGGTAGAAGAATCGGTGTCGTGTTCTTTAGTAATCACAAGAAATGCTCCTATCGTTGTGGTGGTAACATGGTTGGCTGCACGAAGGTGCCAAGCATGTTTATTGTGAAAATAACCACGCCGGCAAGTTCTAAGGTGGCGGAGAGGGGGAGCATGAGCCATGCCCAGGCGGCATAGTTTTGATAAGCTAAAATTTCCGAAATTACACGGAGCAAACAGCCAGTGTTAATAGTTAACAGCGCAAGAAACATCAAAATCTTACTGTAGAGCTTCTCTCGCCCAAGAAAGGCCGGCAGTACACGCGGGCCGATCGTAAAAACCATTGTCATCAGGAAACCTACCGTAAGTGCGTGGCGTCCGGCACCACTTATCCCATGCGAGTTTGCTGACAATTGAGCCCAGACAGCAAGCAGGCTTGCGATTACCAGCCACGTATACGCAATGCGAATGAAGACTGGAAAACTTTCGTGTACGCCTTGCGTTTTTGGCGCTCTATCACCCGCTTCAAACAGACGGATTGCAAGAACAATTGAAATGGCAGCTGCGAGAAATAAAATTGTGGATACAAGCAAACTTGGCGAGAATAGAGCAATTAGTCCAAGACAATTAGCTATAATTGCAAAATTTAAATACTTGGATTTGACTGGTTTCAAGCCAAGGAAAATTGGCAGCCAGTGTGCACTAAAGCCCCAAGCAATGGGAAGAACAAAGCTCCAAAGAGAAAATGTCAGGAATTTATTGTTGAAGCTAGCTGGAAAAACCGGCGAAGCACCAGATATAGCTAATCTAAAAGTTTCGAAAACATTTAGGCCCATCGTAGCAATTAAACCGATGGTACCGACAATCACTAGTACGGCCCAAGATTCTATTTTATGTCTTAATCCACCTTGTACCCGATGACCTTGAATTGAGCGAAAGAAGAAGAGCAAGGTTGCTGCCAGCTCAAGATTGGCAGATAAGGGCAAAAGAATTTCCCATTGCCATTGATAAACGTTGGCAAACCAACGCAGGGATATGCCCCCTGTCCAAAATAACAGACAAAGCCAACCTTCCCAAAATGACCACGTCGAGACACGGCGTAAGTTGGGGATTGAATAAAAACCAATGCCCATGATGAAGCAGCCAATCCAGCCGAATAACTGCGCATGTCCGTGTGCTTGCACCCAAGCCGGTGATACCGAAGTTGCTGATTTGGCAATACTGATGGCAAATAAGTTCCAGACACCGAAAAATGTGCCCGGAAGAAGCATAAACAAAAGTCCGCAGAGCAAATAGGCCAGCAGAAGCTGAATCAATGCCTGCTCACGACTGAGGCTGGTTCCTGATTCAGTCAAAGATGTACTTGCGGCCATATGCCCATGTCCCGTATTGTCATTAGTAGTTACCGTGTATTTTAGATAAGAGTGGTTTGTTTTCGCATCATCATTCAGGCTGAACGATGATATTAATTCCGAACATGATTTCTCGACGACATTTTTTGTCCTGTGGCGTTCTTTATCTAATCATCCTTTTGGATGATTACTAATCACCACTTCTACGAGAAACTTGAATCTTATGAGAGAACTTAGCGAGAGTAACGCTTGTAAATGATGAAGACGATCATTGAGCCTTTCCGTGCCAAGATGGTAGAGTCCATTTGCTTTACGACAAGAGCCGAGCGTAAACAGCTGCTTTGTCGAGCAAAATACAATTTGTTCCAATTGCGTGCTCAGGATGTAATTATTGACTTGCTCACCGACAGTGGTATGGCGGCTATGTCGAGTCAACAGTGGTCAGCCCTGATGCGTGGCGATGAATCCTATGCGGGATGTTCAAGTTTTTATCGCTTAGGCGAGATTGTCACCAATACATTTGGATTTCCGGAAGTGATTCCTGTGCATCAGGGACGTGCCGGCGAAAAGATTCTCTTTGCCGCGCTGGTTAAACCGGGAGATGTCGTTCCAAGTAATACTCACTTTGATACAACGCGTGCGAATCTGGAAGCTTGTGGTGCAGAAGCGATTGATTTACCGACTCCTGAAGCTAAAGACAGTAATTCCAGCTATCCTTTCAAGGGCAATATAGATCTAGGGAAATTGGAAAGACTAATCACCACCCGTGGTGCTAAAGCAATGCCATTTGCCATGTTAACAATCACCAATAATTCCGCAGGTGGGCAACCGGCATCTCTTGCTAATATCCAGGGTATGAGTAAATTATTGCGTAAGCATGAAATCCCCTTTTATATTGATGCAGCACGCTTTGCCGAAAATGCTTGGTTAATCAAGCAGCGTGCGCCGGACTGCAGTGGTCTATCTGTAAGTGAGATAGTGAAAAAAATCTTTATTGGTGCAAACGGTTGCTTGGTTTCAGCCAAAAAGGATTGTTTGGCCAATATAGGAGGATTTATTGCCATCCGTGATCGAAGCCTTGCTAGAAGATTGAAAGATGCGCTAGTTCTTACAGAAGGCTTCCCGACTTATGGCGGCCTTTCTGGGCGTGACTTGGAAGTAATCGCCGTCGGTATTGAGGAATCTATCAATGAAGATTATCTTCATTATCGGCAAGCTTCTAGCATGTATGTGGCGGAGAAATTGATGGTACATGGTATTCCCTTTGTCGCTCCACCGGGACTCCATGCTCTATATATTGATGCTGCGAAATTTCTTCCTCATATCCCGGCATTGCAATTTCCAGGACAAGCGCTGGCTTGTGAGCTCTATGTGGAGGCCGGTATTCGCAGCTGTGAAGTTGGCTCAGTCATGTTTGGTAAATATAATCGAGAAACGGGAAAGGAAACTACGGCGCAAAAGGAGTTGGTACGTTTGGCACTGCCTAGGCGGGTATATTCACAAAGCCACTATGATTATGTCGCCGAAGCCTTGGTAAATGTTTATCGACGACGTGAAAAAATTGTCGGCATGAAAATCGTTAGCCAACCGCAACAGCTCAGGCATTTCAATGCATTTTTTGAGCCAATCGCAGATTCGTGAGAAAGCTGTCAGCCTAGCGGAAGATTTGCTTCAGTTTCCTGAGCCTTGGGGAAAAGTATGTGATTTTCTTTGTGAACGTGTATGTGCAAGTCTTGTTCTAATTCCTTTAAGCCTTCCATTAAGGTACGATAACTATTACAAGCCCAGTCGGGAATGCTGTAATCATTGGTGAATTCTCTAAATTTCTTTAGGCAAGCGCCAGCGTCGTCATGCTCAAATCCCATTACGACAATCGGATTTCTAATCGAGCCACAATGAAAACTGGGACGGGTGTGAGACTTGTCTAAGCTCTTGAGCATGGGGAACAAAATTTGTTCTTCTTTCATGGAGTGCATATCAAGATTTTGTTTGAAACTGTGAAAGAGGGCGCTAAGGGCACTCAAACTCGGTTGGCGGTCGCCATGAACTTTTGCTACTTTGTCCGCCAATTTTTCCAAAAATGGCAGCTTTTCTCTCAGAAAAACGTGATGAGTTTGTTCAATATGATCGGCAAGCTCTGTAATTGAGCACTTGGACCAATCTTTCTCATTGCCTTCTTTCCTGGTATCGGACTCTTGATCGGATTTTTTTAGCTCGTTGATCACTAGCTGAAGGTCCAGTCTCTTCTCAGCGCAAACTTCCTCCAGCGACTTCTTTCCACCGCAGCAAAAATCAATACCGAGACTTTCGAACACGTGAGCACGACTATGTCGTTCGGTTACCAAGTTGGCGATGGATGCATGTGTTTTTACATTGTCCATATGGCTTCTCCTTTGTCAATTTTCCATTTTGACAGTTTTCGGCCTTTTAAAAATCGTCCGAAGTAAGTATTTTTTTCGATAGTTAGACTTCCGTAAGAACGATCAATTCAATTTAGTTTGTAGAAGAGGTCGATTCTTTAGCAGTGGCAAGTAGATGACGGGCAATTATCAGGCGCTGAATTTGACTGGTACCCTCGTAAATCTGGAATATTTTGGCGTCGCGCATTAGCTTTTCAACTGGATATTCCTGAGAATAGCCATAACCGCCAAAGATTTGCACAGCATCTGTAGCAACGCGCATTGCTATGTCAGCAGCAAATGCTTTGGCGATTGCTGCTTCGCGAGTGTTCCTTGCGCCTGTGTCAATCAGCCAAGCTGCATGCCAGCACAAAAGCCTTGCTGCCTGGATGTCTTTATCCATATCAGCTAATGTAAATGCAATAGCTTGGTGATTGGCAATTGCTTGTCCAAAGGACTTTCGCTCAGTGGCATAACGTAGTGCATTTTCTAGAGCGGATTTGGCTAGGCCTACTGCTGCACTGGCAACTAACGGACGGGTGTGGTCAAAGGCCCCCATGGAGATCCGGAATCCGTCGCCTTCGCTGCCAAGCAAATATTTTCTCGGCACTATTACATCTTGAAAGGAAATGGCTCTGGTATCACTTGCTCGTTGTCCGAGGTTTTTCTCCTTCTTGCCAACGATAATTCCATCCGTATCTTTTGGTATAACAAAGGCGGACATACCTTTATTACCCTTGTCCGGATCCGTGTAGGCAAGCACGTAATACCAACTTGCTACACCGGCGTTGGTAATCCACATCTTCTCGCCATTGAGAATATATTCGCCATTTTTGCGCTCTGCTTTTGTTTTGATTCCGGCTACATCGGAACCGGCGGCTGGCTCCGTTACACAATAGGCAGCGAAGGTAAGTTCCTTGGTCATTGGCGTGAGGAATTCTTTTTTCTGGACTGCATCGCCAGCAAGAATAATTGGTGCCAAAGCGAGGTTGTTGGCTTCCATAGCTGTACCAATACCGGTGCAACCGCCGGCAATTTCTTCGGCTATTAAGCAGCCTTCAAATACTCCTAAACCGATGCCACCATATTCTTCGGGGATATGGGTGTTCATTAAGCCTTGCTCCCAGGCAAGGCGAC